>JBDRMK010000016.1:0-16750 GCA_043812155.1 Patescibacteria group bacterium | reverse complement strand
ATTGGTACAATCATGAACGGATCCATTTGGGTAAATACTTAAATGGCCTGACGCCAATGGAAAAATTTCAACAAAATTACAGCCATCAATTTCTACCGTTGTTAGTGGCCAAAGTGTCAGCCTTGACTGTTAACTAAACATGGCGTCGGTTTCATCGCCGGAGGTTTCGAGGGCCAGGATTTTCATAGGTTTGATTATGGTTTTATTTTCCAAATTTTAAGCACCAAGCTTCGTATAAGTACCAATTTTCAATGACCGAAACTGCCAGCAGTTTTAAAATTCAGAATTTGATTATTGGTATTTATTTGTAATTTGGAATTTATGATCTGAGGTTTTATTTGGACATTTACATTCTATTATTATTCCGGCGAATAAAAAACCTCTTTCTAAAAGAGAAAAAGGTTTTTTGGTACCGCCATCGGGATTCGAACCCGAGTTACCACATTGAAAGCGTGGTGTCCTAGGCCAGGCTAGACGATGGCGGCAAAAGTAATAGAATAATATTACATTTTTTAGTTTTTGTCAATGATTGATTTTGCGAATAAGATACAAGGGAAAAGAAACAAGTTGTCCAAACAAATCTCAATATCCAATACCCAATTTTCAAACGCTTAGAGAAAAGAGGTTTTAGTTATTGAATATTGGAATTTGGATATTGTTTGTCTCTTGCATCTTGGTTATTGGTGATTAGCCGATGAATCTTGATTTGCGCGTTTCTTTTTATTATTTAAAAAATGCATTAGTCTAATCCTTTTTCAATAATTTCCAAAATATTTTCCCTCAGCCAGCGGCGGTCGCCTCTTTTGCCTAATCTTAAAGCGTTGAGCCGGCCGGTATTACCCCAATTTCTAAGAGTATCCGGGTGCAGGCCTAGAATTTCAGCCGTCTGTTTTATGTTGAGATAGAGGGGAAATTTATCTAAGCTCATAATTATTTATATTTTAGGGCGCAAGGCCAATATTTTCTCTTTTTGCCATCTTCGGTCCTGCCGGGAACCCAAGCGGACGGCCGGCAAACGGCCGGAATTGTCCCAATCACGAAGAGTGTCAGGATGGATCCCTAAAATTCGGGAAGCCTGTTTGATATTAAGTAAAATTGGGAGATTCTTCAGATCCATATAATTATTTCAAACCCTTCTTAATGATTTTGAGGATGTCCTCGCGCCGCCAGCGCCGATCACGGCGGGAACCCAAACGCACGGCGGGCAGACGGCCCGTATTATCCCAATCACGCAAAGTGTCAGGATGGACACCCAGGATATGGGAGACCTGTCTGATATTCAATAAAATTGGCAGATTCTTTGGGTCCATTATTTTCTTTTTCTAATACCAAAAACCGAGAAAAGTTTAGAAAACTTCCTCTTCTTTTTTCCGCCTCGGGCGGATCTTCGACCTTTACTATTCTTTAATTTCCTGACTAATTTAGGCAGGAAAGGAATAACCGGAATAAAGAACCAGACCGCTTCGGGAATGACAATATGCTGGATATCGACGGAGTAAGTAGATAATTCGCCGGTAATCACCCAAACCCGACCGCTGGCTTTATAGCTGAAGTTAATATATCCAAGATTGAATCGGCCTGTCGTGCTGTTGATTGACCCGGCGGTGTTGGGCGTCCAATTGCCGATGACGGTGCAGTCATTGTCCAGATCGCATTTTTTGTAATAAACTTTACTATCCCATTGAGTATCCCAAGATAAAGCCGAGGCATATATTTCATTGGTGCTGGTGTCTAAACTCGCCCCGACAGTAAGAGCCGTACCGGTATAAGTTTCCAGGGCGGAACCCCAGGAGGCGGCGCTTTCATCATATTTTTTATAACTTAAATCAAGGCCATCATCCGTGTAAATCAGATGCAGGTCATAGTTGCTGTCTACCACGCCGCTGGGCTTGGTGCCAGCATTGTTTGATAGCGTGGCGGCAATATTTTCGTCAATCGCGTTCCAGGTTGAGCCGGAATCATCCCAACGCCGGCCGTGAATATAGGCGGTGTCTGACCAAATGGCATAGACGTCTCCGTCGCTGCTAATGGGCAGGATTTCCGGCCAGTTATTATTAGCATTAGAATTGGCGTCGCTGATGTCAGTAGTGTCCGCGGCCCAGGTCGTACAACCGGTGTTTGTGCTTTTCACAGCCGCGGCGTAGTAATTGCTGCCGGTGTAGCGTCTTCCAGCCACCCAGCAATAGCCATCCGCATCGCGGGTAATAGATTCAAAACCAGTGTAATCCGTACTGGATCCGTCATGGGCGGTTGAAGCGCCGCCCCAGGTAATAGAAGAAGCATTGACTGTGCCAACATTTACCGCCGTGTCATAACTAGTCGTGGCATATACGGCATAGACTTTATTAGCGGCATCGTCATACCAAATGTCTATAAAGTTGCAGGAGGCAACACTATTAGCGGTGTCTTCGGTCCAGGTGGCGCCGTCATCGGAAGAATAATAGCCGTAGCCGGTTGAGGTGGCGCGGTTGCACATGATCACCCAGTATTTGCCGTTTGTCTGGTCATAGAATGAACTGCGCCTGATATTATCCAGATAACGGCCAGTGCCGGAGGTAATGACATCGTAGATTGCGCCTAATCTTGGCCGCTGGGCGGTTGTAGCGTATTCCTCGGAACGGAAGCTGGTCCAATCGGCGCTCTCGGCGTCGGATTTAAAGCCCACGCCGAACCAGTTGCCGGCCAGGGCGCTGTTTAAGTTTGAAACAGCAGTTGCCCCGAGGTTAAGCGTGATGTCAGTCGCGCTGCGGAAACTGGTAATATTGTTGTAATATACGGTGGCTCCGCCGATGTCGGCGTAAATATCGCTGGCTCCCCGGCCGTTCGGGTCATTAGGCAGGGCTGTATAATCGACGTAGCCGCCGCTGGCTTGGGCATTATAGGAGCGGACGTATAAACCGACTAAATTATAGGTCGTCGAATCATTTAAATCCGTGATATCAAATTTGATAAAGCCGCGATATTTTTCATCCGGATCCGGCGTGGTATTCTGCCCGATTAAAACCGGATCAGTGTCAACGGTGGTGTAAGTGCTGCCGTCATACTTAACATGGCCGTCCAGATAATTTGTGTCAGAGTAATCAACGACCGTGCTGTCATCAATAACTACCGGGAATTGGCGGTCAGAAGAATTAAGCCAGTCTATGCTTTCCTGATCCAGGATTTTTTTGGAAAGAAATTTATCACCTAGATTTTCCACTTCCCGGTGCAGACCGTAATTTCTCGCGTCTTGGTTATTTAATTCGTAGACTACCGGTTTTGGGAAATGCCAGAGTTTGGTCCCGGCTAGGTTATCGCGAAACTGCAGCTTATCCTCTTCCTGGGCAAAGGCGGTATTTTCGGCATTGAATTCCTGGGCAAGAATCGGCAGGCTGGCCAGAGCCTCGCGGTTTTTGACGATATATTCTTCCAGGACCGAATCAAGATATATCGTGTAGCGCAAATCCACGTCTGGATAGACTTCAGGGTAGGTAATGATATTATTTTCTAATGTCGGTTTTGTTTCAGAGCTGACCGCGGCCGGCAAACTGAAGGAAATTTCTTTTCCCTTATATTCAAATTTTACATATTCGGGATTGGCTTCGTCAGCCTTAAAATAAGTCTGAAAATTATTAGTGGTGTTGGCGTATTGGTAGGTGTCGGCTGAAGTAATTTGGAAGCCTTCTACCGGTTTAATTTCTGTGCTGATGTCCTGCCAGTTTCCTTCCGCGTCCGCGTAGTGCAAAGGAGCGTCTCCAATTTCCTGGCGGATCTGGCCTTCGCTGGTTAAGATTTGCTTGCTTTTTTGAGTTCTTAAAGTTTGAAGCTCAATTTCTTCTTCGCCCTCCGGCCAATCGGCATAGGCAGTTTTTACCGCTAATTTTACTTTTTCCGGCAAACTATCTTTTATCAAGGCCGGACCGCTGGGGGTGTTTATTGTATTCGGATTATTTTCATCCATGACCGGAATAGTATCCAGATTGCCTTTTTCAGGTGAAGGCAAATTAGTCTGGTCTGGGACCGGCGTGTTTTTGTTTCCGGCCGGCGGCGTTAAAGCTGAAGAATCAACGGTTTCATTTTTTTGGCCGGATGTTTTTTCTTTTTGGCCGTTTGTTTGACCCGTGGAGGTGATGACGCTGGCTTTGGCTATTTCTTTTACTCCGCTGGTTTCGAAGGTATTGTCCTGATTTTGTCCTTGGTCCAAAGCTAGAAATTTTGTTTGAACGGCCCTTAAATTTTCCGGGTTAATATTATTTTGTATAGGCACTCCCGCGGAAATAAACTGCAGGGCCAGAGTGGCCAATACCAACAGGAGACTGATGACGTTGGCGATTTTTCTTGATCCTTTTCTTCTCTTGACTTTAAAGTCTTGGAAAGTAGAATGCGAAGTCGCTAGTTTAAGATATTGGGTGTTTGGTCTCGTTTCTTTGATCCCTTTTTTCCTTTTTCCCGGGAAGAGTGATTTAAACCACCTCCGATATTTTGACCTAAAGTAGAGGTCGGTGATATGCCCGGACTTCGGCGTCCGAAACCAGCCGCCTTCTTTCTTGAACAAGCCCCGGATAGCGGCTAAAGCCTGGAACGGAGCCAGGATGTAGCAGAGAGCGACAAAGGAGAAAGCGCCTAAATAATCCCGCTCCGTGCTTTCCTCAAAGAAGAGGCCAATGCTGTTAAGCAAAGGCAGGGCAAAGAGGTTGACGAAGACCAATGACCAGCCCCACAAGGAGGTCCAGAAAGGCAGCTGGGCGTGCAAGATAACGTCTGAGATAAACCAGGCGGTCGTACCGATAAGCAGGAAGGCCGACTGCAGGTAATACGGAGCCAGGTAAAGAAACTCCGCTTTTTCCCGGCGGCTCATGTAAGGTGACTTCAGCATGGACCAGAAATACCGGCGGACATTGTTGGTGTGGCCTTCGGCCCATCTCATCCTCTGCCGGATCAGTCTCTTGATGGTGGAAACGCACTCGGCCGGGGCCTGGATGTAGGGGGTGAAGATGACCTTCCAGCCGTCCCGGTAGATCCGCAAAGTAAGCTCAAAGTCCTCGGTAATGGAATCGGTCCAGTTGTAGGCCGAAAGCACATCGGCCCGGATCATGTAGACCGAGCCGGCGATCTGCTTTAAGCCGCCCATCAGTTCAATGCCCGGCCGTTCAATGACATAAGAGCCGGAGAATTCGGTCCTGACCGACCTTGTTATCCAGTTCTCGTTCTTGTTCAAAACATGCCACTGGTAGCCCTGGACCGCGGCCACGTTGGTGTCTTTGTAGGAATGAATTCCGTTGCCGTTCCCATTCCCGTTACCGTTGACCAGGAAGTATTTCAAGAACTGCTTGATGGTGTCCGGGTACGGGATGAAATCAGCGTCAAAAACAATGACGAATTCGGTCCGCTTGTCCTGGATCTTCATCGCTTCCCTTAAAGCCGCTCCTTTGAAACCGGCCCGGTTTTCCCGGTGCAGGATCTTGACCCGGGGATGGCCCTGCCATTGTTTTAAGATCTCAAGGGTCTCGTCCGTGGAGTCATCAGCCACCACCACTTCGTAATTGGGATAGTCAAAAGAAGTGCAGGCGGTCAAGATACGATTCACCACTTTCTTTTCGTTATAGAACGGCAGTTGGACCGAGACAAAAGGATATGAGGTTAAAGGCTTGTCGTCCTGATAATTCGGCAGCAAACCGACCGCCCCATTATGCCCGTTGCCGTTCCCGTTATTGGCGTCCTTGAAAAAGAGGCGGTAGAAAAAGCTTGAAACCCGGCCCATCTTGTGGCCCTGACTGATGGACTGGCTGGCCAGCATGACGAGGATTATGGTCAAGTAATATTTCAGGGAATAGACAAAAAAGAACAGGCCGAAAATGAGGGCGATGCCGGCCAGCAGCTGGCCTAACATCTGTCCGAAGGAAAGAGGAGTCTTAGCGGAAATATTTGTCTTTTCTTCGCTCGTCTTTTTCTCGCCCAGGACGCTTCCCTCTTCCCCTTTCTGGGGTTCTTTAACCCCCTGTTCAGTGAGGGTCGGCCGGCTGATGAATTTGTCCTCGATCTGGCGCAAGGGCCCGAAAGAAAAGACGCCGAGGCCCAACACGATGAGGAAGATGACAATTGCCTTTTTGCTCGGCCGGAAAGTGAACAGGGATTCTTTAATTAGGCGGAAGGCTCTTTGCCTGAAGTTTGGTCTTTGCCCGGACCCAAATTCAGAAGGGGCGAGCAGGCGATCATGCTCAATGTCGGCTGGCGGCGTCAGCTCGGTCACGCGCCACAACCCGTTCTTTTTTATCGGGAAAATGTTTTTTGTGGACGAAGATTTGATCCCTGGTTTTTCAATGAGAGTCGGGGTAACGGAAAAGGTTTCTTTTTCTGCCGTTTCTTTTTTTATTTTCCCAGGTTTAACAATCGTTTCTTTCTTTTCTCTTATTTTTTTATTTACCGATAAGACTAGAAAAAATCGACGAATTGATTTTATTCGTTGAATGACTTTTTTCCGGAAAAAGTATATATTTGTGGTCAGCCGGATCAAAAGATACGGCAGAATATTTTTGCTGTAGTTGATCTTCCGGCGAACATATATTTTTGATTTGTTTAATAAGGATTTTATTGCCCAGCCGCAGACATATTTAATATTATTTCGAACGGGAATCAATAAGAGATTTTTTGCTTGTTTTTTTAAGAAAAAGAGGATCAAGACGAGGAAAATTATGACGAACAGAAAATCATGGAAAAGGAAAGCAAAAAGCAGAATATTTAAGCTATTTAGGCAAAAAAATAGAAGCAAGAAGAAAGACATTTTGCGTCTAATCGGTTTGTGGATAAATTTTACCACGAATTGTTTATATTTTGGCTAATTTAAGCAAAAAAAAGAATATAAAAAGTTGCACCTAAGTAAACCTAACTTAAGTCTAATATATGGCTAAAATAAAAGCAAATATACTTTCAATTTTCGTTCTTTTATAATTAATTTAGTCATTTTTGTCAAGTCGCTATAAATACAAAAAAATCCCGTATTATAACGGGAATATTTTTTAATTTAAACGGGGGCTGCCAAGCCAAAGCTTTGCTCCCCCGTTTTACCTTCCTTGAAGACTCCCCTTCTTAGAGCTTAAACGCTCCATTCGGGAACCTCCTTTTGATAAAGATCAACCGTTGGCGAGAAGCGCGGTTTTGTCGTCGGCCTAGCCTGGCTCTTTGCCGGCAATAAGCCTCCATCGCTTTTCTTCCGAAGAAGATAAGGATAATGAAAGCTTTAATGCCTTCCGAGCCTTTGGTCTTGCGCCGCCAGACGATGCGGGCGAAGTTGCGGCCGCTGAAGACCGAAATGACCACGACCAGGTTTTCGAAAGCCGACCTCGGGACTTTGTAGCGTCCGTCCGTGACCGCTTGGATCACAGCCAGAGTGATGACAAAGACCAGCCAAATGAGGACGAAGATCCAGCCTTTCATTTTCTTACCGACCTTGCCTTTTATCCGGTCGATGATCTGGCGCAGGGCGTAAAGGACCAGGAAGATAAGATAAAGGAAAAGACTGAATTCCCACGAATTTAGGTGTTCGCTCGGCGAAAACGCGATCAGGGCGACGCGCGTGATCTGCAGGGCGAACAGGATCGCGCAGAGCCAGTAAAGCAGTTTCAAGGTGAACTGACTTTCCGGAAGCGCGATTATTTTGGGCTTAAGCCCGGCCATCAAGAGTTTCTTCATGGCTGATTCACTTCCTTTCTTTCCGGATTCCTTCCGGTGTTTTTTGCTTTTGCCGAAGCGGACTCTCTTGGAAGGTGTGCGTAAATTTAAAAAACCAACACTGTTGTTTCCCCCCTTACTTGTCAAAGGACAAGCAATTCGGAATGTCTGTTGGTTTGGTTGTTTTTATTCAATTTTGCACTCTCTCTATTTCCAACCTAGCGCGGAAACAAGTGTTTGTCAAGGGGATTGCGGTGTATAAAGTGTGCATAAATAATAGCTTATTTCAGCCAAAAAATAGGCCTAAGGATTTGCTTAAAACTTCCAAATACCTTATAATAAAAGACAGTTAAATATTTTTTAAAATATGACTGAAAATAAAACTAAAGAAAAACCAAATATTGAAGAAGGCAAAAAAGAATTGGACTGGCTGGACGAGAATTTTGACGGACAATTGGCGGTTGATGTCTATCAGACCGACAAGGATATAATAATCAAATCCACGATCGCTGGCGTGCGGGTGGAAGATATTGATATTTCTCTGCATAATGACATGCTGACTATCAAAGGTTTGAGGCAGAAAGACAGCGAAGCGGCGGCGGAAGATTATTTTTACCAGGAATGTTATTGGGGCGGTTTTTCCCGTTCCATTATCCTGCCTTTGGAAGTGAAAGAAGAAGAGATAACCGCCACTTTAAAAAATGGCATCTTAACGATCACGCTGCCCAAGGCGGAAAAAGCTCGACTGAAAACAGTTAAGGTTAAAGAAGAGGAGGAGTCGGCCTAAAACAGAATTTTAAAATAGGAATGAGCAAAAAAGAAAAATTGAAAATTAAATCATATGGCTGGTTGAAATGGCTGCTAGCCGTTTTTTTTCTGCTGGCGATTATTATATTTGCTTACGCCTATTTTTATCATATTGTCTACGCCCAGAAATTTTATCCCGGATTTAAACTCGGAAATAATAGTTTAGCGGGAAAAAATTATCTGGAAGGGCTGGATTTGATAAATGCCTACACTGATGAGGTGGATAAGAACGGCTTAGTCTATGTTTTTGATTGGGAAAAAGTGTCTGTCTTGCCTCTGGTTTCGGCGGCGGGAGAATCCGACCTGACTTTTGAAATATTTAAGTTCAACGAAGAGGGGACCATAGATGAGGCCTATGATTACAGCCGGCAGGGGAATTTGGTCCGGAATTTTCTAAAGCATATTTCCGCCTTGATTTCCGGGGTTAAAGTCAATTTAAAATATGAACTGGATGAAAACGAACTAGAAAAGATAATAACCGCTAATTTTGCTCAGTTTGAGACCCCGGCCGTGGATGCCCATCTAAAGGTTGTGGCCGCCGGTCAATACGTAGTTATCCCGGAAAAAGAAGGAAAAATTTTTGATTATCAGGAAATCATCAAACAAACCCAGGAAAACATTAAAAATATAAATAATAAAAGTCTTAATCTTTCCCTAGTAACTGACTATCCGCGAGTGAAAAAGAGCGAAACCAACGACGCCTTGGCGCAAGTTACGGATATTTTGGCTTTAGCACCGATCAATATCACTTATGGCGAAAAAAAATGGGAAATTAATTCAGAGAGTTTACAAAAATTCATTGATTTTAAATATAAAGATCAAAAAGTGGTCTTGGGTTTTAACGCTGAATTTGCCGATTACTTGACCGAAACAATCGCCAAAGAAATCGAGCGGCCGGTCAAAGAGGGCAAGTTTGAAATAAATGAGGGGAAGGTGACCGAATTCCAGGCGAGCGAGCCTGGCCTGACGGTAGATGTTGAAAAAACGACAGACGACACGGAAAACGCAGTGTTTGGTGACAAAAAAACAACCGTGACTTTGGCGGTCAAAGAAATCTCGCCGGTCGTGACTACGGAGTCAATCAATGAATTGGGAGTTAAGGAATTGATCGGCCAGGGCGAGTCTAATTTTAAAGGCAGTCCGAAAAACCGGCGGCATAATATCGCCGTGGGCGCCGCCGCTCTTCACGGATTACTCGTGAAACCGGGCGAGGAATTTTCTCTGGTTAAGGCTTTAGGTAAAATTGAAGCCTCGACCGGTTATCTGCAGGAGTTGGTGATTAAGGGTAATAAAACCGTGCCGGAATATGGCGGCGGTTTGTGCCAGATCGGGACGACCGCTTTCCGTCTGGCATTGAATGCGGGTCTGCCGATTTTAGAACGCAAGCCTCATTCATACCGTGTTTCCTACTATGAACCCGCCGGCACTGACGCCACGATTTATGACCCGAAACCCGACCTAAGGTTTAAAAATGACACCGGCCATTATTTATTATGGCAGACTAGGATCGAAGGGGACGTTCTCTACTTTGAATTTTACGGGACTTCAGATGGCCGGAAAGTGGAAATGACCAAACCGGTCTTATCCAATTTCGTGAGTCCCGGCCCGACGAAGATCGTGGAAACAACGGATCTGGCGCCGGGAGAAAAAAAATGCACGGAAAGAGCCCATATTGGGGCCAATGCCGTTTTTTACCGCACGGTAACATACGTTGATGGCCGTCAGGAGAAAGAAACCTGGAGCTCTTATTACAAGCCCTGGCAGGAAGTGTGCTTGGTTGGGAAGGCGGAATAGTGTATGGCCTATGGCGTATCGTTAGTTTTTTTATTTGACTTATTTTCAATAACTGATAAGATAAGCCTCAGTTTTTGGTTAGTCGGGATGATTGTTCGTAGATATTATGGGTTGGTTTTCTGGTTATCAGTGGGTTGATACTACTTCTGGCGTCAATATCATGAATTGGCGAAAGGAGTTCAAGAATCACACGGCCGAGGGAACCAACCCTCTTTTTTGATTACTCCCCTTGACATAAATATTACTTGTGCTATACTTGTCTTTCAATTTAAAAATTATATTTGTTCGTTTTCGGTGCGCTCTTGCGTATTTACAGCTCGGCCTGGCACGTGAAGGCAGCTTTTCCCCAAACTTACCATTGTGTACAAGGTGCGGGCGAAAAAGTTTCCTCACGTCCAGGCGGTGCTTTTGCTCCTGCGGGCGCACCAATTTTTTTGAGGTGATGGTCTGAGTTTTACGGCCAGATATCTTTCTATCTGAAAAACCATGTTGAAACATGTTTTCACTCAGGTAAGAAAGGTGTTTGGCTCGTTTAACCCGGGTCCCATCACCTTCTTTTTTTATAACAAAAAACGGCCTATATTATCATAATAAGACCGTGGGCCCATATATCATCTTGCCAATTAACTGCAGTCAAGAAGATTATTTTGAGGGGTTGAAGAAGGGGTAAGCCTGCTTGCATCCTCAAAATAACCCCCATGCTTGTCGTGACTGCAGATAGCTGACAAGAATGACCGCGGAATTTTCGCCTTTATTAAGCTTAAAAAGTCCGTTTAATCAACGATATATTTTTAAGGAATAATCTATCCATTTAAAGCAGAACAGGCCATAATATCACAACTTTCATATCTTGTCAAGAGGGAGGGAAAATGGTAGCATTTTGGGTGTTAAGAAGCTAAAAATATTAAAAATCATGACCATAAAACAGATATTTGATCTGGCCGTGGCTTTAGGAATTAAGCACGATCCGAGAGGCGAAAAGATCTGCCGCAAAAGGCTGAGTAATTTAAAAGTCAGATACCAATCTCTTTCAACCGAAGAAAAAAAAGAATTTGACGTTGAGCGTTTGGAAAATCCGTACTCCGACACCAGGATATATTTTGGAGATTTTAAACAACCCGTAAAAAGAGCGCTGGTCGGCATTGACATCGGCACTTCGGAATTGCTGCTGGCTAAAGAGATCTCCAAGACAAAACCCATTGACCTGGTTATTTCCCATCATCCGACCGGTTTGGGCCTGGCCGGTCTTCATGAGGTCATGGACATGCAGGCGGAAGTCCTGGCTAAATACGGGGTGCCTATTTCCGTGGCCCAGGGGCTTTTGCATATCAAAATCGAAGAGGTGTCGCGGACCATTAACCCGATCAATCACAGCCGGACGATCGACGCCGCCAAATTGCTTAACCTCCCGCTTCTTTCCGTTCATACCCCGGCGGATAATCTGGTCACTAATTTCATCAAGGAATTGCTTGACCGCGAGAAAAAGAACATTGAGACGATCGGCGATATCCTGAAGATCCTAAAGAAAATCCCGGAATATTCGGAGGCGGCCCGGTTAAAAGCCGGCCCCCGGCTTTTCGCGGGCAAAGAAACTAATTTCGCCGGCAAAATAGCCCTGACGGAATTGACCGGCGGCACCGAAGGGTCGGCGGAAATTTACGAAAAAATGGCGGGAGCCGGCATTGACACGGTTGTCGGCATGCACATGTCCGAAGAGCACAAAAAGGCGGCGGAAAAAAGCCACATCAACGCCATTATCGCCGGCCATATCTCCTCAGATTCCATCGGCATGAATATATTTTTGGACGAGCTGGAGAAAAAGGGAGTGGAAGTAATACCCTGTTCGGGCTTGATTAGGGTCAAGAGGTTTAAGAAAAAGAAAACCTAATTATAGTTTTATTTATGGACGAATTACAAGCCAAACCAAAAAAATTCAATATATTGCCGTTAATTATTATTGTCGTCGCACTGATTGCTCTTGGCGCGATTTTGTATTTTTTCTACTTTAACAAAAATAAAAAGGCAGACACTCTCCCAGCATTCACGACAATTACCAGTGATGCCTCAGCTTGTAATAATCTTTCTGAAGGAAAAAATATTATTCCACTTGATTTACTGCAAAAAAACGTGAAATTTACTAGTTTTCATTCAAGCGCCTCAAATTCCTCTATTGAACTTCCTGACTTTGATCAGACAAGCATTGATAAATTATTAACGGTCATCCAACCATATATTCGATCAGTCAAAGGATACGAATATACTAATGCAGAGGTTACCTTTGGCCCAGATTTAAATAATCAAGATTCAGTCGAAATTTATGTTCGTGCCACGACCGGAAAAAAAGATTTGAATAAATACAAAACAGGGCGGTATAATGGGTACGATCCCTTTGACGATTTTAAGACTGACGCTTTTGATGATTTTTCGTACTATGTTGAATTCAATACAGCCACCGGTATTATTGGTAAAATAACGCCGAGTTATTTTGTCGGTTGGGATGTACCCGACAATTTAGTCGCTTGTTCTCTTGGTTTGCTCGAGAATAACGAAAAAATAAAATCATTTCAACGGAAGCATAAAGATACCATCACAGGAGTCACTGGATGGGTAAGAGCCGATCCGACCAATAATATCGAGGATGACTATATAGAAGCCATGATAAATCCGGCGACCCCCAATCAAGCGGGATGTTATTACCCATATGCTCATTTTTCTGTTGATCCATGGAAGGGTACGGTTACTTTCATAAGCGAAGAAAATCCCATTTGTGTTGATTAAGTAAGTAAAATTTAACGTTCAAAATAAAATTATGCCTGAAGAACGCATCATTACCGCCAAAGAAAAAAGCGAGGACAAGACCCTCGACCTTACTTTGCGGCCGACCACTTTGAAGGAATTCGTCGGCCAGGATAAGATCAAGGAAAATCTTCTGATTTTTATCGGCGCGGCCAAACAAAGAAAAGAGCCGATCGAGCACGTGCTTCTTCATGGTTCGCCGGGCTTGGGGAAAACAACATTAGCGCATATCATTGCCCGTGAAATGGGGACCAATATCCGCATCACCTCCGGTCCGGCCGTGGAAAAAGCCGGCGACCTGGCCGCCATCCTGACCAATTTATCGCCCGGCGACATTCTTTTTATTGACGAAATACACCGCTTGAACCGGATCATCGAAGAAGTGCTATACCCGGCCATGGAAGAATACGCTTTGGATATCGTTATCGGCAAGGGGCCTTCGGCCAGGACTTTACGTTTGGACCTGCCGAAATTCACTTTAGTCGGAGCGACCACCCGGGCCAGCCTGATCTCCTCCCCTTTGCGTGACCGTTTCGGCATGACCTACCGTCTTGGCTATTATCAAGATGAAGAAATAGAGAAAATCATCCATCGCTCCGCTAAAATTTTAGGGGTGAATTTGGATAAAGAATCCGCCCAGATCCTGGCCAAGCGGGCCAGAAAAACCCCGCGGGTGGCCAACCGGCTTTTAAAAAGAGTGCGCGATTACGCGCAAATGAAATCTGACGGCAAAGTCACTATTTCTCTGTGCCAAGCGGCTTTAGGGATGCTGGATATTGATGAGATGGGGCTGGATGACACGGACCGCAAGATTCTGGAAATAATCATTGAGAAATTCAAAGGCGGTCCGGTGGGCGTGAATGCCATCGCGGCCGCGGTCCAGGAAGAAGTGGACACGATCGAGGATATTTATGAGCCTTATCTGATGCAGATCGGCTATCTGGTGCGGACACCCCGCGGCCGGTCAGTGACGGAAGAGGCCTACAAACACTTGGCCAAGCAGCCGCCGCAAGACTGGAAGAAGAAGCTGGTGTAGTCGTTAAATCCAAAGCTCAAAATCCAAAATCCAAAACAATATCTAAATCCCAATTTTCCAAATTTCAAACCCAGGCTTTTTAAGTGTTTGGAGTTTTTGAATTTAAATATTGGGATTTGTTTAGAATTTCGAGATTCGAATTTCGGATTTACCGGATAATCTTTAATAATTCCTAAAATAAAGATATAATATATCCATTATGCCCGAAAAATACAAAATCATCGCCACCGAGCAAGATATTAAACTAAGAGTCTTTGGTCAGGATAAAGATGAGCTTTTTAAAAATGCGGCTGAAGGGATGATTTCGATTTTGAAGCCAAGTGCTGACCAGGAAACAGTGGAAAGAAAAATCACGGCGGAGGCTGACGATGAGGAAAATCTGCTTCTGGAATTTCTTAATGAAGTTTTATATCAGATGCGCATTAATAAGGAGGGCTATCAGACGTTTGAACTTAGTTTTAAAAATGAGAATAAATTAGAAGCTGTGCTTAAAGGTTTTAAATCAAAGGGTTTTGGCGGGGATTTAAGGAGAGGGGCTTATTGCGATCTGAGGATTTTCCGCAACGAGAACGGAATTTTGGAGTGTGAAGTGGTGTTTGATATATAGGCCGATAAATTCCAAGTACCAAATTCCAAATCACAGATAAATTCAAATATCAAAATTCCAAATTCGAAACCGGTTTGGAACATTAGGATTTAGAAATTATTATGAAACTATCTCAATTTAATTATAATTTACCCAAAAACCTAATCGCCCAAAAACCGGCTAAACCTCGCGAGAGTTCGCGTTTGATGGTTTTGGACCGGAAAAAGAAGACCATAAGGCATGACCATTTTTATAATCTGCCGAAATATTTAAATAAAGGTGATGTTTTGGTTTTCAACGACTCAAAAGTTTTTCCCGCGAGACTTCCGGCCAAAAAATCAACCGGCGGAAAATTGGAGGTTTTTCTTTTAAGACCGGAGGGCAAGTATTGGCAGTGCTTAGTGGGTGGCAAGGTCAGAAGAGAGGGGATGGAGTTTGTTTTAGGACACAAAGATACAAAGACACGAAGACATGAAGAATTGTTGAGAGGGGAAATCGTGAAAAAATTAGGCGAAGGTATTTGGTTAGTTAAGTTTAATAAATCTGGTAATCATTTTTGGAAAATCGTGAATAAGTACGGCCAAGCGCCGACCCCGCCCTATATCAAAAGAGCCTCAAATTTAAAAGAATATCAGACGGTTTTTGCCAAAAATTTGGGGTCAGTGGCGGCGCCGACCGCCGGGTTTCATTTTAGCCGAGAGTTAATTAAGAAATTAAGGAATTCAGGAATTGAGACAGAATTTGTCACTTTGCATGTGGGCTACGGCACTTTTCAGCCGGTTAAAGTGGATGATGTTAAAAAACATAAAATGCATGCCGAGTTTTTAGAAGTGAAAAAAGAAGTAATTGATAGATTGTTAAAATATAAAAAAGAAGGCCGGCGGATTATTGCGGTCGGCACGACTTCAACTAGAGCCATGGAGGCGGTTTTTAATAAATATACGCGTAGCCGCCGAATCCCCATTCGGCGGACGAAGGGGGCGGGAATGGGGATTCCCGCCTACGCGAAAAAGGATTTTTATGGTTGGGTTAGCTCTTTTATTTATCCTGGCTACCAGTTCAAATTTATTGATAGTTTAATCACGAATTTCCATCTGCCGAAAAGCACACTTTTTATGCTCGTCAGCGCTTTTGCCGGTTTGCCTTTCACAAAAAAAGCTTATCAAACAGCCATTAGAAAAAAATACCGTTTTTATTCCTTTGGCGACGGGATGCTGATTATATAATTCAACTCCGGAGCCCAAGCTTCCACGCTTGGACTATGAAAGGTGAATTACGCCAAGGCGTGGAAGCCTTGGCTCCTCTGATGAAGATGAGAAGCGATATATCATTTTATCCACGGAGCCGAGACTTTCCAGTCTCGGCGGTTTTTAATTTTGTTTCCGGCGAGGCTGGAAAGCCTCGCCTCCATTATTGCCAATATAAAATACCCCCGCTTACTATCCTGAAAGGACAGGGCGGGGGGAAGAACTTGAGTGACAGACGGCTAGTCTCCGTCACCCATCTCGACACCGATTTCGTGCGGTCGGAGCGGCAGGATTGAAGGCACTAAGAGAGTGCCTATGATGCTGAATTTCCAGCCAGCGAACGGCCGGCCGTGACCCTGCGTTTCCCAGACACCGGTCTTGAAATTCAGCGCGAACGAATGAGTGCTTCCGGCAGTCTCCTCGTCGTTGGCCTGAACCAGGCATTCCTTGTCCTTGAAGTACTTGATTGAGACGACGATCACGTCAAGGGTCATGCCCTCGGGGTATAACACCGGGTCTTTGCGAACATTCGTCGCTCTGATGACATCACCGGGCTGAGGAACGATCACCCAGCCTTTCTGTGTGCGTACGCGCCTTCTGGTTAACTTCCGGCTTTTTCTCGATTTCACCAGTCACCTCCTTCTTGTTTGGTACAGTCATAATAGCTTAGCAAAGCATTAAACAATGTCAAGACTATGTACAGTTAACACATACCGCTGACACTTGGTAAGATGATGGCTGACACCTGTTAACTATTAATATTTAGCCTATGAACCCCATCTCTTACCCCAAGGAATTACGCGGTCGTTGGTATCTGGCCGTAGATAAATACGGCAA
>JBDRMK010000015.1:0-14891 GCA_043812155.1 Patescibacteria group bacterium | reverse complement strand
TGCTTCTAGACCGGCCCGCATTACCACCTGCGCTTCTTTGGTGAAAATATCAAGGCTGGTGAAGGCAAAAAGTTCGCCGAAGTCCACGGTGTCATTCTGGATAACTTCCCTTTGTTTAATGGCTTTTGGCACGGGACCGCGTACTTGGTTTTTCTTCCATTTTGAGCGTAAAATGTACTTTTCGCCTAGGATGCGATAGATGGTCGATATTCCTATCCTAACATCATAGTCTTTGCGCATCCAGTATTGAATTTTCTCGCCGCAGCAATGATGATATTTTTCTCTTAAGGCATAGATCCTGGCTTTGATTACGGGATCGGTTTTTCTCTTTTGTCTTCTGTCCTTTTTGGCCTGACGGTATTTTCTCAAGAATTCCCGGATACCGTAAAGTTTAATACCCGCTAGCCATCGGTAAATGGTGGCTCGGTGCTTTCCCAAGCGAAAAGCGATGTCATTCGGACTTACTTGTGATTGATACAATTCCCAGGCTAACTCTAAAAGTGATATATTCTGCATGGCGATAAATGATTACTTTTTTAGGGTTCTTAAAGTATATCATTTGTCGCATTTCTAATGGGAATTATGCGGATTTGAGCGTTTTTATTCATTTACACCTTTAATAATAAGGAATATAATTATGGATAGAAAGAGTGATTAAATATTTTAAAAATGAAAACAAAAAAAGGCTTTACTCTGATTGAATTGCTGGTAGTGATCGCCATTATTGGCATCCTTTCTTCCATTGGCCTGGTCGCTTTGAACGGCGCCAAAGAAAAGGCGCGCGACGCGAAAAAAAAGAATGACCTAACCCAATACCGGAACGCTCTCTTGATGTATTTTGACGGTAATGGAGATAAATATTATGATATCGGTTCAAATATCGTAAAATGTGTTGATGATTTGGGCGCCCTTATACAGTATAATGTAACGTACGCTAACGATATCACTCCCGATAAAAATCCTTTTAAATTTCCCGGCGATCTTATGCCGGCCTTTCTTTCCGTCCAGTTAAAACCATTGAAAGCCAATGATGAAGCTTCTAATCATTATTGTTATGATATTAATGATGATCTTGATAGTTATATACTTTATACAAAATTAGAATCAGGGGATAAATTATGGTATTGGATTAATGATGAGAATGCGAGCGGCACGGAAAGCGGCGCCCATGTACTGAACAATTGCGACGCCGGAGACTGCCGCTGGTAAGATAATTATTAATATTCTGACGATTTATTAAAGTCAGTTTTTTTATGGCAAAAATATTATTTATTTATCCACATTGACAATCAAATTCATTTCCTATAACCTAAGAACACTGTTGTTAATAAATAAGTGGGGATGTAGCTTCCGCCAGAGGCGGATCAGCCTCTGGCTGACAGTCTGTTTGATAGAACATCTAACCTTATGTTAGGTGGTCGTGGGTTCAAATCCCATCATCCTCACTAGAATATAAGAGCAGGCGTAGCTCAGCCCGGGAGAGCGTCACCCTTTCAAGGTGAAGATCGTAGGTTCAAATCCTGCCGCCTGCTCCATATTTTTCTGGCTCATTAGCGCCCCGTTAGCTCAACTGGCAGAGCAGCTGACTCTAAATCGGCGGGTTGCGTGTTCAAATCATGCACGGGGCGCCGAATTTTTTCCGCACTTTAGCGCCCCAGTAGCTCAGTGGTTAGAGCCTCTGAGTGTGGTTCAGAGGGTCGGAGGTTCGAATCCTCTCTGGGGCGCCATAATCCACGGCTGGTCAAAGGAAAGTAAGTCAATAAGCGAAGATACCTTCACCCCTTCTTCATTATTGACTTTACCCGGCCCCTTTGCCAGCCGTTTTTTATTAGAAATAAAAAACCCCACCAAAATATCTCCATCTTGGTGGGGAAGAACAGAAGAGCTATTACCCCATGAAAGCTTTCACGGCGGTTGGTATCACTATGGTGCGGTGATGCTCCACCGTATTTTTCGGAAGATCGTTGATTGGATGCCAGCTTCCATTGTTCGGATCGTCCACTTGTACCAAATGGATAAGATGCAGGAAATGGCCGCGAGCTTCCGCGGTATTGTTGTCAAATCCGATGAATTTTTGCCCATAGAGCCTGGCATTGACCTCTTTCCGAGAAAGACGTTCGAACATTTCTTCAATACTTTCGCCTGACCTCATGACCGTACCAGGACAGTGCATCTGACCGGGATAGGCCGTATCGTCCTGGCTCCTTTCGATCATTAATACTTCAACTGCATGAGTATCAGGATTTCTTCGAAGACACACTGCTTCGATGCATACCGTGACACTGACCCGAGCGATAGCCTCAAACAGAGGCGTACCAAAGGGTTGCGTTGGATCGATGTTCGCCAACGCGGCGACAGCGACCTGTTTGGCCTGATCGTATTCAGTAGACAAAATACTACCCCCTATTTTTTAAGTTGCGGCGACTATTTCTCGAACTACTCTATTTATACACAATAACGAAGAATAATAACACAACTTTTTGATTTTGTCAATAGAAAATAGTAAAATATATAAAGTAACTTAAAGTGAATATAATATTATGGGTTTATCATATGGCGCTGACACTTATAAAGATTCCCTGTTTATTAAACGCTGGCTTCACTGCAGGCGCTTTGCTCATGCCTTAAAACTTCTGGACTTAAAAGCGGGAGAAAAAATTCTTGATTATGGTTGCGGCGACGGCTATTTTTTAAAATTGATCAAGAATCATTTTCCGGCGGTGGAAGCGGCTGGTTTTGAGCCTTACGCGCCGAAATGCCGGGAAGCCCAAAAAGAACTTTCAGGTCTTGATATTGATGTATTCCAATCCATTGAATCGATAAGGGGCCAAAAGTTTGATAAAATTACCTGTTTGGAGACGGCGGAGCATCTGGCTGACAAAGAGCTAGAAATTTTAGGGCTTAATGTCCGTTCCTTGCTAGTAAGAGGGGGTTTATTCATTATTACTGTACCTATAGAAATTGGCGTTCCGGCCCTAATCAAAAACACTTATCGATTATTGAAGAATAGGCACTATGATAATTTGAATATCACGAATTATTTTAAGGCAATAGCCGGTTTTGGAATAAAAAGAAGGATTATTACACTTGAACCGGGGCTGGAATATATTTTTTCCCATACGGGGTTTGATCATCGTGTTTTTGAAAAACAGCTGGCTAAGTATTTCTTCATTGAGCGAAAAGAAGGCCAACCTTGGGCATTTTTTGGCGCTATTTTTAACAATAATCTTTATTATTTTTGCCGCTTAAACTATAAAGCATAAGCAAAAGCTGGGAAAAATTATTGTTGATTTTGGAAGGATATTGCTATAGTGGTCAAAATTTAGTAAAATAACAGAAAAGGGCGGCGGTCGCCTTCCATTCCTTTTATATTATGTATTTAAAAAAACTGGAAATTCAGGGTTTTAAGTCGTTCGCCAACAAGTCGGTCTTGGAATTCAATCCCGGCATTACCTGCGTGGTGGGGCCGAACGGTTCGGGCAAGTCCAACGTGGCCGATGCCATCCGCTGGGTGATGGGCGAACAAAGCCTGAAGGTCTTGCGCGGCAAAAAATCGGAAGATGTTATTTTTGCCGGATCGGATAAAAAAACTCGGCTGGCTTCAGCGGAGATTTCCTTGCATATTGATAATCGTGACCACGCCATGTCGATTGACTACGCGGAAGTGGTGATTACCCGCCGGGTTTACCGCGACGGCCTGGGCGAATATCTGATCAACAAAAAACCGGTCCGACTGCAGGACATTCTGCTTTTGCTTGCCAAAGCCAGTTTTGGTCAGCGCACTTATTCCATCATCGCCCAGGGCATGATTGATTATTTTATTATGGCTTCTCCGCGGGAACGGAAAGAACTTTTTGACGAAGCAGCCGGGGTCAGGCAGTATCAGATAAAGCGCGATCAGGCGATTTTAAAACTTGATCATACCAAGGAAAATTTGGGCCAGGTGGACGTTCTACTCAATGAGATTGCCCCGCGTTTGCGCTCTTTGACCCGGCAGGTGCACCGCTGGGAAAGAAAAGAAGAGATAGAAAAGAACCTGCGCGAGAAACAGATCAGTTATTTCAATTTTTTGTATCAGGATATTTTTCAGAAGCATGACGCCGCCCAGACCAATTTTTTGACCCTGGAAAAAGAAAGGCAAAAAGTAAAAGAAGAAATTGAGCAGCTCCATCGTCAATTGGAAGGATTAGCCAAAGAAAGCACGCGGGGCGAATTATTCGCTGAAAGGCAAAAAGAATACCAGAAAATTCAGGACCGGAAAAACTCCCTGGCCCAGGAAAAAATGGTACTTGAAGGCCAGATGGAATTGGATTTGGTCACGACCGGCGGCAGCGACCAGAATTTTTGGCGGAAGAAAAAAGTTGAAATCAGCAAAAAACTTAGTGAATTAAAAATAGATGGCCAGGCCTTGCATGAAAAAATAAATACCAGCCAGCAGCGTTTAGACGAAAGAATAACCCAGCAAAGAGAAATGTTCGTTGCGTACGATAAAATAGAGCACCGGTTAAAAATCGTCCAGGAAAAAATGGCCGGCCAGGAACCCCTGGATTTCGCGGAAATAAAAAACGAGCTAAACCAGCTTTACCTGCTGCAGCAGGATTTTATCAAGAAAATCAGCGAAACAAACGAATTAGAAGGTTTAAAGACCATTAAACGGGAAGCGGAAAAAATCAAAGAGAGAATGTCCTTGTTTTTGGAAAAAATCAAGTCGTCTTCCCCTTCTTCGCCTAAAGAGATCATTGAGCTGCAAAACGCGCTTGGCGAGCAAATAAAAAAACGAGATATTTTGGTCAATGAAGTTAATGAAATAAGAGTAGAAATTGAAGTAAGGCGGGAAAAAATGAGCAACTTAACCAAAGCTATCACAGACACAGAAAATGAAATAGCGGTGATAAGTCGGCAGATAGAACGTTTTTCCTCCGGCACTAAAGAAGAAAAAGAAGGACGACTGTCTAATCAAAAGAAAGAACTGGAGGAAAAAATCGCGGTCGCTGACCAAGAGTTGGCCGCCGCCCAAAAAAAGATCAACGCTTTTAATGACGAAGAGCAAGAAAAAAAAGACAGTCTTTTCGCCCTGCAAAAGGATTTTAGGCTTAAGCAAGAAGCCTTGAACGAGATCGCCAATAAAATTAATAGTTTTAAAGTGGAGCTGGCCCGTTTTGAAACAAAAAAAGAAGACTTGGAGCACGAAGTTAAAGAAGAGCTCCCGGAGAATCACTGGCCGGCCGTATTTGAGGAAAAAAGAGCTATTCAGGAAAATTTCAATAAAACGGAATATGAGAACGAGATATTGCGGCTTAAGCATCAGATCGGCCTGATCGGCGGGATTGATGAAAATACGGAGAATGAATACAAAGAAACTAAAGAAAGGCACGATTTTCTAAGAACCCAGTCGGATGATCTTAATAAAGCGATCTTGGATCTGGAAAAAGTCATCGCCGACCTGGACCGGACCATTGAGCTGCGATTCAATCAGTCTTTTGAAAAGATCAATGAGCAATTCGGCAAATATTTCAAAGTCCTATTCAACGGCGGCCAGGCCAAACTTTCCTTGATTAAAGAGGAAATAAAGGAAGAGGGGGAAGAAATCGTCGAAGAAACCGAAGAAAAGTCCGGGCAGAAAAATTCATCTGAAGAAGAAATACCGGAAAAGACTGAAAAGAAGAAAAAATCGGAAAAAGTGGTGGCCGGGGTGGAAATCATGGCGACCCCGCCGGGCAAGAAGTTAAAAAGCATTAACATGCTTTCCGGCGGCGAAAGAGCTTTAAGTTCCATTGCTTTAATTTGCGCGATTTTAGATAATAATCCCTCACCTTTTGTCGTTCTGGACGAAGTGGACGCCGCCTTGGATGAAGCGAATTCCATAAAATTCGCCAGCATTGTCGCGAATTTAAGCAAGAAAAGCCAGTTTATCGTGATCACCCACAATCGAGCGACCATGGAAAAAGCAAATATTCTTTACGGCATCACCATGGGCGATGACGGTGTTTCAAAACTTCTCTCTATTAAGATGGAAGAAGCGGAAGAAGTAATTAATAAGCAGGGAAACCGCTAGACAAAAAAATACTAACTGTTTTTAAGTAAGTATTTTTTTATTGTTAGATTGAGGTAACTCTGATAACTTCTTCTAAAGTGGTGATCCCATTTATCGCTTTAGCCACCCCTTTTTCCCGCAGGCTTTTCATCCCTTTGGCTTGAGCCCGTTCAAAGATAGCGGCGTATGGCTGGCGGGAGATAATAAGTGATTTTAGTTCGCTGTCCAGGCTTAGTATTTCAAAAATGGCCGTCCGGCCCAAATAGCCCATTTGGCCGCATTTATCACAGCCTTTTGGCTTTAACAGGTTGATTTCCTTATATTTTTTCAGGTCGAACTCTTGTATTAAGGCGGGCGTAATTGCGATTTTTTCCGCGCAATGAGGGCAGACAATTCTGACTAAACGCTGGGCGACAATGCCGATGGTGGCCGCGCTTATCAAAGCCGGTTCCACGCCGATATCCACCAGCCGTGTAATGGCGCCAACCGCGTTATTAGTATGCAAGGTGGTTAAAACGAGGTGGCCGGTCAGGGCGGCCCTGACGGCGATATCCGCCGTGTCACGATCGCGGATTTCTCCGACCATTATGATATCCGGATCCTGCCGAAGCAATGAGCGCAAGCCGGAAGCGAAAGTCAAGCCGATTTCCTGGTCGATTTGGGTCTGCCGTATAAGAGGCAATTCATATTCCACCGGATCTTCCAGAGTGACGATGCTTTTCTCCATGGTATTCAAAGTGTGCAGCGTGGAATAAAGAGTGGTTGTTTTGCCCGAACCATTGGGCCCGGTGACGAAAATGATGCCATAGGGCGTGGCGATCATTTTTGAATATTCTTCAAATTCTTCCTGGTTAAAACCCAAGTGTTCCAGGCCGATCATTATTTGTGATTTATCAAGCAGGCGCAGGGCGACATTTTCGCCGTAAAGAGTGGGAAAAACCGAAACTCTCAAGTCGAGTTCTTTTTCCCCGATCGTGTAGCTAATGCGGCCGTCTTGAGGTTTGCGGCGCTCGGAGATATCTAGATCGGCCAGTATTTTTATCCTTGAAACCAGGGGGTCTAAAAAAGAAATGGAATGATTGGCGATTTCGCGTAAAATTCCGTCAATTCTGAACCTGATCCTTAAGCGATCGCCCTCCGGCTCAAGGTGTATATCCGAAGCGTTATATTTTACCGCCGCCTTAATTATCTCATTTACCATATTGATAATTAAGCTGGTCTCAGATTCAATTTTTTCTTTTTTTGCCATAGATGAAGAGGCTATTTATCTAATTTAATCTTATTCTTTTTCGACAATTTCGTCAAAAGCAATGAACCCTTGACAGGAGATGAAATTTTAGGTATCCTATAAATAAGTCCAATTTTTTGTATATTATGCTAATAATCCGTTTAAGCCGTAAAGGTAAGAACAGAGAGCCGTATTTTCGGCTTATAATCTCCGAAAAAACCAAAGACACGGTCGGTGATTTTTTAGAATCGCTCGGCTTTTATGATCCAAAAAAGAAAGTGCTGAAAATGAACGAGGAACGGATAAAATACTGGCTTTCCAAAGGCGCCCAGGCTTCCGGCACGGTCAAGAATTTACTGATATCCAAAGGAGTGATGACCGGCAAGAAAGCCAAGAAGGGCGGCCGCCGAAAAGCGGAAGAGAAAAAAAATGAAGCAGCTTCTGATAAAAAAGAAAATCCGCCCCCCCCCGCTCCCCAAAAACAAGCGCCTAAGGAGAAAACAGTTGAAGAAAAAGGGGGAAAAAGGGAAAACCCCGCGGCGGAGGAAGAAAGCAAAAAATAATCGCTTGACTGCCAATAGATTTTTGATATAGTGTAAATATAAGGATATCGTATCGATAAACCAGTCTGGCTTTGGCCGGTTTACTAAGAAAATCGGTTTTTCAAAAGGTCGACAGCACTGGTAAAAAAATTTAAGTGAAAGAAGAATATGGCTAAATACAAAGATCAGGAGTTCGTTGAATTCGTGGTAAAAGAGCTAGTTGACAAACCCGATGACGTAAAATCGGAAAGAACAGTGGATGAGATGGGCGTTTTAATCACCCTGAAAGTAAACCAGGAAGATCTGGGCCAAGTGATCGGCCGTCAGGGTCAGACCGCCAAATCCATCCGGACCCTTTTGCGGGTCGTGGGCGCCAAAAATCATGCCCGCGTCAACCTCAAAATCTACGAACCGGAAGGCAGCCGCCGACCGCCCAGAATGGATCGCGAAGAAACTTCGCCGGTGGATGATCTAAAATTATAAAATCGTCGAAATAAAAAAGACAAAAACCGTGATTAGTGCTAAAATATAATTACGGTTTTTGTTGTTTAAGGAGAATAATATTATTATGCGATTCGACATTTTGACCATTTTTCCCTCTATTTTTACCTCATTTTTAAATGAGAGTATTTTAAAAAGAGCGCAAGCAAGGAAGCTAATCGAAATTTATATTCACGATATCAGAAAATTCGCCGCTGGCCGGCACAAGACTGTTGACGACAAGCCATATGGCGGCGGACCCGGAATGATCATAAAAATTGAGCCGTTATTTAAATGCTTGAAAGCCGTTAGAAAAAAAAATAAAGGCAAGGTCATTCTTTTGAGCGCCAAGGGCAAAATCTTTAATCAAAAAATGGCGCAGGATCTGGCCAGGGGAAAGCATCTAATTCTTATTTGCGGCCGTTATGAGGGTTTTGACGAAAGAATAAAAAAATATGTTGATTTGGAGCTGTCAGTCGGCCAATATGTGTTAATGGGCGGAGAGGTTCCGGCTATGACAATCGTGGAGTCTGTTTCCCGCTTGATCCCAAAAGTTTTAGGCCAGAAGAATTCCACTAAAGAGGAAAGTTATACCAAAGCCTTAAATTATTTGGAATACGCCCAATATACCCGCCCGCCCTTATTTCGCGGCGCCAAAGTCCCTTCTGTTCTTCTTTCCGGTGACCATAAAAAAATTAAAATCTGGCGGGATAAATCCGCTAAAATAATAAAATGACCATTATTCCCAGAGGTCTTTCAGAGATATTAAAAAACCGCCATTTTTTGAAGCTTTGGATCTCTCAGGTTTTGTCGATGACGGCCGGCGACATGCTGACCTTTTTACTGGCTATCCGTATTTATCAGCTGACCAATAATAATTTTATTGTCAGCGTTTATATCGCCCTGGTCGGCATTCCGCCGGTCATTTTTTCCGTGATCGCCGGCGCTTACGCGGATAACCATAACCGGAAAAAAATACTGGCCGTTTCCAACCTGCTGCGTGTCGGTATTTTGTTTTTATTTCTCATTTTCCACGGCAATCCTTATCTTTTAATGGCTCTGGCTTTTTCTATCGCCACCGTTTCCCAATTTTTCGGTCCGGCGGAAAGCGCTACTATCCCAAATTTGGTGCGTCGGGACCAGTACTATCTGGCCAATTCGATGTTCATGTTCACCAACTACATCGCTTTTTTGATCGGTTATTCCCTGGCCGGCCCGGCCCTGTTCTATTTAAAGGATCAGACGATCTTTATCGTTTTACTGTTGATGTATATCGTTGCTTTCACGGCCAACTATTTATTACCCTCTCAAAAACATCATCTTTTGTCCAAAAAGGAGATGGGGCTTTATGGCAATGCCTTCAAAAAAATTTTTCATGATATTCTCGAAGGGTTTAAAATCCTGAAAAATAACAAGCCGATCCTTTTTTCCATTATTCAGATGGCCGTAGTTTTTTCCGCGGAAAGAGCGGTGGTTGCTTTATTTCCCGATCTGGCGGCGAAATATTTTCATTATAGCGTGGCTGACTTAAGCTACTACCTGGTATTGCCGGTCGGGATCGGCGCTTTTGCCGGCGCCATCCTGATTAATAAGGTAAAAAAGATTTTTCCCAAAAGAAAGATCATCAATTGGTCGCTTATCATCGATGGCTTGGTACTGCTGGCCATTCCATTTTATTATTTTGCCTTGCATTTAGGCCCTTTGTATTTAAAGGCCGCGACTTGTTTTGCCGGCTTTACTTCCGGCCTGGTTGATGTCTTTATTATCGTCACGGCGCAGACTTTGATCCATGAAACTTCAGCGGATGAGAGCCGCGGCCGCATTTTTGGCAATTTAATGGGTTTTGTTAACCTGGTTAACGTGCCCGTGGTTCTGCTGGTGGGGTTTTTAGCCAGTTTTTTCCGGGTGACCACTATTATCGGAATCGTGGGCCTAGTGGTGACTATTTTCGGGCTATCTTGCCGATATTTTTACAAAAGGAATATTAAACCGGAAACAAACTCCATTTCTACCCAAACAACTTGACAGACTTGAGTATTTGCCTTATTATAAATATGTTCTTTGAATCAGGTCGAAATTAGGCTAAAATTAGGCAAGAAAGGAGAAAATAACTTCTTTTTATCAACCAAGTACATTTAAGTTTTTTGATCGAGAAAAAACAGTGATCTCTAAAATATTTTTTGGGGCTCTCTGTTTTTTCTTCATCCAATTTTGATCAAGAAAAAAGGAACTTTGACAACTAAAATGTGATAGAAATGGGTTCACAAATTCCTAACATTCATTGGTAAGTGATGGAGAAGTGAAAGGAGAATCTTAAGGACCAGTATGTTCTTTATATTTTAAAGAAGCTGATGTATCCTATCTTCTCCTTTCATTCTTCCATCACTTATTACTTGAATATTAATTATTTATTTTTTTTGAGAGCCAATCTTGTCACTTATTGGTGCAAGAATACTTTCAAATTTTATTTGAGAGTTTGATCCTGGCTCAGGATGAACGCTGGCGGCGTGTCTAAGGCATGCAAGTCAAGGGGGTTTTCGTCGCAAGACGAAAACAACCGGCAAACGGGAGAGTAACACATTGGTAACCTACCTCTGACTCGGGCATAACTTCGCGAAAGCGGAGCTAAGTCCCGATGCACTCCGTATGTAATTCATACGGCGTAAAGGTTTACTGGTCAGAGAGGGGCCTATGGCTCATCAGCTAGTTGGTAGGGTAATGGCCTACCAAGGCGAAGACGAGTAGCGGGTGTGAGAGCACGACCCGTCTCACTGGGACTGAGACACTGCCCAGACTCCTACGGGAGGCTGCAGTCAAGAATCTTCCCCAAGGGGCGAAAGCCTGAGGGAGCGACGCCGCGTGACTGATGAAGCCCTTCGGGGCGTAAAGGTCTTTTCTTAGGGAAAAATTCACATGATGGTACCTAAGGAATAAGAGGCTGCTAATCTCGTGCCAGCAGCAGCGGTAATACGAGAGCCTCGAGCGTTATCCGGATTTATTGGGTGTAAAGAGCTCAACGGTGGCCGGCTAAGTCTTAAGTTAAATCTTAATGCTCAACATTAAGACCGCTTCAAGAAACTAGTTGGCTAGAGGGTAGAAGAGGCAGGCGGAATGGCCGGTGTAGTAGTAAAATGCGTTAATATCGGCTAGAACACCAAAGGCGAAGGCAACCTGCTGGGATACCCCTGACACTTCAAGAGCGAAAGCGTGGGTCGCGAATGGGATTAGATACCCCAGTAGTCCACGCCGTAAATTATGGATGCTAGACATGGGGAGTATCGACCCTTCCCGTGTCGTTAAGTCAACACCTTAAGCATCCCACCTGGGAAGTACGGCCGCAAGGCTAAAACTCAAAGGAATTGACGGGAACCCGCACAAGCGGTGGAGCATGTGGTTTAATTCGACGATAAACGAGGAACCTTACCAGGGCTTGAAATCTAGCTGCAAGTCTCCCGAAAGGGAGATCTCTTTCGAAGGTGCTAGACAGGTGCTGCATGGTTGTCGTCAGCTCGTGTCGTGAGATGTCGGGTTAAGTCCTTTAACGAGCGCAACCCCCATTAGATGTTAAAATATTCATCTGAAACCGCTGTCTTTAAGACAGAGGAAGGAGGGGACGACGTCAAATCAGCATGGCCCTCTGACGCCCTGGGCCACACACGTGCTACAATGGCCAGTAACAATGGGTTTGCCAAGTCGTAAGACGGAGCTAATCCCATCAAACCTGGCCTCAGTTCAGATTGAGGGCTGCAACTCGCCCTCATGAAGTAGGAATCGCTAGTAACCGCGAATCAGCTATGTCGCGGTGAATACGTTCTCGGGTTTTGTACACACCGCCCGTCACGCCAAGAGAGTCGGTAATACCCAAAGATCGCCGCAAGGCGATTTAAGGTAGGATCGATGATAGGGGCGAAGTCGTAACAAGGCACGCGTAGCGGAAGCTGTGCGTAGATCACCTCCTTTCTAGGGAGTAAAACTAGAAAGTTAATCTATAATTTAGATTAACTTCAATAAGGTCGGTCTTTGAAAGATTTTTTCGAAGATACACCCCATTTCTATCACTTTCTAGTTGCCAAAGTTAATATACGGCGGGTTTACCAACAGTTGATTTTTCCCGCTTTTTTTGATAGATTATTTATGTGCTTAAGGCGCGTTTACTTTTTATCTTTAACGAAGTCACGGCGGGACAAGGAGCGCACATAATGGAACAAATGGTGGGCGCGTAGCTCAGTTGGTTAGAGCGCGTCACTGATAATGACGAGGTCATAGGTTCGACTCCTATCGCGCCCACCATTTGTCCTGTAAATCGTCACTGATAATGACCCGCCAGAGGCGGACACGGCGAGGTCTTAAGAGCCTGTCCTGAGCGGCGCCGAAGGATTCGACTCCTATCGCGCCCACCAATACGCTTAAAAGTATTAAATTAAGAGCGCGCGTGCCCCGCTGGAGCGCAGCGGATAGCGGGGTCACTGATAATGATCCACCAGAGGCCCGCTTCGCCGAAGCGAGGCGAGCGGGCAAGCGAGGTCTAAAGGTGAGATTCTCGGAGTGAAACGGAGATCCCGCCGCATGGCGGGACTGAGTCGCCCACTGACGAATGATGTGGAGCGCGTTCATATAAAATATAGGTCCGCAAAATGCCGAGGTAGCTCAGTGGTAGAGCGAAGGACTGATTTTCGGTCCCCTTAACCGTAAGGTTATGGAAAAATTGGGTGAATTCGGGGAAACCCCAAAAAGGGGCAATCCCGAGCCAAGCCAAAAAGAGTAAAATTTTTTGGAAGGTGTAGAGACTAACAGGTGAGACTCAACAATAATCCTGTCAAAAGAGCGCCCAACTCCGCTTGATCTAAGCGGATGAAGAGATAGTCCAATCCTTAGAGCAATCTAAGTCAGTTTATCGGAAAATCCTTGCGTCGCCAGTCCGATTCTGGCCCTCGGCATTTTGCGGAGCTTAAAACTTGATTAAAAACTGAACCCGTGGTAAGTTAATAAATAATTATTACCATGGGTTTTGGATATGAGAAAAAACAAGGAATTAGCCATAAAATTTAGAAAAGCCGGTTTATCGTATAATGAGATATCCAAAAAGTTAAAAATTCCCAAAAGCACTTTAAGCTATTGGTTCGGTTCTTTAACAAAATATGAGAGAATTAAGCTTAAAAATATTGATCAGGCAAAAGAAAAATGGGCGGCAAATATAACCAGATATAACAAAAAAAGATCACTGCTGGCGAGACAGAATTGGGCGATTATCCAAAAAAAATCGACGAAGGAAATACATCGGCTTAATTTAAGAGAATTGAAATTAGTCGGCGCCTCTCTGTATTGGGCGGAAGGCTATAAAAGGGGCAACTGGAATATTGTTTTTTGCAATTCCGATCCGGCCATGATAATTTTAATAATGCGGTTTTTTAAAGATGTTTGCGGAGTTCCAATCAATAAAATCCGGACTCAGATTCAAATTCACCGCCGTATTTCCGCCGTCTCCGCGACCAGATACTGGTCGAAAATAACGAAATTGCCAGCTCGCAATTTTCTAAAACCCATCAGGCAAATAAGCCGCGCCAGTTCATTAAAACGGAAAAATAATCTGCCTTACGGCACTTTAAGAATTAAGATAAATGATGTAAAATTACTGAATAAAATAAAGGGCTGGATTGTGGGTTTAGCAAAATAATTAATTAATAATATATGAATAACAAGCCTCTTATCACTTTTACCAGTGATTTTGGCGTTCAGTCGCAGGGCGTGGGGATGATGGAGGGCGCCGCCTTTGACATTAATTCAGGCGCAAAAATTATTCATCTTGCTCATGGCCTGCCTGATTTTGACCTTATCACCGGAGCCATTACGCTGGAGACGGTTTTTTATTTGCCGGTCGGTTTCCATGTTTGCGTGGTTGATCCTGGGGTGGGGGGCAAAAGAAAATGCCTGGCGATCAAGGTAAAACGCGGCGATGTACTAATCGGGCCGGATAACGGAGTATTAATTCCCGCTGCGAGAAGATTGGGCGGGATCGAGAAAGCGGTTGAAATAAAAAATCAAAAATACATGCGGCAACCGGTTTCTCCGATTTTTCACGGCCGCGATATTTTCGCGCCGGCGGCCGCCTGGCTGTCGCGCGGGGTAAAATTAGAAGATTTGGGATCAGTTATAAATCCGAATGAATTGGTCAAGGCGCCTTATGAAGAGGCCGTAAAAAAAGACAATGCGATAGAGGCGAAAATAATTTGCATCAATAAATTCGGTTCATTCCATCTTAATATAACCCATCAATTATGGGATGAATGGCAATTGGGTTTTCAGGATGTGGTACAGATTGAATTTGATGATGGCAAACTGCGTTTGCTGGCGGTTAACGTATTTAGCGATGTCATGAAAGGCGAGCCTTTGATCATGAAAGATGACTATGGGAGAATAGAAGTCGCGATTAATCAGGATTCTTTTGCCGACAAATATCCGGTGGCAATCGGGCAAAAAGTGATCGTTAGGAAATTAAAATAACGGGGGTGTTTAAATTTAAATTTAGCGCGTCCCCCACTAAGTCGGGGTGTAGTTCAGTGGCTTGAACGCTCGCTTTGGGAGCGAGAGGTCCGCGGTTCAAATCCGC
>JBDRMK010000014.1:0-21065 GCA_043812155.1 Patescibacteria group bacterium | reverse complement strand
ATTGGTACAATCATGAACGGATCCATTTGGGTAAATACTTAAATGGCCTGACGCCAATGGAAAAATTTCAACAAAATTACAGCCATCAATTTCTACCGTTGTTAGTGGCCAAAGTGTCAGCCTTGACTGTTAACTAAACATTAAGCTTTGAAAAGAAAATGCATCACGTCGCCGTCCTGAACGACATAATCCCGGCCGACAATCTTCATCAGGCCTTTTTCCCGGGCGGCGAGTTCCGAACCGGCGTCGTATAATTCCTGCCAGTTGAAGACTTCGGCCTTGATAAAACCGTTTTCAAAATCCGAATGGATGATGCCGGCTGTTTCCGGCGCTTTGGCGCCTTTGACAAAAGTCCAGGCTCGCACTTCGTCTTCTCCACCGGTCAGGAAAGTCTGGAAATCAAGCATCTGGTAGCCGAGTTTGATCAGTTTATTCAAGCCTGATTCGGCGAGGCCGAGGTTTTTCAGGAATTCTAATTTTTCCGTTTCGGAAGACAAGTCAGCGATTTCTGATTCCAATTGCGCGGAAATGACCACGACGGCCGAGCCGTTCTTTTCTGCAATCTCCCGCACTTGTTTGACGTAGGCATTGTCTTCCAGGAAATTCTCATCCACGTTGCAAGCGTAAATCTGTTTTTTTAATGTAATTAAGGCCAGATCATTAACCATTTTTATTTCTTCTTCGGAAAAGCCAAGACTTCTGGCGGCGATACCTTTTTTTAAGGCTTTTTCTAATTTTTCCAGCAGAGAAAGGAGAGGGGTAATTTTTTTTAAGGTTTCTTTGTCCGCCGCTTTTAATTGTTTGGAAAGATTATCTTTTCTTTTGCTTACGATTTCTAAGTCTGATAAAGCCAGCTCCACTTCAATAGTTTCAATATCTTCCACCGGATTAATCTGGCCGCTGACATGGATAATGTCGCTGTTATCAAAACACCGGACCACGTGGCAGATGACCTTGGTCTGGCGGATGTTTTCCAGGAATTTATTGCCCAGGCCTTCGCCCTTGGAAGCGCCCTTTACCAGGCCGGCGATATCCAGGAATTCCACGATAGCCGGCACGATTTTTTTGGGATGATAAAAACTGGCCAGTTTTTCCAGCCGCTCGTCAGGCACGGTGACAATGCCGACATTAGGTTCAATAGTGCAAAAGGGGTAGTTTTGGATATCCACTGACTGCTGGGTCAGGGCTTTGAAGAGAGTTGATTTGCCGACGTTGGGGAGTCCCACGATTCCGATTGAAAATGACATAATTTTATCTGGTTTGTTATTTCCTTATAATAACATCTTAAATCTTAAAAATAAAGAACCAAAAATCCGCCGAGACCGGCGGATTTTTAAATATTTGAGATATAATTATTATCCAATTAATTCTGATTTTGGCCGTTCTTTATCTTCTTCCAACCGGGTAATGCCCCATTTTTTCAAATCTTCTTCTGTAAGGCCGCCCTCCTTGCCAATCTGTTCTTCTAATTCTTTCATTATTCCTTCCTGACCGCCATGCATCATTAATGTTTTTGGCCGGAAGTCCAAATTGAACTCTTTTGTAAGTTGTTCAAGGCTAGTAACGGCAAATTGACCTTGTTCTTCCTCTCTCATAAATTTGATTGTTAATTATTTAACCTATAGAAATAGCTTAACAATTTTTTAAGTTTTTGTCAAGGGTATTTTTTAAGGCAGGCCGTGATGCCGATGGAGAAAGACACGGAGGTTAATTTATAATTAATAATGTATAATTTATAATTTTCGAGACGAAGAGACTCGTAATGAGGAGATTTGAATCTCGGATCTCGATCTCTCAATTTCTTAACATCTCAACAACTTACGTCTTTATTTCACAATATGACTGGCCAAGCCTTTTAGTCTTTGTAAGTAAAAGGATTCTAATCATTTTCGCGTGTTCAATTTTCGCCTCTTTCAAAGAAATTTTCCGATCAATCGTCTCCAGTTCGATAAACTTTCCTAATTTCTGCACTATATCTAAATATATCCGCGTATTCTTATGCAGCCATGAATAGCGGACTTTTCTGATTATATTTTTGATGCCGTGAGCGTCTTTAAAAAGATTTTTGAATGTTTGAAATTGATTTTCTTTTAAATAAATGACCTGTAAATTTGAAATTTTAGGCTTATTTATGTTAGGCCGCTGATAAAATATCAGTTCATAAAATCGGTTGTTTATTTCCCGAATTTTCAAACGGCCGTTTACACAGTTATAATAAGTATCCAGCTGATTTAATTTTCCCTTATACCCAGCTTTAATTCTATTAAGCAATGCTTTGGTTTTTTTAAAGTCTTTTACCTTGAATTTTGATTCGACGTTCTTCATAACCACCCTTACTTTTTTAGCTTCCGGTAAGTCATTTTCTTCAGCCCCTGCCACCAATCCGAGGGCTGAGATTTTTCAATTACCTTTAACAATTGTTTGGCGGATTTGGTTTCCAGGGCTTTCCGGACATTATTGATCCAGACTTGGGCGGGTTTATAGCCTAAGACGACATATTCCCGGGCGGACAAAGCGACTTCAAGCCAGTCAGCGTCCTGGGCGACAATGCCTTCGCGGGTATTTCTTTTTGATTTTTCCCTGTAAGTTCTTTGCCAGGCATTTCTCGTTTTTTCCGGCAAAGATTTGATCTGTTCGGAAAAAACCTTTTTCTCGGCCGGTTTAGTCGAAAAATAGCGGGAGGAGACCTTGTGATGGTCGCGCGTCCGGGTCTCGGGAAAGTCGTGGATCAGGCACATAAGCATCGTTTTTTCCGGGTTCGCTTTTTCCAGATCAGCCAAAATATAGCCGATGACCGCCGCTCTGACGCTATGGTCATTAAGACTGTTTATGTCATTGATACCGGCGAGGGCAAAACCGGAATGTTTTTCCCTTTTCAGCATCCCGAGTTCAAAAAAGAAATCGGTAATCTTTTTGTAATTTTGTGGCATATTTTTAATTAAAATTCTAAATTCTAATATCTAAATCCTAAACAAATTCCAAATTCAAATTTTCCAAATTCTAACCACTCGACGGAAAAATATTTATAATTTTGGATTTGGGACATTAGATATTGCCTTCGTCCCGGCTCAGGCCAGGGGTTTTGAATTTAGGATTTAGGATTTAGAAATTCAGCGTTGAGACAAGTATTTTCCAAAAGATAGGCGACGGTCAAAGGCCCGACCCCGCCGGGAACCGGGGAAAGCCAGCTGGCTTTCTCTTTAATATCCTCAAAATCCACGTCGCCGACGGTTTTTCCTTCTTCAGTGCGATTGGTGCCGATATCAATCAGAATCGCTTTTTCTTTAATCATATTGGCCTTAATTAGGCGCGGCCGGCCGTAGCCGACAACAACAATATCCGCTTCACGGGTGACGTCCTGGAAATACTCGCCTGATTTTTTTACCACGACTTCGGCTTTTTTCTTTTCCAAAATATATTTTAAAGGTTGGATAAAAACATCGCTGTTGGCTAATATCGCCACCTTTTTCCCCTTTAAATTCACTTTTGTCTGTTTGAGAAGAGCAAAAATACTTTTTATCAAGCCGGGCTCCATGACTTTGCGGCCCGAAAGAAGGCTTTTAACGTTAAAAGGATGAAAGCCGTCGGCGTCCTTTTGCCAGTTGATGTGTTTGATAATATTGTCTTCGTCCAGATGGCGCGCCAGAGGGAGCTGGACGATGATCCCGTGAATTTTCGGGTTAAGATTAAGATGATCGATTTTTCCCAGGATCTCTTTTTCCTGGGTATAGGCGCTGAAAAGATGTTTCTCAAAATAGATCCCCACTTCTTTAGCCGCTTTTTCTTTCAGCTTAATATAAAGATGCGAAGCCGGGTCGTCGCCAACCAAAATTACCGCCAAGCCTGGCGAGTAAGTTAGTTTTGAGACTTGGTTTTTCAGTTTGGAGAGGATTTTTTCGGCCAGAGTCTTGCCGTCTATTATTTTGGTCATATTATGTTAAATCACTTCGTTTGTTGAAGCTGTTGAATCACGCCCCTTGTTGAAAATGTTAAATCGCCCTCCGGGCTTGTTTAAATGTGTTTGATTAATATTTTCAACAATTTCAACCTTTCAACAATTATAGATCGGGATATAACGGATATTTTTTGGTCAAATCGTGGACAATTTTCAAGACTTCCTTTTTAATATTCTCATCAGCCGGATTCTTTATTACCTTCGCGATCGTTTGGCCGATAATAACCATATCATTTTCCTTAAACCCGCGGGTGGTCAGAGCCGGGGTGCCCAATCTTATGCCTGAAGGATCCAGGGGCTTTCGCGGGTCATCGGGAACCATATTCTTATTGACCGTAATTTTCACGCTGTCCAAGATTTCCTGGGCTTGTTTGCCGGCCAAACCGAAAGGCGTGACATCAGTTAAGATTAAATGGTTTTCCGTGCCGCCAAAGCAGATTTTAAAGCCTTCGTTTTTCAAGGTTTCGCAAAGGACTTTGGCGTTCTTTTTGATTTGTTTGGCGTATTCTTTATATTCCGGCTGCAAAGCTTCTTTGAAAGCGACCGCTTTGGCGGCGATATTGTGTTCGTGCGGCCCGCCCTGAAAACCGGGAAAAACCGCTTTATCAATGGCCGGGGCATATTTTTCTTGGCACATGATCATGCCGCCTCTGGGGCCGCGCAGGGTTTTGTGAGTGGTGGTGGTGATAACGTCAAAAATCGGCACGGGATTGTTCATTTCTCCGGCCGCGATCAGGCCGGCGATATGGGCGACGTCGGCCATGGTGATGGCGCCGACTTCATCGGCGATCTCTTTGAATTTTTTGTAATCCAAATCGCGCGAATAAGCGGAGTAGCCGCATAAAATAATTTTCGGCTTATATTCATACGCCAGTTTTTTGACCATGTCAAAATCTATCAGACCTTCTGGCGTGGTTTTGTATCTGGCGAATTTATAAAGCTTGGCCATGTAGGTGACCGGGTGACCGTGAGTAAGATGGCCGCCGTGCGAAAGGTCCATACCTAGGACCGTATCGCCTGGTTGCAACAAGGCAAAATAAACCGCCACGTTGGCCGGTGCGCCGGATAAAGGCTGAACATTCACATGTTCCGCGCCAAAAAGCTTCTTGGCCCGGTCAATCGCCAGCTGTTCCACGGTATCCACGTTCTCCGTCCCGCCATAATATCTTTTGCCTGGGTACCCTTCCGAATATTTATTGGTCAAGACACTGCCCAGGGCTTCCAAAACCGGCAGAGACACAAAATTTTCCGAGGGAATCATTTCCAAACCTTCCCGCTGGCGTTTGATTTCGGCGGCGATGGCGCGGGCCACTTCTTTATCGTTTTTTTCCAGATGTTTCATCATAGATTTGACTTGGTTATTTTAGCACAAAATCCGCGATTTATTAATATTTGACTTACAGAATTTTTCGTGATAAAAGTAGGTTATCCATTAATTATCGTTGTTTGCGGTTCTTTTTCATTAAGGAGGGTAAAACATGCCCAAAGAAAGGCAATTATTGATCATCAGTCCGGACAAAGCCATTTGGCGTTTCGCTCGCAGTTTCCGCCGGGTCGGCTGGCAGGTGGAAATAGCGCCTAATCTGGCGGCCGGAATGAGGCTTTTTGAAGCTAAACCTACGGCCTATGATTTGGTCATCATGGACGAAAATCACGGTTGCGAAAACGGCAGTTTCCACTTCGTGCTCTCCGGCCTTACAGAAGTAAGAAATCTGAACCCAAGATGCAAGGTCTTCGTTTTGATCACTCTCCAGGAGAGGAAGGACTCGGAAATAAAAGACCTGGCAGGTAAGGTTCATGCCATCATCACCGAGAAGCATTCCTGGCCGAGAGTTTTCGCCCGTTCGGCGAGATATTTCCGGTACCGGGTCCAGTAGGACGGCGGCGTCAACATAAAAAATCCAAGCGGGTACTCTTAAGCGGGTACCCTTTTTTATTCTGTTACGAAATATATTTATATTGACAAAAAAACCATAAATTGATAAGAATAAGGTATCAATTCGTTTTTTTGCCTGTTCTTTTCACGAATAAAAGAGGTAATCATGAAAACGATCATAAGACCGACGGAACCCACGCCTTTGGCGAGACTGCTAGGGATAGAAAAACTGGGTGATTTTGATCAGACATTAAAAACTTACGTATTGACCATCGCGTCTCATCCGGCCGCTCTCAATTTTTTCGGTACCACTCACGGCGGCTATCTGGCCGGAGTATTTGACGATGCTTTCGGAATGCTCGCCTATTTTATCTACGGCATGAACGCGGCCACGACCATTAAGCAATGCGTTGTTCCGCGGAAAATGCTTCGGCCGTCCAGTGAAAACCGGCTGGTATTTGAAATCATTCAAGTGAATGAACGTCAAGGCGTCATTTACATGAAAGGGGTTGCCAAAAAGGGGAGCGTGATCGTGGCCGAGGCGTCAAGCATTTGGCGGTTGAGAAAGAATAGAGGCGAAGAATGAAAAACCGGTTCGGTTAAGTTCTTTCCTCGGAAATTTCACAGACAAATGAGGAGGCGAATATGCTCAGAATATTTGTCATACTGGCGATGATCGTGTCCTTTGGGATGATCGTTTTTCCGCCTTTGTACGTTTTCTGCGTTCTTTGTCTTTCCAGTATTGGCGTCTCTTTCCTCGGCTGTCTGGAGGATAAGATGTCGAACCGCAACCGCGGGAAAATGTCATAAACAGACAAAGGATAATCTTGTATGGATCGGCCTAGCCCGATCCTTTTTTTATCATGTAGGTATTTTCTAATCGGTAGCCCATTTTTCGGTAATAATCCCTGACTCCAATACCGGAGATGACGGCGATTTTATGATATCCTTTTTTGGCGGCGATTTTTTCCGCCTCCAGCATTAATTTATGGCCGAGGCCGGCGTGCTGAACGGCTTTCGGGCGGGTGTAGGCACCCGCCCTTCTCCGGATGGGGAGGGATTGGCCGTAGGTGTGGAGTTCACGGATCAGGGCGGTTTCAGGCGACAACGCGGGCGCAGAGACCCGCATTGTCTTTTCAGACAACAGCGCAGGTGTCTCCGCCTGCGCTGGGCAAATATTAGGCAAGCGCAAACGCAAGAAAGCATAAAGCGTTCTTCTATCTCTTGTTTCAAAACTTAAAAAATATTCAGTGCCTTCGGAAGCCTTGTATTCTCTTTTGATTAAAATTAAATCTTTCTCATTGATTATTTTTCCGCGGGCTTCGCGGCAGCGGATACAGCGGCATTTTACATTTTGATTTTGAAGAAGCTGGCGGAGATTAGTGATTTTATTGCCGGCGATAATGCTTCCACCCGGGATGTCGCGGATTAAACGGTTAATCCGGACATAAGGGGGGATAATTTTCTTGACATTGATCAAGAGTTTATTTAAAACTTTTTGAGAATAAGGTTTGTATTTACCCTGTTTATAAATTTTATAAAGTGGCGCGGTTTTTAAAACCACGCAAGGATAGATTTTCAACATATCCGGCTGGAAACGCTCATCGGAAAATATTACCTTAAATATCCTCAAATCTTTGATTGGTGTTGAACCGGGCAGGTTTGGCATTAAATGATAAACAACTTTAAAGCCGAAGTCTTTTAGGATTTTTGTCGCTTTAATCGTGTCATCAAGAGAGGAGCCGCGGTTTATTTTTTTTAAAACCTCGGAATAGATACTCTGGATGCCTAATTCAACCCGAGTAACGCCCAATTCTCTCATCTTTTCGGCTTCTTTTTCCGTGACCAGGTCCGGCCGGGTTTCCACGGATAAACCGATGATCCTATGCCTGGCCCTTTCATTGCTTTTTTGCGAAGCGGTTAAATCCGAAGCCGGCCGGCCATTGCCGGCTTCAAACAGTCTTTTAATAAACCAGGTTTTATATTTTTCCGGATAAGCGGTCCAAGAGCCGCCTAAGACGATCATCTCAATTTTATCGGTCGGGTGGCCGGTTTTTGACAAGGCTTCCAGCCGCATCTTTACCTGTTTATACGGGTCGAAATTATTCAAAAAAGCCCTTTGGGCGGCGGGCTCATTTTTAAGATAACTTTTCGGCATGCCTTTTTCATCAGGGCAATATAAGCATTTTCCCGGACAAGGGTAGGGTTTGGTTAGAACGGTAATAATACTGACCCCGGACAAAGTCCTTATTTCCCTTCTCTTAAGCAATTTCTCAACTCTCTCAATTCTCTTTCGGCCAGAGGCCGACCCGCCTCGGGCGGGAATTTCTCCTTTTTTTACCATTTGCCGATAAGCATCCAAAAGGGTAATATTAGAAAAGAGCCGTTCCCTGTATTCCTTGGCGAATTTTCGCTTCAATTGAAGTAATTGGGGCAAAGAGACCGACTTTTTCCGGATCAGCGCCTTTATAAATTTTTTTAATATTTTTTTCTCCATATGGATAAAGAATACGCCCAATTTTTGCTGGACAAGGGCCGGGAAGATTATGACAAGATCGCCCAGTATTTTTCCGAGACCCGATTTCACCTCTGGTCGGATTTCAAGGATTTCGGCCGGTATTTTAAAGACGGCGACACGGTCTTAGACGCCGGATGCGGCAATGGGAGATTATCAGAAATTTTTGAAAAAATCAAGGTGCATTATATCGGGATCGATTCCAGCGAAAAATTGGTTGCCGCCGCCCGGGTGAAATATCCCGAAAGGAAATTCGCGGCCGCCGATATATTAGACCTGCCTTTCACGGAAAATGAGTTTGACGTCGTTTTTCTGATTGCCGTGTTCCAGCACGTGCCTTCTCGCGAATTCCGGCTGAAGGCGCTTGAAAACCTGTACCGAGTGTTGAAACCCGGCGGCTACCTTATCATGACGAACTGGAATTTGTGGCAGAAAGCGTTTCGCCGCTTGCGCTTCAAATACAATTTATTAAAAATCTTGGGTCAAAGCAAAATGGATTTTAACGACATTTTAAAACCCTGGAAATCGCCTCGCGCGGAATTGATAACCGAACGCTATTTGCACGGCTTCACTGTTCCGGAAATCCAGAATCTTTTAACTAAGGCCAATTTTAACATTATCAAAAATTTTTACTCCTATCGAGGCGAAAAAGTCAGAAGAAGCAAGTCTTATAATATCGTGACCATCGCTCAAAAAAGTATTGATATTAGGCCCTAAAAATGTTAAAATAATGAAGCTGATTATTAACAAAAATTTTTTTATGAAAAAAATAATATTAAGTATAGCCGTGGGTTTAATTTTTTGCCTTACGCCTTTGTTGACCGAAGCGAAAGATGCGGATTCTATCAACGTTGTCGTGGCGGAAGACGAAACCATAGATGATAATTTAGTCCGGGCCGGCAATACTTTTGACATCCGGGGAACCGTCAACGGCGACGTGATCGTGGCCGGGACGAATGTGGAGATAAGCGGTAAAGTGACCGGCGATGTCATTACGGCCGCGTCCATGGTGAAAATTACCGGCGAGGTCGGGGGCAACCTGCGGGCAGCCGGCGGCACGCTGGTGCTAGACGGTAAAGTGGGAAAGAACGTCAATTTATTTTTTGCTACTGTGAACCAAGGAAAAGATTCTGAGATCGGAGGCAGTCTGGCGGTTTGGGCGGGCACGGTGGATCTATCCGGCAAGGTAATGGGGAAAATAGACGGCGGCGCTGGAAGTATAGTTTTAGGCGGAGAGGTAAAGAAGGACATCAGCTTGCATTTTGACGCCGAGAAAAAAGATAATAACCAGGAAAATTTATCCGTTCTTTCTACGGCGGTGCTGGAAGGTGATCTTAATTATTACAGCGATAAAGAGGCAAAAGTGGAAAGCGGGGCGACAATCACCGGTCAGCTCATCCGCCATGAGCCTTTGGTCGTGTTCAAAGAAGCGAACCGTTTTTTCAATTCTATGTGGTGGTTCGCCCGGATCGCCGGCCTTTTCGGCCTGCTGGTCATCGGGATGATCCTGGTTTCCGTCTTTAAGAAAGAGGCGAAGGAAATACCGGCGATGATGATGAAAAAGGTAGGTATAAGCCTGCTTTGGGGTTTGCTGATTTTGTTCTTAACGCCGATCATTTGTTTTTTCCTGCTTTTCACGGTGATCGGCATTCCTTTGGCAGTTATCACGCTCATCTTATATGGAATCTTGATATATATTTCCCAGATTTTTGTCGGGATATTCATCGGACAAAAAATATTGGAGTATTTTCGGCACGAGAAAAGGGATGAAAACTCGGTAAAAAAAGAAATTTCCCCGTTTTGGTCCATGATTGTCGGGGTAACCGTTTATGTGTTATTTCTGGATATTATATTAGGTTACGGCGTGACAGGCTCCGCTTGGTATTATGGCTGGCTCGGCGGGCTTATAAAATTCATCGCCTTAATCTGGGTCGTGGGGGCGTTTTATTCGCAAAAAAGAGAAAATATGGCTAATAAACATAAAAATTTGAAATCATGAGGAAAAATTTTAAAAATCCGAAGGAACGTCAGTTATACCTTGATGAATTGAAAAATGAATATTTTGCCGGAATAGAAAAATCCACCCCGTCTGATTATAAAGGCAGCCCGATCTTTGATCTTAATGAAAAAGGCGAGATAAAATTGACTTTAACCCGCGAGAAAGTGGAAAAGTGGCGCCTGGAAGACTGGCTGAAAAATTACAAAAAGGAAGCTGAGCAGTCAACCGGCGGCATCCGGGGGCCGCAGAATGTTCTGTATTATTGGGATCCGCGCTTTCCTTTAAATCAAGTGGGGGTCGCCCTGGCGACCTTAGGGAAAAGTCTGGTTTTGAAAGAAAAAATAAAAAATCGTCCGATTAACAAAATCGTTTCCGGAGAAGTGCGTTATAACACCAAAAAATACGTGGAATTAATCTCCCGCATACATGCCAGTCAGGGTATTTTTACCCATCAGGTCCTGAATAACGAGACTACCGCCATTTGGCTGGTTTCTTTTGTTATTTTTATGCTGGATTACGATGGCGGAGAATTTGTCACCTCCAGCCATGCCATCAGCAGCAAAATTGCCACAAAAGATTTAGATGATCAGGGCAGTCAGTTTTTGCCTGAGATGTCTCTTGCGTTTATCGCAAAAATTGAAGAAATATTAAAAAAGGCGAAAGAGTCACCCGAAGGTTACACTCTCACTTTAGCCCCGGAAAAAAATAAATATACCCTTCAAGATTTTTCCGGGCTCGATCAATACGCGGCTTATTTGCGCAAAGGAGTGGCAACTGAGGAAAATTTGGTCTTGATAAAAAAAGCGGCGGCGGACGGCATGCGTCTTATGTATGAAACAGTCGGCGGCTGTATGTACCGGGCAATGGTTCCGTTGCTTGAAAAGTTCGATATGCTTGAGATATTTGATTGGAATAATCAGGAGGAAGATCCTTATTTTCACGGAGTCGGAAAAACTCGCCGACCCAACCCCCGGACTGGGAAAGAAGAATTTTTTGACCTTTCTTGCGACGCCTGTCTGCCGGAAGTGGTAGATACTTTATATTATGAGCATTTTCTTAAGGATAAGCCCATAGGCTATGTGGTTTTGATTACCGATCCGGATGGCGACCGATTAGTGATCGGCCAGGTTGAGCCGGCGGCCAACGCTAAGATTATTAATGATTTAGGCATTAATTATATTCGAATAAATGAGGAAAAGATTGCCACAATATATCATCCGACTTTTACTTTCTTGATGATTATGGATTTTCACATGAAGCAGCTGAAAAAATCGGGACAATGGGATAGGCATTCGCGCTTTATCATCACTACTACGCCTTCTTCGCGGGCCTGGGACGAATGGGCGAAGAAACATGATGTCGCCATATTGACCACTCCGGTCGGTTTCAAGGAAATTGCCACGATGATGAAAAGGGTGGAGAAAAAACTTTTTTCCGAACCGGGCAAGGAAGTAATTTTACCTGATATTTGGGGAAAAGAAGTTAATATTGGTTCAGACCCTCGCATCGCCTTTGCCGGTGAAGAAAGCGGCGGCCTGATTATCGGGCCGGAAGAACCGATTGAAAGCGTCAAAGGGCGAAAAGCTTTGGCTATGCGGGAAAAAAGCGCGGGTGAGGCCTCTATTATCGCTACCGCTTTGGCCGCCCAGCTTTTTTTGAAAAAGAAGTCCCTGGCTGAATATCTGCAGGAAATATTCACCGAATGCGGCACTGTTTACCGCTATTACCAAAGAGCCGACATTATCTATTATAATGAGAGCGAACCGGATCCGGTAAAACTTTTGCATGCCAAAAAAGAAGGGGAGATTAAAAGAGATAAAATTGACCAATATTGTTTGGGGATCGCCCTGGCTCTGAAAGAAAATCTTATCACGTTGGCGGAAGCGAAGCAGATTTTATCGGAAGGGATGCCGGCTTTGGATTTTTCCTCTTTGCAGGAAGTGATTTTTACCGGCGATGCCACCTATTTTGGTTTTGATAATATGTTTGTGGAAATCAGGCGTTCCGGTACCGACGCCAAGCTGCGAGGTTACAGCAACGGTGACGATAATAGAAAAGTTAACCTGTATCTTGGAAAGATGGTCAATTATTCGGGCGACGTCACGCCTCTATATGAGGAGAAGATACCTGCTGATTGGCGAAAAAATATCTATCAAAAGACAAAAAAAATATACGAAGATTATTTATATAAAGGACTTTAATTTATGATCGGCATTTTTGACTCGGGTTTAGGCGGCTTGACCGTAATAAAAGAATTTTTCAAAAAACTTCCTCAATATGACGTGGTCTATTTCGGCGACACGGCCCGCGCCCCTTACGGCAACAAAGGCCCGGCGGTGATTGAACAGTACGGAAGTGAGGATGCCCGGTTTCTGCTGGGCAAGGGGGCGGAAATGATTATTATCGCCTGCAATACTGTTTCCTCGGTCGCTTATCCGGGTTTGAAGAAAAAATTCAATCTGCCGGTTTTTGAAGTGATCAATCCGGCGGTTGAGGCGGCGGTCAAGGCGACCAAGAACAAAAAGATCGGGGTGATCGGGACTCGGGCGACCGTCAACAGCGGCATGTACGAGAAACTGATCAAAGCGAAGGATAAAAATATCCAGGTTTTTTCTTTCCCGGCGCCGCTTCTCGTTCCTTTGGTTGAGGAAAATTGGCTAGTTAAGCCGGAGACGAAAATGATCCTGAAAAAATATCTCTATCCTTTGAAATTAAAACAGGTGGATACCTTGATCTTAGGCTGCACTCATTACCCGTTTTTGAAAAGCGTGATCGCCCAAAAAATGGGTAAAAAGGTGACCTTGATCGATTCCGCCGAGGAAGTGGTGAAAAACGTGGCCCAGTATTTGAAGGATAACCCGGCCTTTGAAAAAAAGCTCAGTAAAAGCGGTAAACACCAGTTTTACGTTTCTGACCTGACGCCGCAGGCGGAAAGTCTGGCGAAAAAATGGTTTGACAATAAAGTGAAGTTGGAGTACTATTCGTTATCATAAATCCAGCACTTTTTCAAAAGCCAAACAATGGAGGTTGGGTGTGTTTTCATTCGTAAAGAGACTGCTTTCAGTCCTTAAATTCGGTGTCGGGGCGCTGCTCCTAATTGCAATTGCCGTTGTCGGTACATTTGTCTTCTGTTTTTCGAACCTGAAAATGATAGCCGGCGGTATCCTGATTCTGGCTTATGCAATAGGTCTTTTGCCCGTGGCGGCGCTGATTATAGGTGTAGGACTTTTTGCCCTGGTCGTCTTCAATTTAGCTTTGGGATTGCCGATCATTATGAACAATGGGGAGTGGGTTCTGAATTAGAATAGTGAACTAAAAGGAGGGAGAGCGTGTCTTCTAGCAATATCTACGAATTAGCGGAAAGGTGGGAAGAAAAGCCTCTTTTTCTTCAGATTTTCGTTCATCTTGTTCTTTGTCCTCTACTGACTCTTATCTTGGCCTTTGGTTGCGCTGCATACTGCTGGTATGCCAAAGCGGTTACTCGATTGATATCAGGAAAGGAGAAAGTAATGGTTTTTTCCGGGTATACTTTGGGTAAGGTCCGGAAAAGAACCGATGATTTTTTGGGGAATTTGCTAGGCATCGTACTTCTTCTCATTACGCCCACTTTCTATCTCGGGCGCTATCAACCCCCGGTTCTCGCGGTCATAAATATCATCCTCTTTTTCGTTCTTGGCTTTCATTGGTGGCTGATACCGACTCTTATCTATTTCTTACTTGGTTGGGTTTTTGCCTATTACCTTAGCCAGCCGGAAGAATAGAGAGTGGCCAATAAATTACTACAAAAACGGCTCGTCTCGGAACGAGCCTTTTTTATTGCTGAATAGAGCGGATTCTGAATCCGCTCTCATCGGTTATTATAAATTATATCAGCCCCATTTTCTGTTTGACTTCCTGCAGGGTTTTTTGGGCGATCGGCCGGGCTTTGGCCGCCCCATTTTCCAAAATTTTTATTACTTCGTTATCCGTAATTTTTTTGAATTTTTCCCGGAAATCAGCGAAGTATACGGCGATATCAGAAGCGAGCTGTTCTTTTAATTCGGAATATTTGATTTTTCTTTCTTCTTCCTCTTTTTCAAACCGCATAAAAACTTTCGGATCAGAAAAATTTCTTAATAAAAGGAAAAGATTCTTGACCCCGGCTGACTGGCCGCCGCCTGAAGTGGCCGTGACCGCAGACATGATTTTCTGTCTGATAATTTCCGGTTCATCGGTCAGAGCGACGTAACTTTTTTCTCCCAGACTTTTGCTCATTTTTCTGGCCGGGTCGTTCAAGCTCATAACACGGGGAGTTTTTGAAAGCAGCGCTTCGGGCATTTTAAAATATTGGCCGAACCGGCTGTTGAAAAACCGGGCGATCTGGCGGGTGAGCTCCACGTGCTGCACCTGGTCTTCGCCGACCGGGACGGCGTCGGCTTTGTAAAGCAAAATATCGGCCGCCTGCAAAACCGGATAATCAAAAAGCCCGGCGTTGACATTTTCCCGCTGCTGTCTGGCTTTGTCTTTATACTGGGTCATTCTTTCCAGGTATGAAATGGGAGTAAGGCAATTAAAAATCCAGGCCAGTTCCAGCACTTCCGGAATATGGGATTGGACGTAGAGGGTGGATTTTTCCGGGGAAAGCCCCGCGGCCAGAAAGGTGCGGGTCGTGTCAATTATTTGCCTTTGTTTTTCTTTCGGTTCGTAATTTTCCGAGAGAGAGTGATAGTCGGCGATAAAAAAGAAGCACTCGTATTTTTCCTGCAAAGCGACAAAGTTGGCAAGAGACCCCAGGTAATTGCCGAGGTGGACCTGGCCCGTGGGCTGAAAGCCGGAAAGTATTATTTTCTTCATATTTATATTTTATCTTTATTGTGAGATTTTTTCAAGGTGGTATATTTGTTGAAGCCGTTGAAATCGTTAAATCGTCCTGGCGGACTCGTTGAATTCGCACGAGTTCAACGACTTGAACGAGCGGCGCGATTCAACGTTTTAGAACGAGCGAAGCGATAAAGTGTCTACACTTCAATTAAGACGGGCAGAACCATCGGCCGTCTTTCGGTTTTGTTGAAAAGATATTGCCCGATCTCGTCGCGGATTTTTGCCTGCAAAGGGGCCCAGTAACTGGTTTTGCGATGGATATTGCTGTTAAAAATGTCTTTGACTTTTTGCTTGGTGTCGGCCATCAGCTTGTCCGAGCCTTTCATGTAAACAAAACCGCGCGAAATAATATCCGGCTCGTCCACCAGCTGTTTTCTTTTATCATCCACTTTGACGATAATAACGACCATGCCGTCCTTGGCCAGCATATTCCGGTCGCGCAAAACCACTTCGCCGACATCGCCCACGCCCAGGCCGTCAACCATGACATAGTTTGAAGGGACTTTATCCCCTAAAATCCGCGGCCGGCCGTCAAAAAATTCCATGATAGAGCCGTTATCCAAGACAAAGATATTTTCCTTAGGAAATCCGTTCGTCATCGCCAGTTTGGCCGCTTCTTTCAGAAAATAATGATTGGCGTAAACCGGCAGGAAGTAAGTGGGCCTGATTTGTTTTAATATTTCCACCAAATCCGCCGCCGTGCTGTGGCCGGAAATATGGACATCCATAATATCGCTGTGAATGACATTATCGCTTAACCGATAAATGCTGTCTTTTAAACGCTGGATAGTTCTTTCGTTGCCGGGGATTACCGAAGAGGAAAAGATAATCGTGTCCTGTTTTTTGATTTCCACGTATTTATGGGAGCCGTCGACAATACGGGAAAGGACGGCCGCGGCTTCGCCCTGAGCGCCGGTACACAAGATCAGTATTTTATTATCCGGATAATCAGAGATTTTTTTAATGGGAATAACGGTGTCTTTTTGGAATTTGATATAACCCAATTTTTTCGCCACCTCCACGTTCATCCGCATACTGTAGCCGTCAAAAGCGATCTTTCGGCCGTATTTTTCCGCGATGGGAGTCAGATTACTTATTCTTTCAATTTGTGAAGAGAAAGTTCCGATGATAATCCGGCCGGGGGCGGCCGCGATTAATTTTTCCAAGTTGGCGTAAACTATCTTTTCCGGCACGCGGGGATTGGTATTGGTGGCGGCCAAACTTTCCATCATAAGAACGGTTGGTTTCCGCAAAGAAGCTAAATGATGGTAGTTAATGGCCGGCCGGCCCACAGGGTCTTTTTCATAAGTCCAGTCGCCGGTATGAATGACGGTCGCTTTCGGAGTTTCCAGGATGACGCCGATGGCGTCCATAATAGAATGGTCAACCGGAAAAAACCGGAGCGTAAATTCTCCCAAACGAAATTTATCCCGAGTGGATTTGACCGTGATAGTTTTTAATCTTTTTGTCGAGCCTTCTTTGAAATCTTCCTGGCGGTTTTTAATGAGAGCGAGGGTCAAAGGCCGGGCGATAATGGTCGGGTTGCCGAGTTTTTCCAGCAAGATCGGGGCGGCGCCGATATGGTCCATATGGCCGTGGGTGAAGATCACCCCTCTGATCTGCCGCTCTTTGCCCTGCAGGTATTTGGTGTTGGGGATGATAAAATCAATCCCCGGCATGTTTTCTTCGGGAAACTGGATACCCATGTCGATAATGACGATGTCCTGGCCGTATTCAAAAACGGTCATGTTGCGGCCGACTTCCTCCTGTCCGCCGAGCGGGATGATTTTTAGGATTTTACCCGTTTGTTTTTTGTTAATTTGTTTATTTTTCTTTTTTTGTCTGTAAATCATAGTATTTAATAATTGATAATATATAATGGTGCCGAGAGGGAGAGTCGAACTCCCATCTCCGTGAGGAGACACGCTCCTGAAGCGTGCGCGTCTACCAGTTCCGCCATCTCGGCATTATTAATTTTTAAATGGTGCGCGCCTGCCCACTAAAGTCTACCACCCCGCACCACTAAAGGGTGCAGGGTAGCCATGAACCCTTTAGTGGTTCATGGCAGTTCCGCCATCTCGGCATAATTAATTTTTAAATGTTGCGTGCCTGCCCACTAAAGTCTACCACCCCGCACCACTAAAGGGTGCAGGGTAGCCATGAACCCTTTAGTGGTTCATGGCAGTTCCGCCATCTCGGCATTATTTATTAGTAATTATTAAAGTTTTTCGAAGCATCGCTTTTAATGAATATTTGCCCTTGCTTGTTTTAAAATACCGTTCTCTTTTATTCGCATCTTCTTTATTATTAAAAACTTCATAGAATATCAATTTAACGGGCAGTCTATTCTTTGTAAACTGACTTTTCCCGGCTTTATGTTCCTCTATTCTTCTTTTAAGATTAGAAGTACTGCCAGTATATAATTGCTTGTTAGAAAGTAAGAGGATGTATACCGTGTGCATGATATTATTCTAGTATGTCCGCCACCCTAAACCACTAAAGGGTGCAGGGTAGCCATGAACCCTTTAGTGGTTCATGGCAGTTCCGCCATCTCGGCATAATAATTAATTTTTATTTCCAGGCCCGCCTGGTTTTGATGTACCATTTTTCCACGTCCGCGAACCGGTCCTGGGGACTGACGATCTTTTCCAGGTCAAAACCTTTGATCTTTTTGGCCAAGCCGTAAGTATAATAAGGAGTATAGAGAAAAATCGCGGGCAGGTCGTTAGCCAGAAGATTCTGGAATTCGACGTATTTTAGGCTTCTTTCTTTTTCGTCGCTGGTCACTCTCGCCTGTTCCAAAACCTTATCGATCTGCTTGTCAAAATAAATGGAAAGGTTGAGGCCGGGGTCTCTTTCTTGCGATGAGTGCCAGAAAGGGTAAGGATCGGGGTCATAGCCGATAATTTCGCCGTAAAGAAAAGCGTCGTATGTTCTCGGCTTGATGACTTCTTTTTGGAGCCTTTCGTTTTCCACGAGATTAAGCTCAACGGAAAAGCCGGCCTCTTCCCAGGCCGCTTTCAATATTTCCGCCGCTTTGGCGTAGTCAGACTGGTTGACGGTGGTCAGGGTAAATTTAAGCTCGTCAGACCCCTTTACGCGTTTGCCCTCCTCATTTTTCTTCCAGCCCGCTTCGTCCAGAATTTTTTCCGCTTCCGTAAGATCAAAATTGTATTTCTTGATATCGGGATGATAGCCTAAAAATCCTTTTAAGATCGGGCCGTCAACAATTTCACCTTTTCCTTTTAAAACTTCGCTGATTATTTTTGCCCGATCGCTCGCGTAGGCCAAGGCCTGGCGGACTTTTTGATCGCTTAAAACACTGTTTTTCGTGTTAAAGAAAACCGCCGCGTACTGGGGAAGGAGAAGGTCGTAGTAATTAAGATTTAATTTGGCCGGAAGTTTTTCCTGGTATTCTTTAGAAAGATAGCTGATCCCCTCCACGTTTTTGTTTTTTAAGGCTTCCACCGCGGACAGCATATCGGGATAAAAGCGGAATATCAGATTATCAAGATAGGGTTTTTGGCCGTAGTAATCTTCGTTTCTTTCCAGATTGTATGATTTAATATTGCCCAGACTTCCCCGGGTCAATGTTTTGAACTTGAAAGGGCCGGAGCCGATGGGTTTTAAATTATATTCTATCAGTCTGAAGTTTTCCGAAAAAACATCCAGATAAAGATGCTGAGGGAGAATGCCGAAAGTCAAAGTGGAAAGAAAAGGAGAAAAAGGCTCTTTCAGAGTGAGCTTAAAGGTGTAATCGTCGATTTTTTCGCCGGCGATGCCTTTTAAATTGTACAGAAGGGGGCTGTTATATTCGGGATCTTGAATGGTTTCTATGGTGTAGAGAACGTCATTGGCGCTTAAATTTTCTCCGTCGTGCCATTTTACGTCTTTTCGGAGATAAAAAGTATAGGTTTTCTGGTCTTCCGATATTTCGTATTTTTCCGTCAGATCAGGGATCAGAGCCCCTTGATCGTCGTATTTCATCAGGGAGGAGAAAATGAGCTTGACCAGATCGTGGTCCACGTCGCTTGTCTGGCAGAGCACCGGATTGACGTATTTAGGGGCGCCGACCATGGCTTCCACGTATTTCCCCCCGTCTTTTGGCAGATAATTGACATGGCGCCCGTAATATCTGATCCCTAAAAAAATCAGGGCGGCGATAATAATGGTAAAACAGGCGTTAATGACAAATTTTTCTGTGGGGGTAAGAATATTCTTGATATACCGCCATTGATTTTTAGCGGGCAGCCTTTTTTTGGCCAAGCCGAAAACCAACTTTTTATCCAGCTCTTTTTTCTCGTCGAAGCTGACCTGGCTTAAGGCGTTTTTTTTGCTTAAACCAAAAAAAGATTTTAGGCGTTCTAAAATTTTAGAAAGGGTGAACTTCAAGGGTTAAACGTAATAAATTATTAGATAATAAAATTGGCGAGCGCTACTCCTAAAAAGAGTACGGCTAGCACAATGGTTGAAATAAATATCACTTTTTCCACGCCGCGCTTTGTCTGGTAAACATTTCCTTCGCCGCCAAAAACCCCCCCTAAGCCCGCGCCGCGTGATTGCAGGAGGATAGCGGTGGTCAAAGCGACCGCCAGCACGATTTCAATGATATTTATTAAAAACTTCATAAAATAGGGTTTTTTAAACTAGACTATATCATAGCATCGTTTGGAGCGGTTGTCAACGCTTGTTTTGCGGGAGAGACCTGTTTATCGTGATACGTTTTCGCCGCCCGTTTCGTTTAACGTCTGACGTGGTACGGCCGTATTACGAATATCGTATGACGATACTGGCGTCGAAACCGTAAAACGTAAGACGGAACTAAATTTTCCAATATCTCAATCGCTTAATCGCTCCCCGCCCAAGGCGGGTGCGCGCTCCGTCGCCAAAGCTATGGAGCGTCGGCGACCTCGGGCGCAAACAACTTGATATCTTAATCTCTTGATATCTTGACATCTTTCTTGGCGATCAGCTTCTGCAGGCGAAAAACGCTCTTGCCGGAGACTTTCATTTTTGGCTTTCTTTTTCTTTCCCGCTGTTTGATTTTTTTCTCCAATTTTTTCTCTAAAATATCAATTTCAATCTTTTTCATAAATAAGCTTTAAGTTTTTTGGTTAAAGTTGCCCCGACCAGCGATTCTATTTCGCCGGTTTTCGCTTTTCTGATATTTTCCACCGAGCCGAATTTTTCCAAGAGTTTTCTTTTTGTTTTAGGCCCCAGTCCGGGTATTTCATCCAGTATTGACCGATAGCTTGTTTCGTCATGTTTCTTCCGGAAAAAACCAATGGCAAAACGGTGGGCTTCGTCGCGCATATTCTGCAAAAGGTAAAGGCTGGGCGAAGCGGCAGGCAAAATCAGGGGATTTTTTTGCCCCGGCCGGAAAATTTCCTCCAATCTCTTGGCCAGGGTGATAAGAGGGATATTTATCTTTAATTGTTTGAATACTTTCAAGCCTGCCCCCAACTGAGGTTTGCCGCCGTCCAATATGACCAGATCGGGTTTGGGCCAGTTAATATTTTTAAATCTTCTTTCCAAGACTTCGGCCATCATGGCCGGGTCATTGGCTCCCTTGACTGTTCTTATTTTAAATTTGCGATAATCTGATTTTTGGGGCAAGCCTTTGGCAAAGACAATCATGGAGCCGACCGGATTTATCCCCTGGATATTAGAGATATCATAAGCTTCTATTCTTAGGGGAATTTTTTTCAAACCGAGACTCTTTTTAAGGGTTAGAAGGACGTTTTTCGCCTTAAGAATTTGTTTTTCTTCGGAAAACATCCTTTTTTCCAGATAATCCGCCGCGTTTTCCGCCCCTAATTTTATCAGTTGATAATTTTTTCCTCTTTCAGCGACAATAATT
>JBDRMK010000013.1:0-3079 GCA_043812155.1 Patescibacteria group bacterium | reverse complement strand
GTCCATTATCGGCTTGATTATTATTTTGATGTCCTGGAGTTTATTAAAGACGATTTTAACGCTTTTAAATGTAGGATAAAAATGAATAAAAACATATCTTTCATGAAAGGGGGTGAATAGAATGATAAAAGTTAATAAGAACTTGGTTGGATTAATGTCATTGGCGCTATTATTAAGCAGCGTGGGTGTGGCTTTTGGCGCAATAACTGCGCCAGAGTCGGGTAATTTGCCGTCCGCTGAGCCAAAAACGATTATCTCAAATATTTTTGATTATATTGCTTGGATTGTTGCCAGTGTTGCGGCGCTAATGATTGTCATCGGCGGAATAATGTGGATGACAGCCGGAGGAGATGACGAGCAAACCACTAAAGCCAGAAGATTAATAATTGCGGCAGTTGTTGGTTTGATTATTGTCGGCGCAGCCGTTGGAATAACTAGATGGGTTGCCGGCCTGTTTTAGCAGGTTACTTATTATTTATAATTTAAAAGCCAGACGAGTGTTCTGTTGTTTTCGTCTGGCTTTTGGTTATGATTGTTTGTGTTAGTCTAGAATTACTGTCCGGACTAACGCTTTTTTTCCTCCTGACGCTCTTAAGCAAAGCAGTCCGCCGGTGAGCGCCGGCCCGGTGGTATATGTCCGCCGGCTAATTTTTAGGAAGGGAATATTATCGTTCATTACTTGGAAAACGGCCGGGTTTTCCAATTGTTCAAACCGGACTGGTTCTCCTGCGCGGAAAATCAGTTTTTCTTTGCGGATGGTTTGGCAGACAGCCGTTCCATCTGCCGGCAGTTCGTAGATGCCGCGAAGAAGACGCGGAAAAAGTATCTTTTTTTCTTTTTCTTCTAAGGGAATCATGGCTGCTAAGAAAAAAACTATTAAACATACAGCAACCCCAATCATTATTTTTTTTGTTTTTATCCAATTCATGTTGTCCTCCTAGCCAATATTTCAAGAATTGCTTGAGCGGGCTCTCTGAATCCCTGAAAATCTTTTATTTCCTTTGTTACTTTTTTTCTTTCAACTTGGACAATTTCCAGGGCTTTTTCATTACTAAAATTAAATGGTTCTTGCATCAGCTCTTGGATTCTTTCTCTGACATAATGTAACTCCAGATCTTCGGCTATTCTTTGTTTTTCTTCTTTTACTTTTTCTCCGGCCGCTTTTTCTAAAGCAGTGCCAGGCTTAATCCGGATGTCTCCAATGTTGAGCCGATTTAAAGTAACGCCTAGCGCTTTAATTGGTTGAGATCCATTTCCAGCCTTCATTCTTTTTACGATTTTTCTTCTTTCTTCTATTGTTTTTTTAATTTTTCCTTCATCTTCCTTAGCCAGAATTTTTTCTACATTTTCCCAATTTTTTCCGGCGAAGTCTTCTTCGCTTGGTGTTAATTTGCCCCTTGGATCGTTGAAATATTTAAAGAGAATAAAAGTTGGAATTACAGACGGGATTTTTTCGATCTCTTCTCCTGCAATAGCTTTTAGCAAAATTGCTACCGCTTGTTCTTGGGCTCTTAGCGCTTCTTCGAAAGTTTTTGGTCCTTCTTCTTCTGCAATAGCCCACTCCCTAACTCTTTCCCGGATAATATCAGCCAGAATACTTCTTATGCCTTTTTTTTCTTCTTTATCGTTGTCTTTTCCTTCTCCACCGTTATTTAAATAGTTGATAAGGAATTCTCCAAGTCTTTTATTGTATTCTTTTTCCGACTCATCCTCTTTTTTATTTGTTCCTGGCGTCCAAGTGACACTGATGGGGATTTCTAATTCCGCCAAGTCCGGTGTTCTGACTACTTCTCTAGGTAAATCCTGGTTTTTCTTTTCGACACTAACGATGACTGCCCCGTAGAAAAACGGAAAAAAATCGGCAAAAACACGCAATCCTTCTCTTTTGACTTTTTTGATCCTTTCTCCTCTTATTGTTACTAGCGCTAAACTTGGCGGGGAGTTTGGGATTTGTTTTAAGACAATGGCTAATTCAATTAGGCCGAGTGCTATGAAAATAGTGCTCCAGATGTTTAATAGGACTAGCAGTGTTATTCCTGCGCCGAATAAAACAAAAAGAGAAATAACGACAATTCTCTCTATAGCCGTCGGCGAAAAGACTTCTGCCCAATTAATGTTAGTTTTCATTTTTCTCTCCTTTCATTCTTTTCGGTAGTTTATATTTTATTTTTAAAGGGCTTAGTTGATTGGCATACTATATATTGTTTTTACAAAAATGTCAAGCCGAAGCAGGTTGATTTTTAGTAAAGTTTGTTTTAGAATAAACGCAGTCCCGTTGAGCGGGACAAGGCGGACGTGGCGAAATGGCAGACGCGCCAGGTTTAGGACCTGGTGGGGCAACCCGTGAGAGTTCAAATCTCTCCGTCCGCACCTTTTTTAATGGCCGTACTTTGCCGGGGAGTCGTAGTTGGAATAGAAACTGCGGCGGTAGAAGAGTTCGCCGTTTTTATAGACTTCTTGCGTCAGGACGGTTTTCATTGAGCCGTCTTCTTTTTTCTCCAAAGTGTCTGGGCCAATAATTTTGACCTCCTGGTTTGTTTTTGTCCCGTAAAAATTGAAGGTGATTTGATTGCCTTCAATAATTCCCTCAATCAAAAGATATCCCGGAGTGTCGTTTAGAAATTTTAAGTCTGGCTTCGGATCATAGACAGTGGCGTCAAAGCCCTGCGGGTTGTAATAGACAACCGGAAAAGCATGTGGCGTCCGAGCGGTGATTTCCAGTCCCGAATAAATTGCCGCTCTGAAAAGCGTGGTGGAAACCTGGCAAAGGCCGCCGCCGTATTCCGGAATGGTCTGATTGTTTTTAATCACCAGTTCGGGCAAATATCCGGCTTCAGGACCGCTGTCACCTAAAATGGCGATAAAAGAAAACTCTTCGCCCGGAGCGAGAATTACGCCGCTGAATTTCTCTACGCCGACGCCGATATTGTGTTTCCGGTTCTTGGGCGAGCCGGAAAAATTAGATATTCCCTGTCCGATGAGTTCGTTAATGCCGAGATTATTAGTTTCTTCAAAGTAAATTTAGGCTCGGCAACATCGGCAATAATTTCAGTGGTCTTGATCGCCGGCTGGGAAGAAA
>JBDRMK010000012.1:0-47878 GCA_043812155.1 Patescibacteria group bacterium | reverse complement strand
CGGAAAAAGAAAGAAATATCATGCTTCCCATGGTACATCATTTAACTAAAGAAACACTAAAAAGATACAAAAAAGATTTTGAATTACACGGGGCAATCAATCCGGATTATAAAGAAGAAGACGCACAAGACGCTTCGATTGAATCATAAATAACCTCATTTTCAGAATAAAAATAAGCCGTAGAGTGGGTTTTGGCCCACTTTTTGGTTAATTTATTCCTCCCCTTGCCTATTTTAACCTTATATGTTAAAATATTCTTAAGCAAAAAATCGCTTATTTTTTTATCTTTAACCAATCCATATAGTTATGAAACATTACGAAATCCTCTATATCCTGGCCCCTGATCTATCCGAAGAGCAGCACGCCAAAACCGTGGCTCTGGCCGAAGATCTGATAAAAAATGAGGGCGGAAAAATAGCCAAATCGGAAATATTAGGCAAGAAAAAACTGGCCTACGCCATAAAAAAAGCCACTTTGGGCTCTTACTGCCTTTTTGAATTTGACCTGGAACCGGCCAAGCTTTCCGGGCTTGAGCAAAAATTCAGACTGATGACAGAAATCCTGCGCTTTTTAATCACGGTCAAGGATCCCACCAAGGAAAGACCAAAAACCGTCAGTCTCAAGCCGAAAGCGGTTGAGGCCCCGGCGCCCCGCATTTTCAAAAAAGAGCCGACCAAAGAAAAACCCCGGGAGAAGCTGCAAAAAGTAAGCATTGAGGAACTGGACAAAAAACTGGACGAAATATTAAAAGACGACGTCGTCAAGGAATAATTATTTATAAGGAAATAATCTTATGGACCTAAATAAAGCCATGATCATCGGGAATGTCACCCGCGACCCGGAAATGAGGAACACTCCTTCCGGACAAAGTGTCTGCTCTTTCGGGGTGGCTACCAATCGGATCTGGAAAAACCAGGCCGGAGAACGGCAGAACAAACCGGAATTCCATAATATCGTCGCCTGGGCCAAACTGGCCGAAACCTGCTCCACCTACCTGAAAAAAGGCAGCAAGATTTATATTGAAGGCCGTCTGCAGACCCGTTCCTGGGACGATCCTTCCGGCGTGAAAAAATACCGCACGGAAATCATCTGCCAAAGCATGATCATGCTGGATAAAAAAGGAACAACTTCAGCCGTCGCCGCTCCGGAAACAGCAAATGAAGTACCGCCGGCCGAAAGCAGCGAAGAAGAAATAAACGTAGAGGATATCCCCTTTTAAACTATGAAACCTATAATGGAACCAAAAGAAAAAAATTGCTATTTCTGCCTGAATAATTGGACCGCGATTGATTATAAAGACGTGCCTACGATAAAGCGTTTTATTTCTTCTTATTCTAAAATTGCGCCTCGCCGGCGCTCCGGCGTCTGCGCCAAGCACCAAAGAAAACTCTCCCAGGCGATCAAAAGAGCCCGCTTTATGGCCCTGCTTCCTTTCATTCCCCGGTAATATGCTCACCCTCAATGATCTAAAAGTCGGTGTTTTCATTAAATATAACGGAGAGCCTTGCGAAGTCATCTATTCGGATCACATCAAGATGGCCCAGAGCAAGGGAATTTTGCGCACCAAAATCAAGAATCTGATCACCGGCGCGATCGTGGATAAAACATTCAAAGGCGGAAGCGATAAATTCGAAGAAGCCGACCTTATTCAAGCCAAGGCGAATTTTTTATACAAGGAAGGGGAAAATTATTTTTTCATGGATAATACCACTTATGACCAGTTCTCTTTGAGCAAAAATCAGATCGGCGATAAAGTCAATTATATCAAGGAAGGTTCGGACGTGCAGATATTATCTTTTGAAGGCCGGCCGATAAACCTGGTCATCCCCATTAAAATGGTATTGGAGGTGACGCAAACCAGTGAAGGAGTAAGAGGCGACACCGCTCAAGGCTCAGTGATGAAAGAGGCTACTTTGGAAACCGGCCATAACGTTAAAGTGCCTCTCTTCATAAAAAATGGGGAAAATATCCTGGTCAATACGGAAACCGGAAAATACGTGGAAAGAGTGAATAAGTAATTGAGATATTTCAGCCCGAGGCTGACCGGCCTTGGGCCGGAAGATATTGAGAGATTTCCGCCCGAGGTCGCCGACGCTCCATAGCTTTGGCGACGGAGCGCGGATCAGCCTCTAGCTGAAAGATATTGAGATAAAATGCAGCCTAAATAAGCTGTTTTTTATTATTATTGTAATTTGATATAATTAGAGCTGTATTAATCTGACCTATCTTAATAGATATATCAATGTAAATTTATGGAACAAACTTATTCAAAAACCAAACTTATAATAATAAGAAAAGCAAAAATTAAGGATATTCATCAAATAGTATTATTTGCGCTTAATCTCTTAAAATATCATCAAAACCTTGATTCATATTTTTCTCCCGTTAAAAATGTCGGGGATTTATATAATAAATTATTTAGAAGATGCATTCATTCAAAAAATAGGTATTTGCTGGTCGCCGAAATTAATAATAAAATAGTTGGTTATGCGCTCGGTGAAACAAAATTAAGATCGCCAGTTTATAATAAAAGAAAAATTGGTTTTATAAGCGACATATTTGTTGATAATAATTATCGACAACGAGGTATAGCCAAAAAATTTATTATGAAATTTAACATATGGTTTAAAGACAAAAAATTGGAGTATGTTGAATTAACCGTCCACGCAAAAAACAATATTGCCAATAAAACGTGGGAAAAATATGGCTTTAAGAATTATTTATTTATGAAAAAAATTAAGCTTGGAACCAAATAATCAAATAATTATAGCTATCCTGTTTCCTATTTAGATACAATAAAACCCGCCTGAATTGATCTGACGGGTTTTATTTATATTGGAATTTTTAAGCCTTGTTTTCGCTGTTTTCCCGGTTTCTCACCGCTTCCCAAACTTTTTTTCTTATTTCGGTAATCAACTCCGGATGTTCTTTCAGATGATCGCGGGCGTTGTCGCGTCCCACCCCTAATTTCGTTTGCCCATAAATATAACTATTGCCGGTCTTGGTCACCACGCCGTATAGCATGGCCGTGTCCAAAGCGTCGCCTGAAGCGGAAATTCCCTCATTATACAACAGGTCAAACTCCGTTGACTTAAAAGGAGCGGCCACTTTGTTCTTTACCACTTTGGCCCGGGTCCGGTTGCCCACCACCTGTTCGCCTTTTTTGATCTGGCCGATCCTCCGGGTCTCGATCCTGACGGAAGAATAAAACTTCAAAGCCATGCCGCCGGTGGTCGTTTCCGGATTGCCGAAGAAAACCCCGATCTTCATTCTGGTCTGATTGATGAAAACCACGATGGTCTTGGTTTTAGAGACTATGGCCGTCAATTTGCGCAGAGCCTGGCTCATCAGCCTGGCCTGCAGACCCATGTGCTGGTCGCCCATTTCCCCTTCTATCTCCGCTTTAGGGGTTAAGGCCGCCACCGAATCAACCACCACAATATCCACGCCGTTGGAACGGACTAAAGTTTCCAGGATCTCCAGGGCCTGCTCCCCAGTGTCCGGCTGAGAAATCAACAATTCATCGACATTGACTCCGATTTTTTTGGCGTAAACCGGATCCAGGGCGTGCTCGGCGTCAATAAAAGCCGCCAGTCCGCCCAGCTTTTGCACCTCGGCCACCACGTGCTGGGCTAAAGTCGTTTTTCCGGAAGCTTCCGGCCCGTAAATTTCCACCACCCGGCCTCGGGGCAGTCCGCCCACTCCCAAGGCGATATCCAGAGAAAGACAGCCGGTGGAAACCGCCGGCACGTCCACGCTTCTGGCCTCGCCGAACTTCATGATGGAGCCGGCGCCGAACCTTTCCTTGATCTGCTCAATGGCGGCTAAAGCCGCGTTAGCCTTGCCGCTTGATTTTTCTCCGTCAGAGACGGATCCGCCTCTGGAGGATTTTTTAACTACCATATATTTATCCTTTCTGCCACCAAAATTATTTTTAATTATTTATTGATTTGGTATAAAATTTCACGGGTGATCGTCGTTTCCTTCCCTTGTTTTTTATAAGCGGAAATATCTATCACATTCACCCCTTCTTTCAAAATTATCTCTTCGCTGAAAGCTCCTTTGGTGTCCACGTACACTTCCTTGCCGTTGACCAGGACTTTCACTTCCGGCTCGGTCTGGCCGGCGATCACGATATTTTCCTGCTGGGTGGTGAATTTTTCCGGCGGATAGCTGATTTTCAAGGAAGGCGAAGACATCACGTGCGTTAATTCCCAGCTCAAATAAATTAATATTCCTAAAACTAAAAAGGCGATTATCAGATTGCGGAAAAATTTAGGGTTAAACGGCGAAAAGTTAACTTTGGATTTAGGAGGCAAATACAAGCCGCTGCCTTTCTTTTCCAGCTGTTGAGTCACTTGCCTTTCTTTTTTATAAAGTTTTAAAACTTTGTCCTCGTTAATGCGCAAAGCCTGGGCGTATTTTTTCAAGAAACTGATGATATAAATTTCGCCGGGCAGTCTTTCATATCTTCCTTCTTCCAAAAACTGCAGATAAGGAAGCGTAATCCCCAGCTGGTCGCTCAAACTCTCCAGGGTCAGGCCGGCTTCTTCTCTCAAGCCTTTCAGCCTTTCGCCCAGAGTCTTGTTTGAAAGTTCTTTTTGTTTAAATCCCATCTTTTTCTTCCTCTGATTCATCTTCTGATCTTTCTCCGCCAATAATCTCCTCTGATTCGCTCTCTTCATCTGGTCCTGTTTCCTGGCCGGGCCGGCGGGAAAAAACTTCCCGCGGCTTGGCCCCGTCAGCCGGCCCGATAAACCCCTGGCTTTCCAGCAGGTCCAAAATGCGCGCCGCCCGGGCATAGCCGATCCGCAATCGGCGCTGTAAAAGGGAAGCGGAAGCCTTGCCGGCTCGCAAAATTACCTCTTTAGATTGAGAGAGCAGTTCATCATCGCCCAAATCATCCATACTGGAGCCCAAAGGCGGCTCCTGGGATTTTTCCGTGATCTCCTCATTATATTCCGTCTTGACCTGGCCGCGCACGAAATTAACCACTCTTTCTATTTCTTTGTCGGAGACATATGATCCCTGCAGTCTCTTGGGCTTAGACAGCTCGGAATTTATAAAAAGCATGTCGCCCTTGCCCAGAAGTTTTTCCGCGCCGCTGGTATCAAGGATGGTGCGTGAATCAACGGACGAAGCGACATTAAAAGCGATGCGGGCGGTGATATTTGCCTTGATCAAACCGGTAATGACGTTGACCGACGGCCTTTGGGTGGCTAAAACCAGATGGATGCCCACGGCCCGGGCCATCTGGGCCAGACGGATGATCGCTGATTCCACTTCAACGGAAGCGACGGACATCAGGTCCGCCAATTCATCAATAATTAATATGATATATGGCATGCCGTCTTCCACCTCGCGGTGATAAACATGGATATCTCTTTTGCCGGTCTTGGAAAGGGTCTGGAACCGCCGGTCCATTTCCGAAACGAGCCAGCGCAAAGCGTTGATCGTTTGTTTCACCTCCGTAATGACCGGCGACAATAGATAAGGATTGTTGTTATAGACCGTCAGCTCCACTCTTTTCGGATCGACCAGAATGAATTTCAAATCGTCCGGCGAATTGGCGAACATCATACTCATAATGATATTGTTGACGCAGACGCTTTTGCCGGAACCGGTCGCGCCGGCGATCAAAAGATGTGGCATAGGATCCAGATCCGCGGCCAAAGGACGGCCGGAAACATCTTTGCCCAAAGCAAAGGATAAATTTGACCGGCGATTCTTGAAAGAATCCGAGGATAAAACTTCTTTTAAATTGACCAGAGCCACCGTCTGGTTCGGCACTTCTATGCCGACCAGCGACTTGCCCGGGATCGGCGCTTCCATCCGGATGGGGTGGGCGGCGAGCGCCAAGGCGATATCATTCTGCAGGCTCGTTATTTGGGAAAGCTTGACCCCTTCCGTCGGTTTTAAAGTAAACTGGGTCACCGTCGGCCCGACATTGACATCTCCCATTTCCACGGCAATGCCGAAATTCTCCAGCGTCTTTTTTATCTTCATTTTATTCAATTCAATGTCGCCGCTTCTGGGCTTGCTGGAATTGCTGTCCAACAGATCCAGGGAAATATGGACTTCTCGCCTGACTTTCTTCGGCTTTTCCGCCATGGGAATAGCGGTCTGGCCCTTTTTTTCTCCGGCCAAAGCGGATTTTCTGTCTTCTCTTTCTTCTTCTTTTTCCTCCACTTCTTTGGCGATATCCCGCCGGGTAAAACTGGCGGAATCATAGACGTCAGATTCTTTAGGGGGACGGGAAAAACGGGCGCTTATCTTAGAAAAAAGATAATTAAACAAGCCTCTTTTTTCCGCGATATTCTGCAAAGAAGTATTGAACATGACTAACAAATAAATTATCAAAATAGCGATTAAAACGACTAGGGTCGCCCAGAAACCCATGATTTTTTGGAAAGGATAGCTTAAAACCAGGCCGGCGTAACCGCCCCCGACCCCTTCAGGAATTTTTTCTAACGCCAGATCCAATTTAATAAAGAGATGCAAAAGGCCTGAATAGCTTAAAGTGAAAAAAATAAGACCGAGATAATTAGTGGATTTCAAGCGGTATTGTTCCGGTCTTAAAAGAAAATATCCTATGATCAACAGTAAAAAAGGAAAAATAAATTTCCCCCAGCCAAATAGATTTTTAAGGATATCGGCCAGCACCCGGCCCAAGCCGCCGGCCAGGTCAAAAAGGGAAAGAAAGCCCAAAATCGCCAGGGTAAATAAAACCACCACCCAGATGCCGTGCCTGGCTTCGGGTTTTAAGACCGGGGTTTTCTCTTTCTCTTTTTCCTTTTCACCCCTTTCTCTTTCAAATTTCCTGCCCTTTTTCACCATATTATTGTTTATATTTTAGCACTTTTTTGGAATAATGACAATAATAAAAAAGTGCGGAAGCAGGGGCTTCCGCACGGTTGGCGAACAGTGAAAGAGCTATATTTCTCCGCTCATGAAGTAGTAGTCGAACATGATGTCGACCCAGCAGAGAAAGTTGAGCACGGGATTTCGGTTATCGGCTTTCGCTGCTGCTTCACAGGCGTCGAAGGCCTTGACTGGAGTCGGCGTGACGCTGACGTAGGTCGCGGCGGCGATCACCATGATCACGACAAGCATCACCAGTCTTCGGAGACTGTTTTTCCTCAGCTTTTTCATCTTATCACCTCCTTGTAACTCGGTTATTGACAGGGTAAGCGTCTATGTTCCGGGGGAACAAGAAGCCCACCACTTTTTGGCATTCCGGAATTTCACCGAAATAAATATAACCGACGATATACTTTACTCCGTCCACTTCACCATTCTGAAATTCTTCAGAACCAATATCACGATAGGGCTTGACTTGAATACCGGATGAAGAATTATCAAGAACAGTGTGCTGTAAACATCTTTTTCCGCCCAAGTCTGGTGTCCAACCTTTGCAGAAAACAATCCGCGTACTGTTAAACCGCAAGGTATCTCCCTGCGTATCAACAGTTTTCATGATAATACTTGCTTGCTTGGGAATATTCAGAAAATAATCAGGCGGAATATCTACAATGATCGTCCACCAACCTTCAAAATCTACTTTGCTTATCTCGTGGAAAAAGAGAAAATTACCGTTCTTAAAACCTTCTTCTACGCATCCTGCGCAACGCGATTTCATGCTTTTATAATTGCTGACCTGTTTAGTTTCATCAGCCGGAAGAATATTAACTACCCTCCAGCCGGAAAGAAACTCATAATGAAACTCTTTCTTAGTTTCTTTCTTTCCCCAGGCATAAAGCTGGCTAACCGCGACTGATGAAATAATTAAGCAAAGCGATACAAGAATCAGTAAACTCATTTTAGTTTTCATCACTTACCTCCATTATTTTTGATTGGAAACGAACTACTAATATTAGTATAACATAATACTATAAATCTAATTTATATTAAAGTCAAGGGTTTAGTAAGGCTATAAAAATAGACTAAAAAATCCCTAAGATTAGGGATTTTTTTATAATAATTCTTGAAAAAAATTATTCTGCTTCTTTATGATAACCCGTGCCCGCCGGGATCAATTTGCCGATGATGACGTTTTCTTTCAGCCCCCGCAAATAATCAACTTTGCCGGTGACGGCCGCTTCGATCAAAACGCGGGCTGTTTCCTGGAATGAGGCGGCGGACAAGAAGCTGTCCGTGGTTAAAGAAGCCTTGGTAATGCCTAAAAGCAAGGGCTCCACCATGGCTTCGCGGCCGCCTTTTTTCTTCGCCTCTTCATTGAATATCTTCACGGAATTTGAATCAATGATTTCTCCGGCCAAAAGTTCGGTGTCGCCGGCGTCTTTAACGTAAGCGCGGGAGAACATCTGGCGGACGATCACCTCAATATGTTTGTCGTTCAATTTTTGGCCTTGTGAAGAATAAATATACTGGATTTCCTTGATCACGTATTTTTGGGTCGCCTCCACCCCGCATAATTTGAAAAGCTCGTAAAGATTCAGGCTGCCTTCGGTCAGCTGCGTTCCCTTGGCCACTAAGTCGCCGTCTTTCACCCAAATCGCGAACCCGACCGGTACCAGATATTCTTTCTGCGTCTCTTGGGAATATGCTAATTTAATTTTGTTATCTTCCAGTTTGATCGTGCCGGCCCGATTCGTCCTGATCTCTTTCTTCTTGTCCGCGTAGACCAAAGTCTGCTCTTTGACCTTTTGTCCGTCTTTCACTTTCAATTTTTCCTTGTCAATCTTATCCTCAAAAATAATATCTTCCTTTTCGCCCTCGTAATTGATCTTAATGATCCGTCCGTCTTTCTGCTCTTCAATTTTTACCTGTCCGTCAACTTCCGCGATCAAAGCCGGCCGCTTGACCGACCGCGCTTCAAAGATTTCTTCCACCCGAGGCAGACCTTGAGTGATGTCAAGACCCGCCACGCCGCCGGTATGGAAAGTTCTCATGGTCAGCTGAGTGCCCGGCTCGCCGATACTCTGGGCAGCGATGATTCCGACCGCCGTCCCGAACTCAACCACTTTATTAAAGCCCAGATCATAACCATAGCATTTCTGGCACAGTCCGCGTTTCGCCTCACAGTGCAGGGCGCTTCGGATATGGACGCTTTCCAGATCAATCTTTTCCAATTTTTTCGCGATTTCATCGGTCACCACTTCATTTTTCTCAATGATCACTTTTTTGGTTTTCGGGTCAATTATCTTTTCCATGACCGTCCGGCCGAAAACGCGTTTCGCCAGGCTCTCTCCCATTTCTTCGCATTCTTTGCGGTTGATCACCGCCCCGATGTTATCTTTGCAGTCCTTTTCGGAAATGACCACTTCCTGGGCCACGTCGATCAAACGGCGGGTCAAATAGCCGGCGTTAGCCGTTCTTAAGGCCGTGTCGGACAAGCCCTTTCTCGCGCCATGAGTGGAAATAAAATATTCCAGGACGTCAAAACCCGCCTTAAAACTGCCTTTGACCGGCAGCTCGATCGTTTCCCCGGCCGGGTTGGTCACTAAGCCTTTCATCCCGATCATCTGGGTGATCTGTCCCCAACTGCCGCGGGAACCCGATTCAATCATGGTATAGACCGAGCCCAAGGGATCAAGTGATTTTTTGCAGACCTCCTGGATTTCATCTTTTATCTTGGCCCAAACCTCGATAATTTTGACGTGTCTTTCTTTTTCCGTTAAAAGTCCTGAGTTAAAATGCTCTTCAATCTCGCTGACCTTCTTTTCCGCCTGCGCCATCAGATCTTTTTTGGCGGCGGGAATCGGAAGATCGTCCATCCCCCACGAAAGCCCGGAAAGAGTCAAATATTTAAAGCTTAATTTTTTAATATCATCCAGGAGAACCACCGTTCTTTCTCCGCCCAAAATATTCAGCGACTGACTGATGATCTGGGAAAGGGCTTTCTTATCCAAGACAAGGTTGGCGAATTTTAATTCTTCCGGCAAAATCGCGTTGAAAATGATCCGGCCGGCCGTCGTCTCCAGCATCTTATTTTTAATAGGCACCATTATTTTTTCATGGAGAGCGATAAGATCATGGTCATAGGCCATCAGTGCTTCTTCTTCTCCGGAAAAATATTTCGTCTTTTTTCCTTTTACCTCCCGGATAACGGTAATATAATAGCAGCCTAAGACAATATCCTGGGAAGGGGTCGTGACCGGAGAGCCGGTGGCCGGTTTAAGCAGGTTTTTGGAAGAAAGCATGATTTCCTTGGCTTCTCTCTTGGCCTGCTCGGTCAAGGGCACGTGGACCGCCATCTGGTCGCCGTCAAAATCCGCGTTAAAAGCCTGGCAAACCAGAGGATGGATCTGAATAGCTTTGCCTTCGATCAAGATGGGCTGAAAAGCCTGAATACCCAAGCGGTGCAAGGTCGGGGCCCGGTTCAATAGAACATGGGCGTTCTTGGTCACTTCTTCCAAAATATCCCAAACTTCCGGCCGGCCTGTTTCTATAAAACGGCCCGCCGATCTTACGTTGTGGACCAGTTCCCTTTTAATAAGCTGGGAAATGACAAAAGGCCGGAAAAGCTCCAAGGCCATTCTTTTCGGCAAACCGCATTGATGAAGTTTTAAATTCGGACCGATGACGATCACGGAGCGGCCGGAATAATCGACGCGCTTACCGAGCAAATTCTGGCGGAAACGGCCCTGCTTGCCTTTCAGCATATCGGCGATGGATTTAAGCATTCTTTTCTGGCCGGTGGAGGCGGTCACGGTCTTTCCGCGGCGCGCGCCATTATCGATCAAAGCGTCGACCGCTTCCTGCAGCATTCTTTTTTCGTTGCGGCAGATGACTTCCGGCGCGTTCAATTCCAGTAGTTTTTTCAAACGGTTGTTGCGGTTGATCACCCGCCGGTATAAGTCATTAAGATCGGAAGTGGCGAAACGGCCGCCGTCCAACTGGACCATCGGCCGCAGATCCGGCGGAATGACCGGCACCACCGTCAGGATCATGGAATCAGGCCGTAAATTATTCTTTTTCAGATTTTTTACCAGTCGGACACGCTTTATCAGGCGTCTTTTTTTGTTTTCCGGCGCCTCAACCAGTTCCTCGTCCAATTTTTTAATAATGGCGTCCAAATCAATTTCTTTCAGCAGTTTCTGGACCGCTTCCGCCCCGATTCCCGCCTCAAAAACATGGCCGTATTTCAGGGAAAGATCCTGATATTTATTTTCTGAAATTATCAGCTTGGGTTTCAATTCTTTCAGCTCTTTTTTCGCCAATTCCACCGTCTCGTCCAGATTCCTCAATTCCTCGTTCTTCCCTTCGGCGTTGCTGAATAATTCCTGGTTATATTTTTCTTCAAATTTCTTTTTACTTTCTTCATTCCTGGCCTTGATCAGGCTTTCATTCTTACTCTGTTTTATCTTCTGGGCGCGCTGGTTAAAATCATCATCGATCATTTTTCTCTTGACCTGGTATTCGCGATTTATCTGCTCCAGAGTCTCAAGTTTTAACTTATCATCCACTTTAATGATGATGAAGTTGGCGAAATAAACGACTTTTTCCAGCTCCTGAATGGAAAGATCCAAGACCAAACCGATGCGGGAGGGCACGCCGCGTAAAAACCAAATGTGCGAAACCGGAGCGCATAGTTTGATATGGCCCATTCTTTCTCTTCTGACAAGAGAACGCGTCACTTCCACGCCGCACTTGTCGCATACGATCCCCTTATATCTTATTCTTTTGTATTTGCCGCAATAACACTCCCAATCCTTTGACGGGCCGAAAATTCTTTCGCAAAAAAGGCCGTCTTTTTCCGGTTTTTGCGTCCGGTAATTGATCGTTTCCGGCCGGGTCACCTCTCCGTGCGACCAATTCAAAATCATCTCGGGCGAGGCGAGTTTTAATTTTATCGCTTTAAAATCAAAAGTGTTTACTTCCGGCATCATATATATTATTCGCTCTCTTTAATATTTTCTTTCTTAACTTCTGTTTTTTCGCTTTCGTCCTTGGCTTTTATTTCTTCTTTTTTCTCAGCCACTTTCCCGATCAGCTCCACATCCAAACATAAGCCTTTTAACTCTCTGACCAGGACATTGAAAGATTCCGGGACGTTAATTTTCTTGATCGGCTCGCCTTTAATGACTGACTCGTAAGCTTTGGACCGGCCCGGCACGTCATCAGATTTAATGGTCAGGATCTCCTGTAAAGTATGGGCGGCGCCATAAGCTTCCAAAGCCCAGACTTCCATTTCCCCGAAACGCTGCCCGCCGAATTGAGCTTTGCCCCCTAACGGCTGCTGAGTGACCAGCGAATAAGGGCCGATGGAACGCTGATGGATCTTATCCTCCACCATATGATTCAGCTTCATCATGTAGATATATCCGACCGTCACTTTTTGGTCAAAAGTTTTTCCGATCCGGCCGTCATAAAGGGTCACTTTCCCGTCTTCCGGAAAACCGGCCCGTTTTAATTCTTGCTTAATAATATTTTCATCCACGCCGTCTAAAGCCGGGCTAATTACTTTATAGCCCAAATGCTTGGCCGCCATGCCCAAATGAGTCTCCAATACCTGGCCCAAATTCATGCGCGAAGCGATACCCAAAGGATTTAATATTATATCAATCGGCGTGCCGTCTTTTAAAAATGGCATATCTTCCAAAGCAACCACGCGGGAAATCACCCCTTTATTGCCATGGCGGCCGGCCATTTTGTCGCCGACCTGCACTTTGCGGAGCTGAGCCACGGAAATCTGGATCTGCTTTATCACGCCGGAAGGCAGTTTATCGCCTTTTTCCCGGGAGAAAATTTTAATATTTACCACTTTGCCGTGCTCGCCGTGCTCCAGATAAAGCGAACTGTCTTTGACGTCCTTCGCTTTTTCGCCAAAGATAGCCCGCAGTAACTTTTCTTCCGCTGATAATTCTGTTTCCCCTTTGGGAGTGATTTTACCGACTAAGATATCCCCGGAAACAACCATCGCCCCGATCCTCACTACCCCTTCTTCATCCAGATCTTTTAATTTTTCCTCGGAAACATTAGGGATGTCACGGGTCACCAATTCCGGACCGAGTTTGGTATCGCGGACATCAACCACATAATCGGCGATATGAATGGAAGAATATAAATCCTGCCGCACCAGCCGTTCCGAAATTAAAATCGCATCTTCGTAATTACCGCCCTCCCAGGGCATGAAAGCGACCAAAACATTCTGGCCTAAGGCCAGTTCTCCGTGAGAAATGGCCGTGCCGTCGGCAATCACTTCACCCTTCCTTACTTTCTGGTTTTTTTCCACGCTCGGACGCTGATCAATGCAGGTTGAGGCATTGGAACGGAAAAATTTCTTCAATTGGTAAGTCGCGAGATTATTGGTCTTATCTTCTAAAATAATAATTTTATCGCCCTGGACTTCTTTGACCAAGCCGTCGTTTTTACAAATAACTACGTGGCCGCAATCTTTGGCTGCCCGGCTTTCCGCTCCCGTGGCGACGATCGGCTCTTCCATCCGGACTAAAGGCACCGCTTGGCGCTGCATATTCGAGCCCATCAAGGCTCTGACCGCGTCGTCATGCTCCAAAAATGGGATCAAAGCGGTGGAAATGGAAATTATCTGCTTGGGTGAAACATCCATATAATCAATCAGGTTGACGCTTTCCATGGTCGGCTCTCCGAATTTCCTCACCTCGGCTTTTTCATTAAGAAAAAAACAATTGTCATCATAGGGAGTAGTGGCCGCGGTCGTAATGCGTTTTTCTTCGGTGAAAGCATCCAAATATTCCACGTCTGGCGTTACCCGGGGCTTTATGGGTATGGTTTTAAGAGTTGTTTTGCTGATTTGCTTCGCCGCGACCTCCGTGATTTTTTCTCCGGCCTTGACCATTATTTCTCCGTCTGAAGGATTTTTTATATCCTCTCGGGCTGTCTCGCCTGAAATTTCCTCGATCTTATTGGCCGGATCATGCTTCACTTTCCGGAAAGGAGTTTCAATAAAGCCATAATCATTGATCCGGGCGTAAGAGGATAAATGGCCGACCAAGCCGATGTTGGGGCCTTCCGGCGTGGCGATCGGGCAGATGCGGCCGTAATGGGTGCGGTGCACGTCGCGGACGTCAAAACCGGCCCGCTCCCGCGATAACCCGCCGGGACCCATAGCCGACAATCTTCTTTTGTGCTCGAGTTCGGCCAAAGGATTGGTCTGATCCATGAATTGAGAAAGCTGCGAAGACATGAAGAATTCTTTGACCACGCCGATGACCGGCCGGGCATTGATCAACTGATTGGGAGTAAGAGTGGAAATATCCAAAGTGCTCATCCGGTCCTTGACGATTCTTTCCATCCGGGCCAGGCCGACGCGGAATTTATTCTGCACCAGCTCGCCGATCGCCCTTACCCGACGGTTGCCCAGATGATCGATGTCGTCCGCCTCTTTCTGAGAATTATTCAAATTGATGATCTCTTTGATAATGGCGATCAGATCTTCTCTTTGCAAGACCCGCCGGGTCTTATCCAAAGGAAAATCAAAGCCAAAGCGATGGTTCAATTTATAGCGACCGACCTTGCCGAAATCATAGCGGTCAAAAGAGAAGAACATTTTGTAGATCAGGTCGCGGGCGTTCTCCACGGTCGCCAGATCGCCGGGTCGGATCCTCTTGTAAACTTCTTTCAGGCCTTCCGCTTCATTGCGCGAAATATCCTTGGCGATCGTTGACTGAATATATTTATTGCTTGGATGGTTATCGACGTCGTTAAATAAACTTAACATTTCTTCGTTGTTAGCCATACCAAAAGCCCGCAAGAGGGCGGTGATAGGCACTTTTCTCTTGCGGTCAATTTTTACGGAAATAACGTTGTTAATATCGGTTTCCAACTCCAACCAGGCGCCGCGGTTGGGAATGATCTTCGCTCCGTAATAACGGCGGCCCCGGATGAATTCAGAAGTAAAAAAAACGCCAGCGGAACGGATCAGCTGGCTGACAATAACTCTTTCAATGGCATTGACCACGAAAGTCCCCCGGTCGGTCATTAAAGGAAAATCACCCAAAAAAATTTCCTGCTCTTTTATTTCGCCCGTTTTCTTATTATGCAATCTTGTCTGGACGCGAAGCGGCGCTTCATAGGTGATATTTTTTTCTTTAGCCTGGATCTCGTCAAACTTCGGCTCATCCAGATAATAATCGGAAAAATATAATTCCAAATCTCTCCCGATAAAATCCTTTATGGGAGAAATTTCCTCGAAAAGTTCCTTCAAACCTTCGCGGAAAAACCAATCATAAGACCGCTTCTGGGCTTCAATAAGATCGGGTAGAGGAATGGCTTCGTGAAGCTTAGTAAAAAATTTTCTACCTTCGTATTGGACGCTCATTAATGTGCTTTCTTCCCCTTTAAAACCCCTTCCCTTTTTGATTTTGGGAAGTGTGAAGTTATAAGAGGATTATTGGACTTTAAAAAAAGTCCGTAATTTAAAATACCTATTTGATATTATAGGTAAAATTTAAACGCTTTAATTAAGCGGAATTTTAGAGAAAATATAAGTAAAAATATGAAATATGTAAAAGACTGTACTCAAAAATATACCCTATTCTCGGATAACTGTCAAATGCTTTTAGGATATTTTCTGAAATGGCAAATATATAATAATTTTTGGCTATAATTAGCTAAATATTATTATAAAAACAAATCCTGTATTTATGCTCAGCAGAGTTACTTCCCCAGTTTATCCACAATTTATCTCATTTTAGCCAATATCTCTCTAACTGCCTTTCTTTCATCCCAAGGAATTTTTTGCCCGTTTTTTCCGCAAATGGCTTGTTCCGCGCCTTTTCCTGTAAATAACACTAAATCGCCCGGTTGGGCCACTTTTATCGCCATTTCAATCGCCTGGCGCCGATCTAAAATAGTAAACAGATCTTTATCCTTTATTTTACCCTTGTTCGCCGCTCCGGCGGCCACCTGATCAATAATCGCCTGGGGATCCTCGTCATAAGGATCTTCGTTAGTTACGATAACGATATCCGCTTTGGCCGCAGCCATCTCCCCTAAAATCGGCCGCCGGGCTTTGTCCCGGCCGCCGCCGCAGGAACCCAAGACATGGATGATCCTTTTTTTCTCAAGCAGATTCACCACCTCGTATAATTTTTTCATGGATCCCGGTTCCGGAGCATAGTCCACTATTATTTTAAAAGCCTGACCTTCATTAATAAATTCCAAACGGCCGGGCAGACTCTTTATTTTTTCCAATGCCGTTTTTATTTTCTCTAGAGGGATGTTTTGCGAAAAACCGACGGCCAAAGCGGCCAAAGAGTTATAAATATTAAATTCTCCTAAAAGCTTTGATTTAATTTCCTGATCTTGAATAAGATAACGGCCGCCGTTTTTATCAACGGAATATTTTCCCGGACAAAATATTTTTATTCCTTGATATTGTTTTCCTTTTTTCAGGCTAAACCCGAACTTATCATCCGCGGGAAAAGAAAGAAAAAAATCGGCGCTTGGATCGTCTAAATTCACTACGGAAATCTTATTGATTATTTTCCCGTCAATTTCTTTTCTTTTTCCCTGAGATAGACGGACGAATAATTTCCCTTTCGCGGATTTATAATTTTCAAATGAGCCGTGGGACTCAAGATGTTCCGGCGTCAGATTGGTAAAAACCGCCACGTCATAATTAATGCCTAAATGGCGGGACTGCTTTATCCCTTCGGAAGAGGTTTCAATGACCGCGTACCGGCAGCCTTCTTTGACCAGTCGGCGCAAAAACTTCTGCAGGGCGAAACGGCCGAGCATGGTCATCTTTTTGTCATTAAGCCACTCTGTATCGCCGACTTTAAAATTATAGGTGGAGGTCAAACCGACTTTTGATCCCGATCCCTCTAAAATTTTCGCTGTCAGATTGACCACCGTGGATTTTCCGTTCGTGCCGGTCACGCCGACCACAATCAGCTTGTTTGAAGGATGGCCGTAAAAAAAAGCGGCGGCCCTGGCCAGGCACTGATGGTAAAAAAGAATCAGAAAAGAAGGAATGATTTTTTTTAATAGTGATTTCATCGGAATTCCATCACTTCTTTCTCGTCCTCAGTGGTCAATTTATTGATCGTATAGATCATATTGCGGTTGCGGATTATTTCATAGCCGTCGCCGTCCCATTCAAAAGTCGCCCGGCCGTAGCGCTTGGCAAAGAAAAAAAGCCCTTCCACAAATTTAGGATCGGAACTCTGCAAATATTCAATGGCCATTAAATTGCCGTTAACCTGGCGGACGCCGATCAAAACCAGTTTTTCTGTGATTTTTTCTTTTTTATAGAAAACCATAATTTATTAAAATTCTTTTATAAGCCGATTTACATAATGTTTTTCTATTTTACCAGGTTTCCGAGAAAAAATACAGGTTATCTGATAACGGCGCTATTTTTTCACTATTGTTTAAGACGAAAAAACAACCAGGCTTTCGGGCCGAACCGGCTCCCTTTAGGCTTTATTAATATATAATGGCCTTTGAGGCGGCGACCTGAAAGTTTAAAACTTATCTCGTTCTTAGAACGGCTTATGAGGATAAATTTGCCCTTATCCCAAATCTCCACCCGGCCGGCGCCGTAATTCCCCTTTGGGATCACGCCTTTAAAACTAATATAATCAACCGGATGATCCTCCACCTGCATGGCTAAACGTTTAATTCCTAAATCAACTGGCGGTTCTTTAGGGATGGCCCAGGATTTTAAAACTCCCTTCATTTCCAGGCGCAAGTCCCAGTGCAAGTGGCTGGCCTGATGTTTATGAATGACAAAACGACCTGAAGACTTTTTAATTTCTTCGCCTTTTGGTTCAGGCGTTTCGGCAAACTTCCTCTTAGCTTTATATTTTTTTAATGACATGCTTTAACCGACTTATTACCATCGCAGACTTGGAAGCCTGCGCTACGTGAATACTAATTTTTCAATAATTCAATTTCTTAATTCCTAAATTCTCTTAATATCTTAATATCTCAATATCTTAATATCTAAATATCTAAAACCCTACTCCGCCCGGATCAAATTCCCTTCCGGGTCTAATTCCACAAAATGATGGGCTGTGCCGTTGCGATACGCCTCACATTGATTGGCCAGCTCATTATCCACGTCTTGCCGGGGGTTATGGGCAATATCCAAAACCCAGTCATCAATTAAGTCGTTAGAAAGACAGGGGCCATCAGACATATCCAAGCCTTCTCCTTTTTTCATTTTAAAAATATCTCTCGCTTGAGCGATCGCCAAATTCTCTTCGGCTTTTTCTTTAATCTTAAGATCCGCCGCTCCGGTCGCAATATCAACCAGGCCGGTGGTGTTGGCGTTCTGATCACCGGTTTTTTTGGCGCAGGCGGAAATTGTGGCCGCCAAGGCCAAGAAAAGAAATACAAAAATGATCTTCTTCATATTTATAAAAACGGTATATTATTCGAAGACTTTATAAACTTCATCGCCCTCTCTGACTGGCGCGTCAGTCTTCAAACCGACATCATCGCCTTTTTTCGCCTCCGGAATCTCCTGATGTTCCACCTGCAGTGAAGTCACTGTCTGTTCAAAATCTCTCTCGCCGCCTTTGAAATGGATTTTTTCTCCCACTTTCAGGCTGTCTTCCGTTAAAGTCAAAACCGCCACGCTTATCTTGCTGAAAAAATGGGTCACTTTCCCGATTAATTTTTCTTCCGCCATCTTAATACACCTCCTTTCCCTGTAAATTTGGTTAAAATATCTGTTTTAATCCTATAACGAATGGGGGTCTTTTTCAAGTAATAAGCCTGTTAAAAAAAGCCCTCGCTGGTATTATAACCACGAGGGCGAAATCTCTAGGCGACCTTTTTTCCTCTTTTTATAGGCCTTAGCGGCAGCTCCATGCAGTCCCGGCGGAAAAACGGTTTAATGTCCCGCCGGGAAACCAGTAAAATAGGAATTCCTTTCTCCCGCAATAGGGCTTTTGAACGGCGGCGGGCGTGACCGTTTGTCTTTCTTTTTTTGACCTCCAGACCGACAATGACCGAACCATTACAGCGCGGACCGACCCAGCGATGTGGATCCCCTAACACAAAATCCGGACACCAAAGCGTTTCTTTTTCATCATCAGGATGAAGAAAAAAAGAAAAAACAACATGATGAAAAAAAGGGATCTTCATCCAGGTCAGCATCTTGGCCACCCACAATTCCTCAATGGTTTCGTATTTCACCCCCTCAAAAACAAAAAATCCTTTTTTCCTAGTCTGCTGACTTGGCTTGTATTTGACGCCGTTTATATTCACTCCGTCCGCCTCCAAAATCACCTGCAAAGGTTCCCGTCCATTTCCATGTGTCATGCTCGCTCCTTTTCAGATAACCGCGCCCCCAAAATGAAAAGAGCCTTAGGAACAAAAAAGCGCTTTCTTAAAAAGCGCCTCCGAAGTTATCCCCAATCTTTTTGGTTTTTCTCCTCATGACATAATTATAGCATAAAAAGGCCGCGGAAAAATACTAAGACAGCCAACAGAATATACCCTCTTTTTTATTCTTTTTTCTTTTCTTTTCCTGCCCGAGAAAGAAGAAAAATCATCAAACCAAGCAAAGCCAGGAACAAGCCGATGCCAATGGGTGAACCCCAGCCTAGGATAGAATACAAATCACTCATTGTTTTATTATTAATTATTAAATTTTTTATTGCTGACAACTTTTACTTTATTTTGAAAACAATAAGATTAATCAAATCAAAAGAGTATGTCTTTTCAGGATCGCCGTTTGTAAACACCTCTTTTACTTCTTTAGTATCAAAGTTATAGAAGAGATTTGAAATAACATGACCAGATTTTTCTTGATTCATCACTCGCAGGCTAGAAGAACTGTGATTATTAGTTATTGTACCCGATCGAGAAATATTAATCGCATAATAATCTTTGCCCGGATCAATCATAATTGCGGTCGGCGGTGTTATGTTTATACTTTTTACATTTAGAGAAAATCTGCCTTCTTGGTCCGTCGTAACATACCCCCAAACTTTTTGGTAGTTACAAAATCCTTCATATGTTATACGAACCCAGTCATATTTTATTAAATCATCACAAATAGTGATTTTATGGTTTGAAATTGGCTGACTTATATCACCATCTATAAGTTTAAACATTACGCCGCTACTTCCGCTCATTGAGGGATGAAAAACGCTAACGGGTCGTAAAACAAAAATGGTGACTAAAACAACGATAACTACAATTATTGCCGCGATAGTTATGAATATTTTCTTATTTATAAACATGGATTGAAAAACTGATTAAAAAATTATTTTTTACCGCCAAATTTTTGCCCCCTAGAGTCCCGCCCCTCTTCGGGTGGCGGAATCTCCGCTTACGCTCCGAGAATCCCGCCGTCGTTCGTTTCACTCACTCTGGCGGGCAGGCGAACTTCTATCTTAAGCTTCGTCCCCCACCAAATTTATGCCCCCGACTGGAATCGAACCAGTATCTTAAGCTCCGGAAGCTCACATTCTATCCATTGAACTACAGGGGCATAAATTTGGCGGGGAATATCCTAACGCTACTAATTCCTTAAAATCTAAATTTCTTAATATCTTAACTTCTCAACAACTCCCCGCCCAAGGCGGGTGCGCGCTCCGTCGCCAAAGCTATGGAGCGTCGGCGACCTCGGGCGCAAATCGCTTAATCACTCACGGCTAAATGCTTGGCTAGTTTTTCAATATCCTCTGGCCGGCCAAAATCCAGCCAAAAATCGGAAAGCTCGATCAATTTAACTTTTCTTTCCTTGGCTAATATCTTGATGGCGTCGGTAATTTCATATTCCCCCCGGGAAGACAAGGATATCCGGTCAATCGCCTGAAAAATTTCCGGCGTGAATTTATAAAGGCTGCAGTTGATAAAAGCGGGTCCGACTGGATAACTTTTCGGTTTTTCAATGATATTATTAATATAACCTAAATCATCCGATTCCACATAGCCAAAACCTTGTGGGTCAGTAACTTGTAAGCCACCGAGGTAATTCAACTCATCTTCTTGATGGCCTTTTTTTAGATCCCGAATGGAATAAAGATTATCGCCGGCCACGGCCACAAAATTTTCCTCGCCAACTAATTCCCGGGCCGCTTTTATTGCGATAGCGGTCCCATAATCTTCGCCGCAAATCTCGTTTTGGTCAATAACCGTCAGTTTAAAAGGATATTTATTGATAAAATCAGCAAAAGCCTCCTTTTTATAACCCACCACCAGGATCATTTCGGAAAAACCGGCTTTTTCCAAACGATCCAAAAGATAATATAAAAAAGGGTGGCCCGCAATCTCCAAAAGATGCTTGGGCTTTTCAAGGGTTAAATCTTTCATCCGGGTGCCGCGTCCCGCCGCGGAAATGACGACTTTTTTGATCATACCTATTTTATTTTATAATAATCAAACCTTCTTAAGATTATTTTTGATATGTATGCAAAAAACCAACTTACCCAAATTGAAACCGCTAAATATAATAATAGCGCCAAAACGACATTTAAGCCAATTTTCCGCCATAAATCAAAACATATAAACAGCAGCGGATAATGGACTAAAAAAAGAGGGAAAGAAATTTCACTGGCAAACCTTAAAAAATTATTCCATTTAGGCCTAGAATTAATAATTTCCCAGACAGCCGGTTTTACGGCAAACCCTAAATAAATACCTAAACTAAATTCGAATAAACGCGCCAAAGGAAACCATTCTAAGACTATTTTTTCCATTAAGGGAGTAGAAACAAGCAAAGCTCGCGAAAAAATACTTATAACAAGGAAAAATAAAAGGGCTTTTAATCGGTATTTTTTTATCAACTGATGCAAAAGAGGAAATAGTAAATAAAGCGACAGAATCAATCCGATAAACCAGCTGGTGGCGAAAAAATTAAAGAAAGAATAGGGATCGCCTAATTGCCAAAGGCCGAAAAAAGCCCCGAATCCGGTCAACGTACCAATAAATTCTTTAACGGTAATTTGATAATTAGAGCTTTCGATAATAAAAAGAACCAGGGCAAAAAAGAAAATAAACAAATATGCCGAGTAAATCCTAAATAATCTTTTAAAAATAAACTCGCGAAAATTTATCTTTTTACCCTGATATTCTAAAGTCAGAACCAAACCGGATAAAACAATAAGAATGGTTACCGCCAAGCAACCCAGACTCAAATAATAAAGGCGGCCGATAAAAATTCCTTTGCTAAAAAAACTACTAAATCTAGTGCTTAGGTGAAAAAAAACAACCATAAAAACGGCCAAGACGCGGATCAAATCGAGCAGGGCGTATCTCATAAATCAAAAGATTTATATTTATTTTTTCAAATTCTTTCCTAATAAATATAATTGATAAAGCATCGACTTGAAAATAAAATCATAAGCTCCGAGATAATGAGTGGTTTTGGGAGAAAAACTTTTCTTGAAACGGGTGATGCCGGCCCATTTGTGTTTTTCATCATCCGTTGGCGCGATACCGCGGAAATCATAATATTTATAACCCTCTTTTTTGGCCTGGCGGATAGATTCCCATTGCAATAAATGCGGCGCCATCACATTACGACATTCCGAGCAGGAAGCGCCGTGATTATAGGTTTCCAGATCGCCGAAATCAAGATTCAAATTAACCGCCAGGGTCTTGCCTTCAAATTCCGCCTTGATAATTTTAAACTTCGAACCGAAAGCCTCAAACATTTTTTCGTAATACTTTTGGGAAAAAGAATTTATTTTCTCCCGTTCATTCACTTCCCGGCAAAGTTTATAGAATACGTCAATGTCCTTTTTATCTTGGGAAAAAATAATTTTCACTCCCTTTCTTTCAGCCAACCGGATATTATAGCGGGTTTTTGGATGCATCTCAGCCAATAATTCTTCCTCGGTTTTGGCTAAATCTAAGATCACCGTGTCCGGCGGCTGAATATTTTTGGCGGAGTGATAGCCGATTTTTTCCAAGTTAAGACTAAAAGGTTTCTCAATCGCCGGCTCAATTTTCAGAAAAATGGAATCTTCCTGCTTGGCAATTTCCTTGATCTTATCGGTAAAAATTTGATAACCCGCGCTTATTTCTTCGGAATTTAAGCTAAAACTAAAAACCGGGCCCCGGGGAAGGTACAAATAATTATTATGCAAAGGCAGGGGGCTTTTTAATACCAGGCCGGCGCCGACTAAATTCCCCTCGTTTAAAATGCCCAAGCGCCAAATTCTAACTCCTAACGCCTTTTTGAATTCTCCCCAATCCCAGGACTGCAAAAATTGGCTCTTAGTTTGCTTGGCTAAAAACCCGTCCCATTTTTCTTTGTCATTAATTTCTTTAACTTCCATAGTTTACCTTATTATCCAACAATATCGAAGAAAATTCAAGTTTGATTATACTTCTTGATATATGATTTTAGGGCTGGATAACTATATTTTCTTAGTTTTGAAATCCAAAATCCAAAGCACAAAATCCAAAATAATATCCAATGCTCAAAATACAAATATCTAAACCTCGACGTGTTTTAAATTTTGAATTTAAATATTTGTATTTGTTTAGTGCTTTGAGCTTTGTGCTTTGAATTTCTGACAACCTCTGACAATGCCAACAGCCATGCCCTTATCTACCATCGACAACAAGAAAGAGGAGCCTCATCAGCTTCCCTTCTTGGCTTTATTTTGGTTTTAATAAATATTATTCGACAAATTCAAAAGTTGACACCATCTGGTCGAAAATATCCGAGTAATCATTATCCGTATTCTTGTAGTAGATCAGATGATACATATTACCGCCGGTCATAAAAACCACGTATATTTCTTCAGTTCCTTCCTCCGGTCCCGGCCCTTCCATCGCTTTGGTAGTGCCGGCAAGCCGCTTGGCAGTGATGCCTCCCACCGTGATATCGGTTTCCGAGGTCACGTTTAAATAAGCCTTTGTTTGCGTGATATCTTCCTGATAATAAGCGGCTAACGTATCTTCGTTAACGCTAATCTGGACATCCCCCCAGGCTTCGGTTTCACAAGGCGGCAGCCTATTTTCGACGCTGGCAAAAGCCGTGTAGGCCGCAGTGCATGATTTGGTAAACCAATTATCCGGATATTTAATTTGATATTTATAAGTGCTGTTATTATACGTCTTCCACACCGCGGTTTCGTCGGTGAATTGGAAAGTGGAAAGAACTTGATTCTGAAAAGTAGCATTATCGCTTATTGAATTGGTCATTTCAATACTTGAAGAAAAAGAAATAATAATTGTCTCATAATTCAGCGGCAACTTAATATAAGAAAATCCCCAACCAGCATCAGCATAGCCATATGCATAACCGTTTTTCCCACCAACAGACTTTGAAGCAATGCCTGTATACTCACTTTGATCACTGATAAGATCATCAACATTATACTGCTTATGCACCAGCGTAATTTTTATGTTTCCTGTATTTTCATTACTAACAACGACTTCCGTTGGCTGATTCTGGGTATTTAATTGGAAACTAGCCGGATACTTAAAGGAATACCCGTACGTCGTATTCGTATACGTCTTCCACTCCGCGGTTTCGTCGGTGGAAGTATTAGTATTAAGATTTAAATTTGTGTTTCCGTCTACTACTACCGTCGCATTGGTATTCTGATTTAAGTTGGTGTTAACCGCCACCTGATTCGTATTTGCGTTTTTGTTTTCATTAACTTTAGGAAGATAGTAATAACGTCCGAAAGCCACCAAGCCAATCAAGATAATGGCGGCGGGGATTAATAAAGCTAGCAACGCAAAACCTTTTTGATTTTTCATAGAATTATTGAATATTTACGATTTATTGTTTTATTGTCATCGCGAGTCTCCTAAAGGGAGACGTGGCGATCCCGTATTATTATTTAATCGGGATTGCTTCGGCCGTCTTTTGACGGCCTCGCAATGACATGTTTGTTCCCCTACTTTTTTCCCAAAAGCTTCAGCGCCGCTCTTACTCTTTCCTCAACTTCAGGAATTTCCTTATCCACTTCTTTCAAGGCGTCGCGGGCCTCGGAAGCCGAGTATCCTAAACCGACCAGGGCGTCGATAGCCGCCGAATCACCCACTTCGGAAAGATAAACTGTCTGGTCTTCGCCGGGCAGAATATCAATTTTGTTTTTCAGCTCCACAATGATCCGTTCGGCGGTTTTTTTGCCGATGCCGGAGACTTTGGTAAGCACGGCCGGATCGCCGTGGATGATCGCCTGTTTCACGGCCGTCAAAGAAGCGATAGCCAAGACCCCTAAAGCCCCTTTCGGCCCCACGCCGGAAACCGAAAGCAGTAATTCAAAAAATTCTTTTTCCTCCGGATTCAAAAATCCGTAAAGCTCCTGGCCGTCTTCGCGCAAATAAAGATGGGTATAAAGCTCAATTTCTTCCTTGTCGCCGATCTCTTTCAATGTATTGGGGGAAACAAAAATCTGGTAGCCGACCCCGGCCACGTCCAAAATGATGTATTTGTCGCTTTTAATTTTTACTTGGCCGCGGAGATAAGAAATCATGCTTAAATAATATCACCGGAGCCTAGTATCCGTCCAGCCTTATCCCGCCCCGAAAATTCGACTGATAAGCGGAAAAAAACTTTGTATTTATGAAATTATTATTCTGAAAATCAAATACCTTTACCTCCGGCGACCCGCTTGAATAAACGCCGGCCACGATTTCTTTAATACCGTCTCCATTCTGGTCAAAGGCGGACACTGAAACGCCGCCCCGGAAGGTGGTGACGGCCGAATAAAACTGGTATTTCAAGCGGCCGGTCTCGCTGAAAATCCGGATATGCGGTCCGCCGCCGGGTCCGGCCCCGGTTATTATCTCCTGGCTCTCATCGCCATCCGCATCAGCGACCGCCAAATTCACGCCGCCGCGGAAAGAAGTATGGTAGGCAAAAAACTGGTTTTTCAGGTTAAATCTATTATTTTGAAAAGTGAATATTCTCACTTGGGGCCCGCCGCGCAGACGCGGAACCGCCAAAATTTCGGCCCGGCCGTCATTATTTAGATCACCGACCGCTAAATTCAAACTCAATCTTAAAAAAGAAGGAAAAGCGAAAAAACGATTCAGAAGAAAATAACGGTTATTAACCGGGTCGTATTTAAAAACCCTGACTTCTGGCCCGGCGACGCTTTGCGGCGCCGTAATAATTTCATCCATACCGTCGCCATCCACATCGCCGGCCGCCACGCTTAAACCTAATCGCCAAGCTAAAGGATAGATAAAAAATTGATTTTTAACCCGGCCGGCGAAATCAAAAATTCGCAGATGTGAAGCGCTTCCCGGCCCCGGCCCGGTAATGATATCCAGATAACCGTCGCCGTCCACATCGCCGATCCCTGGATTAACGCCGCCCCGGAACGACAAGGCATAGGCGAAAAATTGCGAGTAAAGATATAAATTCTGATCATATATCCTGATATGCGGTCCCCCGGGGCTGGCCGGCCCCACCGCTAAAAAACTGGATATTTCACCGTTTTGGGCCACGGGCGGCGAAGACGGCGTATTATCGCTATCACTTCTTTCGGCTGGCGGCACTGTTAAAACTGATGCCTCATATTCGGCGGCGCCGATATCAAGCGTCAAACCCGTATAGGAAAGATCACTCCAGCCATAGCCAGGGTAAAGAGTTTCCACGTAGGCGCCGTGTGAATCGTTTATGGCCCGGCCGCCGTCAATCGCCGGACTGCCGGATTTTAAGCGCCACCAACCGTTATTCAAACCAAAACCGTCCGGGTCCTCGCTTATTAATAAAGGGTCAGCGCCGAGATTATTCTGCCAAGCAACCGGGTCTTCATTTTGAATTTTATTTATTGAATAAGGTTGCTGGGTCGGCCAGATACTTCGCAGCCATACGATCACGTCTTCATCTGCCAGACCGTCTGTGGCCCTTCTGACAATATTATTATAAAATTTATTGCCGCCCCAATGAGTGCTGGTCGGAGTCGTACTGGCGTCATCAGGCTCAAGCCAATTATTGGTATTATTTGACACTGAAAGATCAATGTCTATTTCCGGCTCATAGGCCGTATGAGAAGAGGAAAACCAAGCTTTGCCGTTCGTGCTTTTATAAAAAATGTTGTTGGCAAAAGTGTTGTCGGCTACGGAACAAGCCGTCCGGCAATTCTGGACAAATACGCTCAAATTGTAGCCGCCGCTATCGTCGGGCGTTGACCAACTGCCGGCGTAGCCCTGGCCGGCGCCGAAAACCGTATTGTTATAGATCAAATTATTATTTGAGGAATAAACGGGAAAAGCGGTTGTATGAGCGTTATTGGCGGAAAGATCCAAACCGCCGCCCAAGGGACTGTATATAACATTGCGACGAATAGTGCTGTTCGAGCTGTTGATAAACAAACCGGATTTACTCTTTGAGGTAGTATCGCCGGCATGAACAATAATATTGCCCTCGACTAAGGAATATTCGGCATTGCCGGTCAGATAGACGCCGCCGCCCCGCCGGGCGTCAACAAAATTATTTTTAATACGGGCGTAACGGCAAGACCCGACATAAGCATTGGCTCCGTTAGTGATGCTGATGCAGGCGTGGTTGCATTTTTCCACCCGATTATTCTGCACCAGCAAAAAATCAGAATCGTAAACGTAAAGCGCTTCACCATCGCCCTGCTGCCAGCCGGCTTCCGTGCAGGTCCGCGGCCAGTCGTCGCAGCCGGTCGGCGGAGTAAAATCATGCAGGTATGAATTTTCCACGGTCGTATAATCACTGGACTGGATCTGGATGCCCGCCAAGGTCCGATAAGTCTCGCTTCCGGCGATTTCTCCGTTTTTAAAAGTAACGTGCTGGGAATTATTAATTGTCATCATGTACTGATAAAGCCCGGACGGCGGATTGCAATCATGTTTAAGGGTTAAACCGTCAAAAATCAAATACTGCGCGTTGGAAAAACTTATCATGTACCGCCGGACACAACTGCCTTCTTGGTATATGACCGGGCTTTCTCCGGGATAATTTTTAATAATCAACGGCGCTTGAGCTGTTCCCTGTTTATTATTAATATCGCCCTGGATCTGGTTTTCCGGATAAGTGCCGGCTCTTAAATAAATAACGTCGCCGGGTGTGCCGAAAAGTCCGGTGGCGGTCGAAAAAAGACAAGGACTGGCAAAACTGCAGGTTGTTCCGCTGCCGGCCGGCGAAACATATAAACAACGGCCAGCGCCGATACTTTCACAAACGGGCGAACTTTCTTGAGCTAATATTTTATTATCCCAAAAAAATAAGAATCCGGCCGCAAAGAAAAAAAGTATCAATCCGCCAAGAAAAAATTGCTTCTTCATCATATAATTTTTTACTTTACTAAAAAGATAAATCTTGTTTAAATAATGCGATTAAATCTTAATTCCCCGCTACCCTGATCCCTTCCCGGTACAAAGAGGAAAAAACCGTAAGTGATTTATCTTCAAAAAAGGAAGAAAGCGGCCGGTTATAAATAAATGTCTTTATGCCCGGCGGACCAGCGGAATAGGGGGCAGTGATTATTTCATCCCCGCCGTCCTCATTATAATCAAAGGCGGCGACATCGAGCCCGCCCCGAAAAGAGGTGGCGGCGGCGAAAAACTGGTTTTCTACCTGGCCGACCGAGTTAAAAATTCTGACGTGCGGCCCGCCGCCGGGCCCGGCGGCGGTGATGATTTCATTTACCCCGTCATTATCCGCGTCACCGACCGCCATATTTAAACCGCCCCGAAAACTTTTGGCGTAAGCGAAAAATTGGGAATAGAGAGAAAAACGGCCACCGGCATACGAAAAAATTCTGACCTGCGGCCCGCCATACCCTCGGGGAGTAGCTAAAATTTCCGCCCGGCCGTCGTTATTCAGATCGCCGCTGGCGATTTCCAGGCCCATACGCAGTGAAGTCGGAAAAGCAAAGAACTGACCGAGCAAGCGATATTTATGAGCCGATGAATCATATTTAAAAATTCTAACGTGCGGCCCGCCTTTTTCCGCCGGCGCGACAATTATCTCATCCTGGCCGTCGCCATCCACGTCACCGGTCGCCAAATTCACGCCCAGTCGGCCGCTTGAGGGAAAAGCGAAAAACTGGTTTTCAGCCTGGCCGGCGGCGTTAAAAATTCTGACGTGCGCCGCCGCCCCCGGTCCTGGCCCGGTTACTATTTCCGTTTCTCCGTCGCCGTCCATATCACCCAGAGCGATATTTACTCCTTTTCTTAATTCCTTGCCATAGGCGAAAAATTGGCTGTGTAAAAGAAAGTTATTATTATATATTCTTACCTGTGGCCCGGCCCGCCAAGAAGGCGACACGGCCAGATATTGGCCTTGAGCGGCACTCTCTTGACCGCCGGTACAGCTGACTGATTCAACGGGCTTAAAACTTTGGGTGCCGCAATTGTTATAATCAAAACACTGCCGAGTTTTATTGCCTGCCTCACAGGCTAACCAAGAAGAACATGACCAGCTTTCTTCGCAAGTAGCCGGCGTCGGATCATCCGAAGCGTAGGGCGAAGGAATTAAATCTACCGTTTGACAATTTAGCGAACTGGTGGAAATATCTACCTTTCCGCTGCCGGAAGAAGTAAAAGACAGCACCCCTTCGCTGTTGGTCGTCAGATGATTGCACAAAGTTGGCCCGGAAAAATAATAATTGGTGTTAGCGGCCAAACCCGTAATAAAATGCGTGACCGCCCCGCTGGCCGAGACCGCGTACTCCGCTTCAGAAACGATTTCGTTGTTGGCGGAAAAAAGCACAATGAATTGCTGGTTGACAAAAGAACCGACCAGGTTGCTGTTTGTCGCCGTTACCAGGCTGGCGGGAGACATCGCCGCCGGACTGCCATCGGCGGCTTCAATCACGTGAAGAAAAGTATTTTCGGTGGCGGCTTGAGGATATTTTACCTGTAAACGATCCTCTCCCGCATAAGTACCGGCGCTGATACTGGGATTAGTCGGCAATAACGTTTTAATGAAAACCTTGGCGTTACCGTTGCTGGCCGAAGATATATTTCCGGAAATCTGCGGCGCATTCTCCAGATAAACTTGCCAGGCTTTTTCATCGCCTGCGTTTTCGGTTTTAATACGGTCATAAACCAGTAAATTATCATTACTTTTGAGGTAAAAAAATGACCGTTGGTTTAATAAAACATTACAAGCTCGCCAATCACATCTTACTTCTGGTCCAGAAAAAACATCAGAAGCATCAGCCGCGTAGTATAAATAATCATTAGTATTAAGACGATGTAAAATATCAGGCTGATCCCACAACATACCATTTTCGGCATCACCATCGGGTGGTAAATAAACTAAATTATGAACCGCATCATTTGGCGGCGGACCTTCATAACGAGTATAGGCATAATCTTTAATTAACCAGCCATTCTTCCAAAGGCTAAAATGACCTCCCTGACCATCATTACTATGATCAGAGTAATGCATATTAAAACGAGAATAAAACCAAGTAGCCTCATTAGACCAACTACTTCGATAGTTTTGAATCTGCATACCTTCAGCAAAATAATCTTTATTCAGTTGATTAAAATTTAAAGCACTAGTACTCATTGGGTAAAAAATAAAATCTTCAAATCTTTTATAAGAATTAGAAGAAGAAGTTAAGTATAGATCTAACCAATATTTACCATAACGAGCTGCTGTTGAATTAGAATTCTTAGCTATTGCCCCAGCTACGGCCATAGTAAATGGCCCCTTCAGCTTACCACCATTAACATTATCCAGATAAGCATCGCCAGCATCAATAGTAATTAAAGAGCCTGGTGGTTGATTAGTAATGGTGTGGGTTATATACTCATCAAAAAATGACGTTGAATTAAAATTATTAATTCCTTCTGCATTCTGAATAGCAAAAAGAGTAGCCACTAACATTTCCGTATTAACTATACCGTAAGCATTGCCTTCAGACCATTCACCACCCTTAGAACGACCATATTCAAAATTACCAGTACTAATATCCCAAGTTAATCTTTGATCATTAACTTGAGCTAAAGCTTCAGGCACCATAATATTCTTCACATAATCTAAATAGGTTGTGGCGTTAATACTGTGACCAAACAAAGCATAACCCGCTGTAGTTAAAGCCCACATATATCCATACCAATAATTACTACTGGAATCGTGCCAAGCCCAAGAGGGTGTTGGTGAAACTGCGATCATGGAGGCCCAGGTATCAAGCTGACTGATAAATCGGGTTCTTTCGGCTTCCGTCATGGCTTCATAACACCAGTCAAAAATAATCGCCGAAGAAGGCACTAAATATCTAGCTGTATACCAACTATTACCCGTAACCCAATCATCTAAAGAATCCACACTAGTACTAATATAGGGGTGATCCCACATATAGAGCATCTTATCAATAGCGGCTCGAGCATAAGTATTGTCGCCAGTCATTTTATAAACTATGGCAAAATTCACTAATTCACCCGTATTTAAGGCGTAAAATTCAGAAGTATATGATGTACTTAAATTACTATCCGCCCAACTTTTTAAATTTGTCCATGTGGAATGGGAGGCCGATATTTTTGCTTGCAATTCACTTAATTTATCGGCATTAAGCCAAATTCGGGGGTGAGCATCCGAAATTCCGAGAACCCGCGGCGTTCTTTGATCAAATAAAAATATTTTTTCCTTATAACAAAAACTCAAGGAAAAAATAATAACCGCCGCTATCGAGAAAATGACAAATATTTTGCTGTTTCTTTTCATTATGATTTATTATACCATCAATAATAATATATAAAAATAAGAAAGAAAGTCACCCTCCTTATTATTAAAAGATTATTTTTAAATTAATAGCCGGATATTCTTATCCCTTCGCGATAATTGGCAGAATATACGAGAAAATATTTTTCCTGGGTGAATTTTTTGGTTAAAGGGTTGAATTGAAAAGCAATCACGCCCGGGGGTCCGGCGGAATAAGTGCCGGTCAAAACCTCGTCTGCTCCGTCCAGATCGTAATCAAAACTGGTTACGTCTATTCCGCCGCGGAAATTAGTGGAAGAGGCAAAGAACTGGTATTTAACTTTGCCCTTGATATCGAAAATTCTGACGTGAGGCGCGCCGCCTGATCCCGATCCGGTGATTATTTCCTTCAAGCCGTCATTATCCACGTCCCCGGTCGTTAAATTTACCCCGCCGCGGAAATTTAGAGCATAGGCAAAAAACTGGCTTAATAATTTCAAATTCCCGCTGACCGGATCAAGGGTAAAAACCCTGACATGAGGACCGCCATAAGAGATTGGCGCCACGATGATCTCCGCCCGGCCGTCATTATTCAAATCCGCCGAGGTCAAATTCAGGCCCAGCCGAAAATTGGTCGGATAGACAAAGAATTGCTTATAGACGGAAAAACTTTTGCTGGCCGACTGGTACTTGAATATTCTGATCTGGGGGCCGCCTCTGGCCTGCGGGGCCACGATTATTTCCGCCCGGCCGTCGCCGTCAAGATCGCCGGTCGTCAGACTCACCCCAATCCGAAAATTGGAAGGATAGGCGAAAAACTGATATTTAATTTTGCCCGCTGTGTCAAAAATTCTCACGTGAGGCGCGCTGCCGGCTCCGGTTCCGGTCACTATTTCCGCCAAACCGTCGCCGTCAACATCGCCGATAGCGTTATTGACCCCGTTCCTAAAGCTTAAATCATAAGCGAAAAACTGGCTTTTTAACTGAAAATTATTATCATAAACTCTTATATGCGGCCCGCTCTTTAAGCTTGGACTGACGACTAAGTATTTTTCCTGCGGGGCTAATGGCTCCTGTCCGCCGACCGCGCATTCAATGATCTCTACCGGTTTATTGGCGGTCGTCCCACACTGATTTTGATCGGTGCAGACCCGGCGCTGATAATCCCTGAAACAATCCGCCCAATCCGTGCAAGACCAGCTTTCCTGGCAAGTCGGTGGGGGCGGAATTTCCGTGCAAGACACTTGCGTTTCCGGCTTGCCGTCTTCCGTTCCGCAATAATTCAAATCAAGACAAGTTCTTGTTTTTATTGAATTCTCGCAAACTGACCAGTCCGCGCAAGACCAGGAAGGCACGCAGCTCTCAATGGCGGCGGTTCTTTTGCTGACCAAATTAGAAATATTTGACCAATTCGGCACCTCGTCCGCGGTTTTTAAAGCAAAATAATAAAGCGTGTCCGGAGTAAGCCCTGTCACTTCAAAAGTTTCCGTTGTTCCGGAAATCTGCGGTGTCGGCGGGTTAGGAACGACTGTGGCGGAAGAAAAATTTTCCTCCGTTATCGGAAAAGTGGCATAACGAATATCATACTGGTCGGCCAAACCGATATTATTATCATCGCCCGGCGCGGTCCAATTCAAAGTAACAGAATTCGAAGTGGCAACAGCGGTTATTTTTACCGGCACGGCGGTGGTCGGAACAACAATAGAAATGACCGCGAAAATTAAAGATATGGCCACGCCGACAACGCTGACAAGATAGCAGCTGCCGATAAAAGTTTTATGAAGTAACACTACATCAGTCGGAACCTGAGTTTTTGTAATAGTTAAAGTTTTCATATTTTTATCATTATTCTGATATTTGGTTTTTTGAAATATTTTTGCCATGTCTTTTACGAAGCTAATAAATCATTGACTGCGGATGGCGATACTGTGTCTGGCGGAGCCGGTGTATTGATATAAATATATTCGCCAGACGATTCAAAATCAACCGATTGTCCGTTATTATCTTTGACCGAGGTTACTGTCGGACCGTAAATCACATATACCTGGGTCGGATCACTTACCGTAACCGTTTGCCCGTCACTGGCCGCGCTTACCCCGGCCGTCTGGCTCTGAACCAAATTTACGCCGTCAACGCTCAAATTTGAGCCCTGAAAAAGACTGAATTTTCTCAGGCTGCTGCCGTATTTTCTGACCAGAGTGAATTTGGCGTTGCTGATGATATTTTCCGCGGAAACAGAAACGCCTTTGTTGTATAAAATATAATCCTTATAATTATTGTTCCAGTTTAAACGGGCGCCCAGGCCGTTCGCCAGCGTCAATTTATTGAAAGTAAAACTCGGCTCACCGGTATAAACGTTCTTTGGCAGCATGAGGGTAAAAAATTCGGGATTAACGGCGTTTATACGCGCTTTCATTATTTTTGTCGTCCCATCAAAATTATTTGGGTAATAATCGCTTTCCGTGAAACTTAAACTCGAAACTTCCGGATTGATTAAATATATAAGGAGCTTATTGCTGGCCCGGCCGCCGACAATTTGAAGGGGATTCTCTAAATGAATATAAGCGTTGCTGCCGCCGGTATGAAGAGTCCAGTCATAGTTATGATTAGCGCCGTCCTTGTCAATATCGTCAAACATAATGATATACTCGCCTACCTCGCTTTTTTTGACCGCCATGACATAACGATTGGCTTTTAAGACCGGGTTGGATCCGACGTCGCCCCAGGACCAATCAATTCCCGGCCAGGGGTAATCCTGGGCGTTAAATTCACTCATCGTGTCGTAAGCCGCTTTATTGGAAGAGTCAATGAAATCCGCAAAGGAGTTAAGCAAATAATTTCTGATGTTGCCGTCCGTCCCGATGGAACTGCCCGCCGCGTGCTCGCCTTTGCCATCAATAAAGATTATATTATGGGCCTCCGAACTAGTCGCGCCGTAGCCGTTATCCACGATAAAATTTTCTCCCTTGGAATACAGGGTAAATTGGCCCTGATCGGCGTGGGCGTGGCCGCCGTAGAATTTGCCGGAATAATAGGAAAAAACCGTGTCATCGCTCGCCGCTTCGCTTGAGGCCGGCCAGCCGGTCCGGTAATAATAAAGACCGCGATGGGGAAAAAGCTCTGATTTCGGCAGAACATCGCCTGGGTTCCCCGGATCCAAACCGGTATCCCAGAGCACAGTGGCGGTCACATCGCTTAAATTAGAATAAGAAGCCTGATTCATGGTTTTCACTTTAAGGTATTTAGCCACGCTGCTTCCGTACTTAGTCTGAGCCCAGTCAAGAAGAGTGTTATGCAAGGTCAGAGGAGCGGTGTAATATAAGGCGTCGTTCAAATTATTTATATGCGACTGGGGATTCGGCCGGATTTCATAAGCCAGCCAATTTATCATGTTGCTGACAGAAGGCAAGGCCGAATAATCATAGCCGTCATAACGCAGACGCGCTTCAATCAAGGGAATGAAAAAACGCATGGCCCAGGGGCCGTATAAATCTCCTTCGTTATAGGCGCCGTTTTCATCAAAATTGCTCGACATATTCAAATTTATGACATTATTTGAATATTGTAGTATCCGGTCCAGGAGAGCGGTGTCCGCTGTCTCGCCCCGCAAGGCGATTGAAACTAGCCCCGTCGAGCTGCCGGCCATGACGCCGCCATTATTAACATAGGGACGGTATAATTTTGAGTTCCATTCCCACAGACAATTGGTATCCACACAGTTCAAATAACTGATCATCTTATTCGCCACTTTTGCTCTTTCCGCGGCCGTCGCGCCGTCAAAGCACATATCAAAGCCAAGGCTATAACTGTACATCCTTTCCGAGTCATAGTGAGCGCTCTGGTAAGAACCACCGTCATTACTGTTATTCGTTACGGGATAATTATCCGCCATGTAGATAAGGGCGTCTTTGCATTTATCGCGATAATTGTATTTATTGGGATTTGACTCGTCTGACAGCTGGTAAGCGGCGGCCAAGATGGGTATGTTTAACATGTGGCTTTCGCCTGAAACCAAACGATCTATCGTATAACCCAAAAAATTATTGGCGTAACCGATCAGATTCTGCCAAGCCTGGTCGTCTTCGCCCAAACCGTCGGCGATTTTTGCTCTTATAGCCGGGATTTCTTCAGCCGTGAACAAAAGTCTCGGATGAACATAAATTTCCTGGGCCTTGGAAATTTCGGTTTTGCCAAAAGATAAATATGCAAAAACCGCGGTCAAGCCGGCAAAAAATAACAAACCTGCTAGGATTAATTTTGTTTTTTTCATTGTATTCATTATAACAGTTTATTCTGTCCTTAAGAAGCGGTTAAATCATCAATTGACTCCGGCGCGGCCGTATCGTTTTCCAGCAAAATCGCCCCTTCCCAGTTGCGTAAAGTAATACTGGTAATAGGGTCGCCTAAAGTGCCGTCAACATTCAAGGACCGGTAAGTGCCGCCAAGATTATGGGTAGTTTGAGACTGACTAAGATAATTTGTCACCGACCAATTAGGCCGCGGTTTGACTAAAACCAGGCCTTTTGTAAAATTTCTGGCCAGAACTTTATAGGTCCCCGTAAGATTTGAAGGATCCAGGCCTTGAGCGAAAACATAATATTCCCCGGCTGGCTCTCCGATATCATAAGCGATGGCTTCAAACCAACTGCTGTAAGGGTCATAAGCCGGGCCGGGCGGAACATATGTATAAAAATAAACATTATCCGTCATCGCCATGTAATAAACGGCGAGACCGGCAATCTTGCCACGATTAAGATCATAAAAATCGCGGGTATCATGCTGCATGGCGACAAGCTTACCGGCATTACCCAGCCTATAGGCAATGGAAATTTCCTGTTCCACTTTTTCAAGAGCAAGATTATAAATAATCGAACCCTCTCGAACACAAAAATCAACCTCATCTTCAAAGGCATATTTTGGCGGGTCACCAGGTATTATTGTATTATATGTGTTTACCGCTAAGATTGAACCTGGGTAATTCTGGTGAAGCGTGTCTCTGATAATAATTGTTAATTCAGAAAGTTTCTGGAGATATTCTTCTCTGGAAGTAAATTCAATTATTTTTTCGAAATCTTCTTCGGTACTAAAATACTGAGGCAAAGTCCATTCATGGACATCAAGAAAATAACCGTCAATAGTTGGGCTTCCCCAGCGCTCAATCATATAAACGGCGTAATAATCCTGCCAAAAACTGATATAAACAGGTGATTTAACATTGGCAAGAAACAAATCATTAGACCAATCACCCGGAATCCTGGAACGGGTGGGATCAACCGGGTTATAGCCGGTTATCGTGAGATCTTCCGTTGTCGTAAAGCTAAAAGTCATAGATTCAACATCTGAACTAAGATGAAGAAAACAATCTTCAAAAGCTACATCCGCACTCGAAAATTGAGAAGACCACGGATATGTCTGCCAATTTTCTGTAATCCAATCATGAAGAATGGTCAATTGGTCATCCCAAAAATATTCATTAGCCGCGTAATCATAACAGCAAGCTTCAGTCGCGCTTGTCCCGCCAATAATTGTTTTTTCTGGAGCGGCGGCTTTATAATCTCCAGTCAGATAACTATTAATAATCAAATCATGCTTATCAAGCCAAAAATTAAAAACATCCTCGGCGGAATAATCAGGATATGCGCCGCTTCCATATTCTCCAAAACGAGTATAAGGCATTAAATAATAGCCGTAGCTTTTGGCCGAGGGAAAAGGAGCCTCTGAATTGATTTCCTCTCCCACGGCAACTCTTTTCTCCGGTCCGAAAATTCCCGATTTTTCCAAATAGAAAAAGCTAAAAACCACTAAAATAGGGGCAATAAATCCTAAAATTATCCGGTTTAAATACTTTTTTTTCATCATTTTTATGATAACACCTTATTTTAATTTTGGTAAATGAAGAAAAAAATAAAAAACGCTAAAATTTCCTCTAATAATTGTTTCTAAGGGAAAAATCCGGTATAATAGATGCGCTATGAAATTTCAACTTGTTTCCAAATATAAGCCCAAAGGCGACCAGCCCCAAGCGATCAATAAACTGGTTAGCGGTTTGTCAAAAAAATACCGAGATCAGACGCTTTTAGGCGTGACCGGCTCGGGCAAAACCTTTACCATGGCTAATATCATCGCCCGCGTCCAGCGGCCGACTTTGATAATTTCGCACAATAAAACCTTGGCCGCCCAGCTGGCCTCGGAATTCCGGGAATTCTTTCCGAAAAACGCCGTTAATTATTTTGTTTCTTATTATGATTACTACCAGCCGGAAGCTTACATCGCCCGCACCGACACTTATATTGAAAAAGAAACCCAGATCAATGAAGAGATAGACCGCCTGCGTCACGCCGCCACCACGGATTTGCTATCCAGAAACGACGTCATTATCGTCGCTTCGGTTTCCTGCATTTATAATCTTGGCGCCCCGGCCGCCTACTTAGACATGAGCGTCAAAATAAAAAAAGGCGAAACAAAAAAACGTTCAAGCTTTCTAAAACAATTGGCCGCTATTCAATACCAGAGAAATGACCTTGATTTTAAGCGCGGCACATATCGGGTCAAAGGCGATGTCATCGATATTTATCCGGCTTCTCTGCGGGAAGAGGCTTTTCGGCTGGAATTTTTCGGCGATGAAGTGGAAAAAATTTCTCTTTTTGACCCCCTAACTTCGGATAACCTGGAAACATTCAACGAAATAAAAATCTTCCCGGCTTCGCACTATGTCACGTTGCCGGAAAACCAGGCCGCCGCCATCAGCCAGATTAAAAAAGATTTGGCCCTGCGCCTGGCGGAATTTAATAAACAAAATAAGCCCCTGGAAGCGGAGCGGATTGCCCAACGAACGAATTTTGACCTGGAAATGATAAAAACTACCGGCTTCTGTTCAGGCATTGAAAACTATTCCCGCTATTTTGACGGCCGGAAACCCGGCCAGGCGTCATTCACCCTGATTGACTATTTTCCCAAAAATTTTCTGATGTTCATTGATGAATCTCATATGACCGTGCCGCAAATTGGGGGAATGTACGAAGGCGACCGGTCGCGCAAAAAAGCCCTGATTGAATACGGCTTCCGCCTGCCTTCGGCTTTGGACAACCGGCCTTTAAAATTTAAGGAATTCACCCAAAAAATTAACCAGGTCATTTATACCTCGGCCACTCCGGCCGCTTATGAAATCCAAAAATCAAAACAGATTGTTGAGCAGCTGTTAAGGCCGACCGGTCTTTTAGACCCGACCATTGAAGTCAAGCCGACAAAAAACCAGATTGACGATCTGATTCACCAAATTAAAGAAAGGGTCAAGAAAAAACAAAGAGTTTTAGTCACCACGTTGACTAAAAGACTGGCCGAAGAACTGTCCGAGTATTTAAGAGAAGCCAATATTTCGGTTAATTATCTCCACTCGGAAATTGACACCTTTGAGCGCCTGGAAATTTTAAGAGATTTAAGAACCGGAAAATATGACGTTTTAGTCGGCATAAATTTATTGCGTGAAGGCCTGGATCTGCCGGAAGTGACTCTAATAGCTATTCTGGATGCAGACAAAGAAGGATTTTTGAGAACAGACACCGCCTTAATCCAAACCATGGGCCGGGCGGCGAGACATCAAGAAGGACACATTATAATGTACGCAGACAAGATCACCGGCTCTATGAAACGCGCGATTGACGAAACTACCCGCCGAAGAAACTACCAAAAAGAATATAATAAAAAACACCGTATCACGCCGAAATCCATCCAAAAAGCTATTCGCGAAGACCGTTTGGCCGGGGCCAAACGCGTGGAGGAAGAATTGCCCAAAGTGGATATAAATAAGATTCCCAAAGAGGAGATCTCCCGCCTGCTTTCAGACCTGGAAAACCAGATGAACTTGGCATCTAAGAACCTTGAGTTTGAAAAAGCGGCGGCTCTGCGGGATGAAATCGCAGAGATAAAGAAAACTATCTATAATTATAAAAAATAGAGTTTCTATTTATCTAAATCAAAACATCCGGCCGGGTAAACCCGATCCTCAGATCGGGTTTTTTTGTAGGCCGAATCTAAGGATTCGGCCTACCCAATATTTATGGAACAGAAAAATATATCTAGAGAAGAGCGGATTCAGAATCCGCTCTAATCATATGCTTTAAATATAAAAAAAGCGGTGATATGTTAAAAATATTGAATCGCGCCGCTCGTTGAAACCGTAAAACTCGGGCGATTTCAACAAGCCACGCAGTGGCGATTGAACAATTTCAACATTTCAACCGTAAAAAAAGGACCGCCTTCCCATTACTGGAAATTTGGTCCTGTTAAGTGTGACTTATATAACCCTCCAGTTTACGACACCGGCTCGGATGCATGAGCTTTCTCAGAGCCTTGACTTCAATCTGCCGGATTCTTTCCCGAGTGACACCAAATATGATTCCGACTTCCTCCAGAGTCCGCGGCCGGCCGTCGCCGAAACCATAGCGCAGGCGGATAACTTTTTCTTCACGCCGGGTGAGAGTGGCCAGTACCTGGTCCACGTTCTGTTTCAGCAAGACGTGCGCCCCTGCTTTTTCCGGCGAAACCGCCCCTTCATCTTCAACAAAATCAGCCAGCTCGCTGTCATCATCCGCGCCAATCGGACGATTCAAGGAAATGGGCTCCACTGTCGCCTTCATAATCGACTTAACCTTTAGCACGGGAAAATCGAGTCTTTCCGCGATTTCCTCGGGTTCGGGAGAACGGCCCAATTCCTGGGTCAGTTTACGCTGGGTGCGGGAGACTTTATTGATCGCCTCGATCATGTGCACCGGCACCCGGATGGTCCGGGCTTGGTCCGCGATCGACCGGGTGATCGCCTGCCGGATCCACCAGGTGGCGTAGGTGGAGAACTTGTAGCCTTTGCGGTAGTCAAACTTATCAGCCGCCCGCATGAGACCGCTGTTGCCTTCCTGAATTATATCCAGGAATTCTAACCCTCGGTTAGTGTAACGCTTGGCGATGGAGATAACCAGGCGCACGTTCGCCTCAATTATCTCATTTTTGGCTCTCTGCACTTCCCATTCGGCTATCCGGATATCGCGCGCGATCTTCTTGAGCTGATCGTAATACGCCTTCTCCTTTTCCTCTATGGTCCGGCGGCCGGATTCAAAATCCTTAAGAACCCCGACGATCTTCTCCACGAGCCGGTCAAGAAGGGCCGGATTAAGCTTTATCTTCCGGTATTCGAGCTGAAGCCTTCGCTCCAAGGCGTCGATCTGTTGTTTTTTCTTTGTTGCTTCGGGATCCGAGACTGAAGCCGGTTTTTTCTCCAATTGAACCACGGCGTGGCGGTAACGGATGATCCGCTGGAATATTCCGGCGTACTTTTTCCGCTCGACGCTGCCCGTCAGATGGGGATGCATACCGCCCGCTTCCAGCAAAACGATGCTTTCCAGCCGGATCGCCTTTTTTTCCAACTGATCTATCAGCCTTTTGAACTCGTCGACCGTGGTCTTGGCCTGAAAAAGCGCCGTTAAGATCTCAAGCTGCAACTCTTCAATCCGCTTAGAGATATCAACCTCGCCTTGCCGGTCAAGAAGCGGCACTTTCCCCATTCCCCTCAGATACATCCTGACCGGATCATCAAAACGAACTACCGCTGGCGCTTCTTTCTTCTCTTCTCTTCTTTCTCTTCGCTTTTTCGACTCTTTAATTGGAGGAAGTTTTTTCAGTTCGGCGTCCAAATTGCGCTCTTCAATAATTTCCCTCATGACCGACTTAAGCCATTTTACCGTCACGCCATTAAGGTTGATCATTAAAGCCATAATTTGATAATCGCCTTCAGCCTCAAGGTAAAATTCCGCGAGAATATCGTTGATATCGCCGACGATTTCCTCGGAATACTCCCTCTCGATTCTTCTGAGTAGCTTCCCTGTATTGGCCGCCAAACCTCTGGGCTTCTTTTCTTTCTTCTCCGGCAGTCCGACAGGACTGGGAGAAGAAATCGGAAGGCGAAGATTCTTCCAAGCGGACAGCAGTTTATCGCGGGTCAGCTCGGGTTCACCGATGATTTCTAAGGCTTTGTCCGGATCGCCCTTTGCTTCTATAAAGACTTTCTCAAGCGCATCATCGATGAACAACTTGAACTTCTTTTCTATCCTTTCTCCCAGTCCTGTCGAAGCCATCTTTCATTCACCTCCTTCATTTTCGCATGTAAGCCGAATTCGATCAGAGCTTGGACCTGGATTTTCTGGGTCTGGGCTTGATCATTCCCCTCAAAGCTGCCGAATTCACGAAGTTGCCGTAGTCATACAGCTTGACCTGGATTTTCTTTTCGCCGGCCTTCTTAAGGGCGGCGGCCATCTTTTCCTCCCATTCTTTCTGGTTATAGAGATTCAGTGAGCGGGCCAGCGCTTCCCTTAGAGATTCCCCTTCCAAGCTGGGTAAGTAAGCCCTATAAGCCTCGGCGAATGTCTGCATCCGCTTGCTTTTCGGGAAACCTTCGTCATCCGCCGGTTTCTGCTCGCCCTTCTTGACCGCTTCCTTGATCGCCTTAGTGATCTGACGGCGCGGGATGGTGCCTTTGCGCCGAAGAGATCTGATCTTCCGCTTGGCCTTGGCTTTCGGTTTTGCCGCGCCTGCAGGAGCCGGTTTTTTCTTGGAACCGGCCGGAACTTCTTGACCCGGCGCCGAAGAATCAATCTTGATGTCGACCGCCGAAGCGATACTGGCCAGACCCATCAGGATAACCGGCAGATCGCTGGGTTTGAAAGCGCCGATAGCTTTCTGTATCTCGGCGCCCGACCAGACCGGTTTGATCACGAAACTGAATCTCTCGATATGCGCCACGATGAAAGCGCGCGCTTTCAGGAACGGTTCGGGTATCGCTTCTACCCGGCTGCCAAAAGCCCTGATGATCGCACACAAGGCTTCCACCTGATCCTTGCCTCTTGCCCCAAAAAGAGCCGAGACAAAAATCTCGAAGAAATCGATCATTTTGGCCGTTTTTTCCGGCTGGCCGCCTTTCCGGCTGGCCCGTTTCTTTCCTGACATTTCAGAACCTCCTGCTAATAGTTTCTAGCCCGACCTGACCGAATTGAGATTTGACCTCCTCTCTCACCTCCTTTTCACTTTCTGTTTTACTTTCCGTAAAACGCTAAGGTTAACTAAAAAAATGTCAAAGTTCGACCCTCCACATTGAAAAATATTGACCTAACCTTAACAGAATTTTCCCATTATTGTCAATTGAGGGTATTGTTGATAAAGTTAATACGTTAATATATAAACGAATCCCGTTTTTATCCCTTGTCACCCCGAACTTGTTTCGGGGTCCCGATAATTAACCGAGTTAGCTATATCGCGGGATTCCGGATCAAGTCCGGAATGACAAATGAAGAAAAACAATTCAGAATATTATTAAGATTTGATATGCATAAAACAAAGGTCCTCGTTTTCGGTACTTTTGATTATCTCCATCCAGGGCATAGATCCTTCTTGAAACAGGCCAAAAAACTGGGAAATTTTTTAACCGTGGTCGTGGCCTGCGACCACACCATTAAACACTTAAAAAAGATCACGCCGCATCATCGTGAAAAACAAAGAGTAAAAATGGTCAAAACCCTGAAAATCTGCGACCAGGTCGTCCTTGGCCAGCACGATTTCAAGAAAAAATACGATATTATACTGAAACTGAAACCGGATATTATCGCCTTAGGCTATGATCAGAAATTTTTCATTAAAAATCTACCGGCGGTCATAAAAAAAATGGACAAACCCTGCCGGATTGTCCGGCTGAAAGCTTATCGCCCGGAAAAATATAAGAGCTCAATTTATAGAAAACGACACGTCTAGAGAAGGGCGGATTCTGAATCCGCCCTAATCGATTTTTTTATAAAAAAATCGGCGGCTCACGCAAAGCTTGAGCCGCCGGGTTAAGGTACATGGACTATTGTTCTTCAAACTTTTCAGAAATGATCGTCGCGTTCGGCAGAGGCACGGGCAGATGATACTCGCCGCTGAAACAGGCGTAGCAAAAATGTTCGGGGTCGGAAGTTAACAGTCTTTCCCATATCCGGCCGTAGTAACTGCCAGCTTCCGCCTCTCTCAGGCACATAAGCAAGCCTTTAAACGCTTCTTTTTCTCCTTCGGTTATCGGACCAACAGCTTTCTTCAAGCCTTCAAGGGACAAGTGAGTCAGCGAATCGACATCCAGCTGTTTGACTATCCCGGAAAGATCCATCTGATTGGCAATCAGCTCGGTCAGAGTCGGCGTGTCAATGCCCATGAAACACGACCACTTTATCTGGGGCGAGCCGATGAGAAGATAAACTTCGCTGGCCCCGGCCCGGCGCAGCATGGCAATCAGCTTCTTATTAGTGCTGCCGCGGACGATGGAGTCATCAACCACGATGACCTTCTTGCCTTTAATTACAGTCCTCTGCGGGTTAAATTTGTATTTCACTCCTTCATCCCGCACTTGCTGCTGGCTCTCGATAAAAGTGCGGCGCGCCGTGTGGCTTCGAATCAAACCCTGCTCATAGGGAGCGCCTAAAGCCAGCGCCGCACCACGGGCAATTTGAGTCGATGAATCCGGCACGCAGATGACCACGACCCGGTCATCAATCTGAAAACCGCTTTTGGCCAAAAATTCCAAAGCCAGTTGATAGCCTATCCGCTGGCGGATCAGAGCGACCCCTAAACCGAAGACATCGGAATCAGGCCGGGAAAAGTAAATGTGCTCAAAAACGCACTGACAGGTGGCCGGCCAGCCTTGCTTAAGGACTGTCACCTCACCTTTATCAATTTCCAGGACCGCGCCCGCGAGAACCTCCTGGTAGGTTTCGAAATCCGCCTCCAGAATATCAAAGGCAATCGTCTCGGAAGCCACCGCGACGCCGCCTTTGGGCAGACGACAGAGAGACAAAGGCCGGTAGCCTTTGGGGTCGCGGAAAACATAGAGCTTTCCCGCGAAAAGCATGACCACCGAGTAAGCGCCGATCACGATCTGATGCAGGCTTTCAATGGCGGAAAGGACATCGGCGGTTCTGTCGAACTCCCGTCCGACAATTTTGGCTAAAAGCTCCCCGTCATTGGTGGATTTAAAAATCTCCCCCTCTCTTTCTAACTGATTGCGAAGCGACCAGTAGTTGATGATGTGGCCGTTGTTTGCCAGATAAATCTCGCCTGCCTGATGGGGCTGCAGATTGACTTCGGTATTCAAGCCTTGGGTTGAATACCGGTTATGGCCGATCCCTACCCCGCTGGGATGAGACTCGAGCCAGTCCGGCGGAAAAACCTGGGAAACCAATCCCAATTCTTTCTTTAAGACTGTCCCTTCGGGGCAGACAAGAGCCATTCCTGATCCGTCTTGACCGCGATGCTGCTGCTGTCGCAATCCCTCATAGATAAATTGGGGAGCGTAATTCAGCTCTGACGGCAGAGAGACCGCCATCACCGCACATTCCTCGCGCCAAATATCACGTTTCATTTCAAACCCCCTTGTTGCCTTATTGTTACGTTTAGTTGTCTATGAACTTTCCTTTTTGGAGCTTTATATCTTATCGCTAATCTCCAACCCCGTCAAATCTTGAAAAGAAAACCCCCCTATGCTATACTATTTTTAACTTAAAATTCATAAATTTTTCTCTTTATGCCGATTAAACACGCGGCGGAAAAAGCCTTAAGACAAACCAAAAAACACCGGGTGCGGAACTTGGGGGTTTTAAATAATATCAGGAAAATGGCGGTTGAATACCGTAAATCTCTGGATAAGAAGGATAAGGCCAAAACCGCGGAGCTTGCGAAAAAAATGATCAAAGCCTATGACAAGGCCGTCTCCAACGGCTATCTCAAGAAAAATACCGCTTCCCGCAAAAAATCCAGGCTGATGAAAAAGCTGAACGCTTTAACAAAATCCTAAGAAAATTTATTAATAAAAAAGCTGGCTTCCACAAGCCGCTTTTTTTGTTTAAACACAAAGCTCAAAATCCAAAATCCAAAACAATACCTAATGCTCAAAATTCAAAACACGCATATTATAGTTATTGTCACCCCGAACTTGCCTGCCCGCCTCTGGAGGGATTCGGGGTCTCGATAAAAAACTGAATAGTTTTATCCAACGGGATTCCGGATCAAGTCCGGAATGACAAATGTAATATATCGGAGTTTTGAATTTAGGATTTAGATATTGGGATTTGTTTAGGATTTAGAATTTTGGATTTTGGATTTTGTCAACTAATTATCACCTAACCACCGAATAAATCATGCCTTGCAGACATCAAAAATAAACAAGTCAAACAGGACTTTCGGTTCGGTTTGGCCGGTTTTTATTTTCAGATCGATATCCATAAGTTTCTGGTAAATATCTTTTAATTCCCCCAGGCTGAAATTCTTCACTTGAGCTAAGGCCTTCTGACAGACAAAAGGATGCAAGCCCAAGCGAGAAGCGATACCGTACATATTGCCTTCCTCGCGGCTGGCGTCTTTAACCATCAGTAAAATCCTGAACTGGCGCGTCAGCATCGTAAGAAGATAAAGTTCATTTTCCCCGCTTTCTATCTGGTCATGGATCAGTTTCAAAGCCAATTTTAATTTTCTCTCCGCCAGGGCGTCGGAAAGCCGGAAAATATCCGTGTCAAAGCCGGCCTTAACAAATTCGGAAACATCTTCTTTGGTTATCATTTTTCCGTCTTTGTAATTAATGAGTTTCTCTATCTCATTGACCATCAGCCATAGATCGTTGCCCACCAGGCCGATCAGAAGTTCCTTGGCTTCGTTCGCGATCTTTCCTTTTCTTTTTTTTACCTCCTCTTCCACCCAATTAGTAAGCTTAAACCCGGAAAGCAAGGAAAATTCCTCCGCCTTGGCTTTTTCCAAAAGATAATCCAAAAGAGAGCCGCCAGCCGCCTTTAATCTTTTCCCCCTCCCCCTCCGCTCTCCCAAATCTCCCTCCCAGAAAATCAGGATCTGATCCGCGGATAAATTAGTTTCTTTCAGATAATCTGAAATTTGAGCCTGAATCTTCGCCGATTTGTTCTTTAAGATAAGATTTTCTACGATCACCAGCCGTTTTTTTGACAATAACCCCTGACTGCTTTGTTTCTGGCGAAAAATATCAAAGGTCAATTTTTCGCCGTCCAGGATTTCAATATTAAGGCCGCGGGGATCATACTTTTTCTTGAACCCCTCGCGGTAAAATTTGAGTTTCTGCCGGGAACGATAGGTCTCCGGACCGTAAATAAAAATTATCATAAGTACTAGTATCTTGACACAAAAGAAAATATTTGTTAAGCTTGGTCATCCGTGTTAAGTTAAAAATAGCTCATTTTATCACCAAGAAAGCGAGGAAAGACATGACGAATATCATAGAACTATATGAAGAATGTCCGTACTGTCACCAATCAAAAAGAAAAGGAGCCGCTTGCCCTTGCGCCGGGCCCTGTCCTGATGTCAAAGAGTTACCGCCGGGGACATTTGTTCCTTGCGCCCAGTCTGGCTTCATCAGCACGCCAAGAAATACCGAAGAAAAACCTAGTTCCTAAGGAGGAAAAGCTCGTGCCTACAAACATAGTCTGGCTTCTTCACGTAAGTATTCTGAGATGGGATCCTGCTTGCCCTGCCTTGGAAGAAATAACTCCCAAGGCCACTTGTTTCGCTTCCGTGCGCTACCTTGTGGCGCTCTACCATCTGGAAAAGATCGTACCGGAGGCGAAAAAAAACGGGATCCCAACCGAAAAGATATTGGAGGTTATGGCTCCGAGTTATCCGGATCTGACTCTGGATAAAATAATAGGGGATCTCAGCCATTACCCCTTTATTCAGGCCTGCGGCGCCGGCTTTCTTCTCAACCGAGAAAAAATCCAGGAACAGATGTTCGACTGCCACGCCTGCAGACAGCAGGTCATCTTGGGCCAAGACGGCTGCCAGAATACGGCGTGTCCTTCAAACAAAGGATAAACTACTACAACCGAAGGAGAATAAAGATGGACAGTAGTATGTTTAATTTCAGAAACACCGTATCAACTGGCGCCGGCCAATTGGTTGACGGTGACCCGGGCGATTTGATGGGCTTGCCCGATTTTCTGGCTCAACGCGAAGAGCCAATCAACTTCGACAAGATAACAGCTGATCCCTTAGATCAAACGCCGGGTGATATTCTCGGCCAACAGATCTTTCACGTATAGGGAGCACAACGCGCGCACCTTCAAGCACCCCGAGGCATTCACGCCCCGGGGTCTTTTTTATCCACGAATTCTAATTCACTAATCATCACGAATTTAAATGCTTTTTCATCAGCCTGTATTTTTTCTTTAATGCTCGCCAAAGCCTCATCGCTGGTTTTATTCCTCAAATTCTTCAGCTTTTCCGCTGACGGTTGCTTTGATTCATTTTCTAAAGGCTTTGTTTCTTCCATAAAATTATTAAATAATA
>JBDRMK010000011.1:0-103868 GCA_043812155.1 Patescibacteria group bacterium | reverse complement strand
GGCAGTATCGGTCAAAAATTCTCCAGACCAGATGCCTTGGCTGATTTCCTCTCTCTCCTCCAAGCTTAAACGATGATATGTGTTAGTCATGGCAAAACCTTAAATGATTTCAAGGTTTTGCGCTAGTGGTTTGAACTCAAGATGGCTTAGGAGGTTAATATGTGCCGGGTTTTTTTAGCGCAATTTATCCAGCTAAAATCTTTAACATGCCCTAAACCCTGATCAATATGTTCTTTTTTTATTCTTTCGTCAGCTGTAATTTGATGGAGTTTTTTCGTCGCTCCCTTAAAGTCCGAGGGATCCGTGATTAAGGCGGTGTTTTGCAAAATTTCAGGAAGCGAACCCCGATCAGAAGCGAGCACCGGCAATCCGCAAGCCTGAGCTTCCAATGGCGGCAAGCCCAAACCTTCGTAAAAAGAAAGGAAAATCAACGCCTCCGCTGACTTATATATTGAAGCCACTTCCTCTTCGCTTATCCAGCCGATCTCCTTTACTTTATCCTGTATATTGTTTTTAACTATATAATTTTTGGCTTTTTCATAACCATAACCGGGCTGGCCGATCAAAACCAGCTGATGATCAGTTTTGTATTCTTTTATAAACATATTAAAGACTTCCAGTAGACCGACAATATTCTTTTTTTCTTCCAAACGGCCGATAAAAACGAAGAAAGGCGTTTTAAGGCCGTATTTATTCATGACCTCCTGAATTCGCCGGTCGTCACGGGCAGAATTGTAATTTTTATGGTTAATGCCGGAATATACGGAATAAATGTTTTCTTTGGCGAACGGATAATAATGCTTAATTTCACTTTTTGTAAAATTTGAGGGGGTTATTATCTTCCAGGCATGTTTTACGGCGAAACGCATGCTAAAACGGTGATAATCCAATTCATGGCCGGAAAAACGGCCGAAGGATATGATTTTAATAAATAAATTTAATATAGCTTTCAAAGGACCTTTTTTCGGGCCGATTGCTTTTGTCGCATAAAGCTCAGGGTACCGCTCAAATCCGACGTCATGGCAAGTGGTAACGGTTTTCTTTGGATGAATAATGGGGATGGTATGAGCCGGGACAAAAAGGACATCCGGCCGGTTAAAGATCATTTCCATGGAAAGGCGCAGCTGGCTCCACATTAAATTTGGCGGCCATTTTAACACCTTGTTTTTAAAATTTTTTCCCAGATTAATCAAACCCTCTTTAGCCGGCTCCTTGGTGTAAAGAATGTATTGGTTTTCTTGATCAATTAAGGCCAGATTTTGAATTAAATAATACGAGTACCATTCGGTGCCCGTTTTAAAATCCTGATTGGCGCGAGAAGCGTCGATGCCGATAATCATTTACTTGGCGGCTAATATACTTCTTTTATATGACTCTAAATTATCCAGGGCGACACCCGTTCCCCGAACGACGCACAAAACCGGCTCATCAGCCACGTAAGCGTTTACGCCGGTGGTTTGAGTGATAAGCTTATCAATATTACGAAGAAGAGAAGAGCCGCCGGATAAAACCATCCCTTTATCAATAACGTCTGCGGAAAGTTCTGGCGGAGTGACCTGAAGAACTGATTTTATCGCCGTAATAATCGCCGCTAATTCATCCTGAATAGCTTCTGTAACATCATCAGATATAATAGAGAGCGTTTTCGGCAAGCCCGAAACCATGTCCCGGCCCTTGATATCCATGGTTAATTTTTCCTCCAAGGGCAAGGCAGAGCCGATATTGATCTTTATGTCTTCCGCTGTTCTTTCCCCGATCGCCAGGCCGTATTTTTTACGGATATATTCAGAAATGGCGGCGTCAAATTTTGTCCCGCCTACCCGGACCGAATTATTGGCCACAATGCCACCTAATGAAATAACGGCGATCTCAGAGGTGCCGCCTCCCATATCGACGATCATATGCCCGGAAGCCGAACCGATAGGGATATTAGCGCCAATGGCCGCCGCCACCGGCTCTTTAATAATATAGGCCGCTTTCGCTCCGGCCGTCAGAGTGGCGTCGATCACCGCTCTTCTTTCCGTGCAAGTGATGCCGGCCGGCACCGCGATCATTACTTCCGGCCGGAAAAGCCTGACGCCGCCCAAAGCTTTATTTATAAAGTAACGGATCATCGCTTCCGTAGTTTTATAGTCCGCGATCACTCCTTCCCGCAAAGGGCAGGAAGCGACAATAGTATCAGGCGTCCGGCCGATCATTTCCTTCGCCTCTAAACCGACGGCGAGCACCTTTTTATCAACCAAAGAAATAGCCACCACCGAAGGCTCATTGATTACTATTCCTTTATTAGGGATATGGACTAAAGTGGAGGTCGTCCCTAAATCTATGCCCACTCTCTTGATAAACATGGCTATTTAAAATTCACGTTAAAGATTAAATCCTGATTCAGGCTTGTTTTGAAACTTAAACTATTATTACTCTCTTTTTTGCCTTTGTCAATAGGAGAAAATTCCTTAATTTTGCGGTTGAATTCAAAATTAAGGTTAAGATCATAATTGGCGGCGCCGGCTTGTTTCTGGACCAATAGATTGTAATTCTTGTCGCTTAATAATTCTTTGATAGTTTCCGGCAATTCATAAATGAATAATATTTTAACGGTCTCCCCGGGCTCAACCGTCATAAAGGAGCCAAAATAAGTTTTCCCCAACTCATTAACTGATTCCTTTTCTTCATTAGTCCCCACAATATCAATCAGACGGCTGCCTTCCGGAACATAAAGGCGAAAATATGAGCCATAGCGGGTGGTTTTCCAGGTAAAAGCTCCCTCATTCCTGTAGATCACCTGCAATTGAGCGATGATTTTATTGTCTTCTTGTTTTAAATTATAATTAATAGTTCTTTTTACTCCGGGATCGCTTTTTAAACTGGCTAAATTCGTGTCCACCAGTAAAAACGAGTCTCCGGCCGTGGCCCTGACCGCGCCGCCCCAGTTTTTTTCCAACACGATATTCTGAACGGATTTATCTTCAAAATACAGCAGAATTTGCTTTTGGCGCAAATTACTTTGTAAAATATCTATCAAATCTTTCCATTTTTCCTGGGGCAAGGAATATAACCGGTCAATTAGTACTTTGGATAAATCTCCGATTATATCCTTTCTCTGGCTCATTTCCAGTCCTTTTTGATAAAAACCTTGCTCTACCTGGTACTCTAAAGTATCGACAAAATTGTCCTTGGTAAATTTCACTCCGTCAACGGTAATATCTCCGGTCAGAGCGATAAGAGACTCTATGAGAGTGGGAGTTATGGCGATCACGCCCTTAAATTCTTTTTGCTCCCCTCCTTCCTGCTGATAGAACCAAAGGGCTTTTTCCGCGGCCGTCGGAAAATCTGGCGACCAATTGGAATCCCGCAGATACCAGCAATCAGTTTTGTTATATTTTTTAAAAGGGGCGGGCGGGGGCAAGCATTTTTGGTATTGCTCATCAAGATTATAAACGTTATCCGCGGTAAAACTGATTATATCGGCATTTTTAACCCTGACCACGCCGTAGGTACCGATAAAGCCGCCAGTCGGCCTTAATTCCGTGTTATTCTGCAAAAGAAATAAAAATGAATTAGTGCCAGGATAACCGGCTAAAACAGGCATTAAGCGGCTTAATGACGCCGCTTCATCAAGGCCAGATTTTAAGGTAGGCACGTTTTCTTTGATTAAGCGGGCGGCTTCTTTAATAGGTCCGAGCAAGCCGCTTTCTGAAAGAGAACTTATAGACTTTTCAATATCAGACATTTCTTCGGCCAGAAGGATTAAATCGTCACCCGAATCGTTGATTGTTTTTAATGTTTGATTTTTTTGGTCATCGCTTAAAGAAGCGAAGTTGATCCGGCTGTCCGACTTTATGGGATCGGTAATGCTTAAAACAATGGTCATTAAATCCTCTAAAACGCGCGCGGTTTTCTCGCCGGCCTCAAAGATTTTTAAAGAGGCTTGATACTGGATGGAAGCCACGGGAATATAATTCAAAAATTTGAATTTTTTAATGATCTCATTTGACCGGGAGAACAAATTCACTGATTGAGAAATATCCTCTTTGGCCTGGCTAAAATCTTCTTTCTTTAACTCCTCTTGGGCCTTGAGGAGATAATCCTTAGCGGATAAGGAAAGATAATTTAATCTTTTTGCGCAGGGGTAATAATAACCGATCAAGGTAAATACGACGGCTAAAACAAGGGCTAAGGGAATCAATATATTTTTCTTTTTTAGCCTTTTTTTATTTTTAAAGCCGATTTTTTTCAAAAAATCAGTCGGCGGGATCACATTATTTTTCATAATATATTTAAAAATATAGAGGTAAAAGATGTTTCAAGCCTTTATTATTTTGCACCCAGGTATTTTGCGATATATTTTATCCAACTATTGATATGAACGCGGGTCGCCTGACTGAAAACCCCTTTCAAACCGGGACTTTCCGCGGATAAGCGCTGATGATAATGGACCATCTCGGCTTCATGGATATAATAAACCTGATAGCCGAACTGCCAAAAACGGCGGCACCAATCAACATCCTCGAAATACATAAAAAATCTTTCATCCATCAGTCCGACCTTATCAACCGCTTCTTTTTTGGCCATCATGCAGGCGCCCAAAACCCAATCCACCGGCAAGTTTTTTTCCAAATCAGTATCAAGCATCATATAATGGCGCAGTGATTTTCTGACAAATGACACTTGTCCCAGAGGAATGCGCCGATATATGGGAATAAGGAGGCCGGGAAAATGAAAACAAGAAGCCTGCCGGGTGCCGTCAGGATTTATCAGTCTCGGGCCGACCAGGCCAACTTTAGGATTGTTTTTCAAGAAATCAATCATTTTTTCAATGGCCCCCTCAAAAACAGCGATATCAGGGTTAAGAATCATTAGAAAGTTTCCCTTAGCTTCTTTGAGTCCCAAATTATTTCCGTAGGCGCATCCATTGTTTACCGGACTGGCGATCAATTTAATTTTTGGGAAATACTCTTTCATCATTTTAACCGAAGAATCCTGGGAATTATTATCAACAACAATTATCTCGTAACTAAGCGGCAATTTAAGAAGATTAATCCCTTTTAGGCATTGTTTTAAAAGTCCTTTACTTTTATAATTTAAGATAATTATTGATAAATCAATCATACGAACCACTTGTTAATCACTTTAGACGAAATATTTTTGCTTTTTAAGACTAACTTTCTTTTTTTTAGCATCCTTGGCAGCAATTGGAATATTTGCTTATAAACTATGAGTGTTTTAAATTCGAATATAACAAGGTAAACAAATTTTTTTAATTCCAGCCAGAATATATACGGGAAATTTATAAATATATTGAATGCAAATTCATTTTTTATCAGAAGAAATAAGTGATTACGGAAAGAATAATAATTGATTATTTTGGCTTTTTGCTGGCGACTTTTAATGATTTCCCGCCACTGACCGCTTTTGGGCGCCTGAGCCTGGCGATGATGGTAAGCGACCGCGGAAGGAATATAAAGTGATTTAATACCCAAGAGCTGAGCCCGCCAGGCGAGATCGATGTCTTCCTTGTAGACAAAAAAATCTTCGTCAAAATATTCACCGATCAGATTCAGGTTCTCCAGATCATTTCTTTTGATGAAAATGATTCCGCCCGTCACGCCGAAAATTTCTTTTATTGCCTCATTTTGACCCTGATCAGTCTGGCCCTCGCCTTCGTTGGTAAATCCCCGGTTTTTAAAGGGTTTAAGGCCAATGCTATCTATTTTATCAGTAAATTCGATTTCTCTCAAATCCTCAGGCTTAAAGTGAAATTTAAGAATTTTACCCCCGAAAAAGGAAAAGTCAGGCTGCTTGTCCGCCTCCAAAACAATATTATTCAAATAATCCGGAGTTAGGATGATATCCGGATTCATGATCAGTATAAATTCGCTTTTGGTCAGCTTAATCCCCTGATTATGAGCCCGGGCATAACCAAGATTTTGGGTATTTCTGAGCATTTTTACTTCGGGAAAGTTCTTTTGAATGTATTCGATCGTACCGTCAGAGGAACCGTTGTCTATGACCAAAACCGAAAAATTCCGGTATTTCTGCTGAAAAATTGAGGTCAAGCAAAAAGGCAGGTAAACGCGGCTGTTCCAAGTGACAATATTAATGGTGACTTTTTTCGGCGAATTCATAGGTTAGAATCTCTTTTTTATAATAAAAAATCGCGGCACAAATCATGAGAAAACCAAGGCCTAAAGGGTGATTTAAATAAGGAGTGGTGAAATGGACAATCAGCAGAAAAATCAAGCCGGACATTAATCCCCGAATTAAGAATTTTAAACGCTCGTCAAAATTCTTTATGTCAACGAAATAATTTTTTATTATCATGGCGATAAAAAATAAATAAGTAATAAGCCCTAAAATCCCTATTTTTACCATAATATCCAAATATCCCCATTCATACACATAAACTTTCACATATTCCACCAGATCCGTTCCGGCGACCAAGGATTTATAGGTCACTTCCGTTCCAAAACCAGAACCGAAAATCGGTTTAGCCTTTACTTTTTCCAAAATTGGATTAACTAAACTCATTCGGTTAGAAGCGGCCAGCTCAGTGGTCGGCCTAAAAAGACTGGTAAAACGATTGGTAAACACTCCAAAAATATCGGGCCACACAAAATATAAAACGCACATAACAACCAAGGCAAGGCTAACCAAGAACGCCGCCAATTTGATAATTCTGCGGAAAGGAAGACCCGTCAAAAGAAATATAAAAGCGGCCGCGAAGCCAAGCCAAAAACTTCGGGAAAAAGAAATTATCATCGATAATATCAGAATTAACGCCATGGCCAGACTAAAGAGATTCTTTTTTATTTTGAATCCTTGTCGGGTCAGCAAAAAACTCAACAATATAATAAGATAAACGACAAGGTAAAAATGACTGGTCATAAAAACGCGGAATAACCGCCCCCCCAGGTATGAAACCTGTCCTTGACCGGTATCCTGCAGCCAGCGGTAAAGATAATTCTTTTCCGGGCTTAATTCCTGCCAATTCAGCTTTAATTTTTCCGCGGTAATCCGGGTTGTTTGGGCTAATCGAGCGTTTTCCGGCTGATCGGATAATGACCCCATTTTTTTCAATTGTTCGTCCTGAATGCGGGTGGCGTCCACCAAACCAGGACTATATTGGAAAAGGCTGAAATCCGCCAAAATAATGAAAGTAATCAGAGCCACGCTTAAGGCGCTGACAGAAAGAATTTTAAAGAACACAAAAATACTTTCGCGGCGTCGCAAGACATGAAATATCGGAAAGATCAAGGCAAAATACAGGTAAGCGTTAACATCATAAAAAACCACTTTGAGATCATGATGAATAATCCCGTTAATTAAACCGTAAGCCAAAAAAGCGGCTAAAATTAAAAATGAGGGCCAAAGATTTGACTGAAAAAATTCAAGTTTTTTTCCCCTGACTGCTTTAAAAAGAAAAACAGAAATAACAATGAGAAACAAGGCCAAGCGGAGAGGAACAACAAAACCCTGGAGGGAAAAAGAGAATAAATAACCTTTGGATCCGATAAATAGCTCGACTAAGACGGCATAAACTCCGTATTCAGTTTTTATCCAGGTCAATAAAAAAACAGCGGCTACTAAGAGCCAAAAGATCGCGTAATTCATTCCAGGGTATAAATAGCCAAAAAGAGACAAAAAGAAAATCACCAAAATTAACAGAACAAAAACGAATGATTTCCTTAAATTAAAAAATATAAGCTCCATATTATTGAGCTTATACCATAACATAATTTAATGCTTTTGACAAACGAAAAATTACAGTGCTCAGATATTATTTTTTGGCGTTGGATACTTTAAAAAAATCAAAATTTGGGTCAATACCGCCAAAATCAGGCTTAAAGGGTAAAAAAAGTATATCACATAAATATCCCAAACCTGGCCGTATTTTTTAAAATAATGGATCAAGCTATTATTCCAGTATATCTGTTTTTTAAGGCTTTTGATTTGCTTGAAGCTCTCCCCTTTCAAATGGATGATTTTCGCTTCGTGAAAAAAGACGACTTTGTAGCCCAGTCTCTTGACCCGCTGGCAAAAATCAACTTCTTCAAACCAAAGGACGTATTTTTCGTCAAAAGAACCCACCTTTTCCAACACTTCTCTTTTGGTGAGAAAGAAGGCGCCCATTACTTGATCAACTTCGCGGGTCTCATTTTCCAGACAATCCAGCATGAGATATTTTTTCAAAAAACCATTATTCGGAAAAATGTAATGCAATTTTAATATAATCATGAGCTGCGAGATAAGATCCGGAAATCGCCGGCAGGAGCGCTGGCAGGACAAGTCCGGATTTAATATTTTTGCCCCCAAGACTCCGATTGAGGGCTCATTTTTTATTTTAAATAGAGAAAGCTGAAGGGAGTTTTCCAATAGGATAGTATCCGGGTTCAAGAAAAGAAGGTATTCCCCATGACTCTCCGCCAAACCCTGGTTGCAGGCGGGGGCGAAACCGATATTGATTTTATTTTTTATCAGTTTTACCTGGGGAAACTGATTGCGGACCATCTCTCCAGTGCCGTCCATGGAATTATTGTCGATTATAATAACCTCGTAATTGACGTGAAGGGCATTTTTTTCAATAGATTCCAAACAGCGCTGCAGCCAAGGACAAACGTTCCAGGAAACAATAATTATTGATAATTCTTTTTGATAATCAGTCATACTTTATTCCAAATGATGCTTGTTTTTTATGATCTGCAGCGCTTCGCCTTCAGGTTTTTTTCCGGTGCTCTTTCCGCCTTTCGTGATCGGGCAATAAAACAGAAATTCCGGCCAGGCCAATCCTTTTTTGTCTTCTTTCGCCATTCTAAGCCAAAGATCCCAGTCCTGAAAACGCTTCAAACTTTCATCAAAGTCCAAAAAATCCTTTTTCTTTACCATTGACATAGTTGATATGTAGTTGAATTTTTTCAGCCTTTGCCTGGAATAAGATAAGGCTCTGAATTTTTTCCGGCCGAAAATAAAGGAAGAATAACAAAAAGAAGCCAGCGGATTAAGCTCTAAAACCATGATCATCTTTTCGAATATTTTTGGGTTCAATATCACGTCCGCGTCGCAGAAAAAAAGGTACTTGCCTTTAGCCAGCTTTTCGCCGGCGTTTCTGGCCGCGCCCGCCTCCTTATTTTCTTGGTTGATAATAGCTATTCTCCCCTTATATTTCTCCAAACGAATAAGCAAATCATCAGTTGATCCGTCATTAACCACGATGATTTCATAGTCAGTAAATGTTTGGGCAAATATGCTCTCCAGGGTCATTCCGATCGTGCCGGCGGCTTGCCAGGCCGGGATAACCACGCTTAAGGCCGGCTCTTCTTTTTTCTCCTTGTTCACGATCACCGGCTGTAAAAGAAATATCACTTTTTTAATTTGCTTCTCCCAGGTAAACGCTCCCCTGACCCACTGTTTGCCTTTTTCACTCATGGAATTCCTTAAGTTATCGTCTGATAAAATCTGAACAATAATCTGGGCAATTTTTTCCTTACTTTCTGAATTGACCGAAAGTCCGGTTTCCCCTTCGACAATCGTTTCTTTTGTCCCGCCGGATTGGCCGATCACTACGGGGCAGCCGGCGGCCTGCGCTTCCAAATAAACCAGGCCGAAGCTTTCAACGTCCTTTCCTGATTCAATTTCCCGAGTGGGCATTATGAACAAATCCGCCAATTTATAAAAAGGGAGTTTTGTTTCAATATTATCCTCAACCGCTCCCACGAAATATACGTGGTTATTCAAATTAAGTTCTTGCACAAGCTTTTCCAGGGCTTTTTTGTAAGGCCCGTCACCGACTATCAAATAAGCGAGGTCTGGAAAAACCTTTAACACCGAAGGCAAGGACTTAATGACCATATCCTGACCCTTTCGCTCCACCAGCCTGCCTAAAGTGAGGATAACTTTTTTATCAGCCAGATTATAATTTTGCTTGAGTGCTAAAAGTTCTGTTTTTTGGTTATAATCATCTGATGGCAGTGACGGATAAACAACAACTATTTTAGCGGGGTATATTCCCAGTTTTACCAGCTTTTCTTTCATAAACCGGCTATTGGCAATAACCCAGTCCGCATTTTTCAGATTTAGTATCATTAATTTTTTTTGGACCCGGCTTTTTTGCGGAAGCAAAGTATCAACCCCATGCGTATAAACAAAATATGGCTGATGAAATAACTTTTTGTATATTAAGCCTAAAGTGACCAAATTTGAATAATGACCGAACTGCAGCACGTCAATTTTCTCGGCCTCAATTATTTTTTTAAGCTGAAAAATCAAAGGAAACCAGGAGGGTTTAAAAAAGCGCCAGGAAAAAAGTTTCCGACGGATAACTTTATATTTATAATTTACGTCATTTTTTTCAAAATCTTTAACGGGCGGGGCCAGGACCGCAATTTTATCGGACGGCAGACTTTGGCATAAATTCTTCAAGTAATTTTCAATACCGCCGAGTATCGGGGAAAAAAAACAAGTTACGAGAAGTGATTTTTTCATCTCACCTTCTTATTATCGAATGATAAAAACTCAAAATATCTTTACGGCTGATAGCCTTGACCAAAAATAAAAATATAACATATATTACGGCCCCGAGCGGAGCTAAGTAGAAAAATTTCAGGCTGTTCCTGAAGTAGTAAGTGACCGATATCATCATTACCGTGGCCAAAGCGCTTTTTAAGAACCATTTCAGCAAAGAAAGTCTGTTTAGCTTCACTAAACGATTGGTCCAATACATTCCGTTGATAAAAAGAAATATGGCGCTGGCTAGGGCGGAGATTGAGGCTCCCACATGATTATAGTGCGGGATCAACAAAATATTCAACAAAACGTTTAGAACGACGGTTAAACCGATATTCAAGGTATTTATGGTTTGTTTATTACTGGCGTTTAATACCGAACTTAAAATAAAATTTAAGAATATAAAGATGAGGCCGAGAATGGAAACGCGAAAAGCGGGAATAGTGTTGGCATACTGCTTGGTAAAAATAACCGTAATTTTATCGGCATAAACAAAGGCGCCCAAAGAAATCGGCAAGCTGATAATTATTAAATATCGAAAGGCATTTTCAATGGTTTGAGCCATTAACTCCTTGGATTTGGTATAAAAGGAAGAAAGAGCAGGATAGATGCTGTTATTCAGGGCTAAAGGAATAAACTGAATGGCATAAGTTAATTTATAGGCGACGGAATACCAGCCGACATATTGATCGCCGTTATCTCCCCTCTTTAAAAAAGATAAAAGCAAAATATCGACATAGGCGTAAATTTTAATAAAAATTCCGGCTAGAAAAAATGGCATGGCAATTTTTAAAAGATGGCGAATGACGGCAAAATCAAGTTTAAAGCGCGGCCGGGCGGGAGTTTTGCGCCATAAATTCGCCAAAGCGTAGGCAAGATTGCCCAAAGCGCCGATAAAAATGGCGATACCTAAGACAATAGATTGGTGCGTTATTTGAAAACCAATAAAGCCAGCGGCGAGAACCAGTAACTGATAAATTATAGTGCCGATCGCTTCATATTTAAGGTTCTGGAGCCCGCGAAAAATGCCGTAAAAAGTCAGAGTAAATGATTCAAAAACCATAACCACGGCGGCGAAGTAGACTAAATTTTTAGTTTCCGCGGGGTAATCTAATAAGTTAATACAGATGAAAATAGAAAGCAAGGCAATTAACGCAAAAAATATCTTTACCGTGAAAACGGCCGAAAGATAATCCTCCGCTTTTTCTTTTACCCGGGCCACTTCCCTGATTAAGACCGGACTTAAGCCTAAATCAACAAGGATTCCAAAAACCGTGGCAAATGAGACGGCAAAAACAAATTTGCCCGTGCCGACGTAACCGATAAAACGGGCATAATATATAAAATATCCAAAGGAAATTACTTTCTGAAGGGTATAAGCGACGGTCAGAAATAAGGTATTGAAAGAAAGTTTATTTTCCTTTACCGAGTTTGGCAAATTATTGAGATAATATTTATCTTTTCTGCCATTGAGGCGCCCGTCTCGCTCTTTTTAAACCAAATTTCTTTCTTTCTTTCTTTCTCGGGTCACGCGTCAATAAACCCTCGACTTTCAAAACCTTGCGCCATGACGGATCTATCTGCAGAAGGATGCGAGCGATCCCCAATCTAATGCCTTCCGCTTGGCCCCTTTTCCCGCCACCTCCGACTTTTATTGAAAATTCGCCGTAATCCTTAAAACTTGTTTTTTCCAGGGGCTCCAAAATTTGCTTTTGATATTCAAAATAGGGAAAATATTCTTTAAAATCTTTATGATTAACTTCAATTTTATGATTATTATTTTTTACATATCTCACTCTGGCCACGGCTGATTTTCGGCGGCCAATGGCAAAAATGTAATTTCTTTTTACTTCTTTTTTAGCCTCTAATACCGGCTTAACTTCAACTTGGGCTTTTCTTTTTTTGGTAACACTTATTTTTTTCGCTAATTTCTTCTTCGGCATTATCTTAAGCCTTAATGATTAAATTTTTCATCCGGTCATTTCTTAGCTTATTCTTAGGTAACATCTGAGTAACCGCTTTTTCCAAAACTAAAGCCGGATTATCCGCCATGATTTCAGAAATTTTTTTCACTTTCAAACCCCCGGGGTATCCGCTAAAATGATAATATCTTTTCTGGCTGATTTTTTTCCCGGTTAATTTAATTTTTGATATGTTTATTACTTCAATTTTGTCAGAAACACACACATTACTTTTGTACGTCGGCTTATCTTTACCCATCAAAATTGAGGCAATTCGAGAGGCAAGACGGCCTAAAACCTGGCCCTTGGCGTCTATTTTTACTGCGTTATGATTTTCATTTTTAGCCATAAAATTTAAACTAATTCAATTATTGCCATGGAAGCACCGTCGCCTTTTCTCCGGCCAAGTTTGATCAAACGAATGTAGCCGCCATTTTTTCCCCGGTATTTTGGCGCTAATTCTTTCAACATCTTGGTCACCAGCTTTTGAGGAAAATACTTCAATAACTCGCGCCTATTATGGAGCGAATCGTTTTTCGCTCGGGTCATCAATTTCTCGCACCATGGTTTTAAGGCTTTGGCCTTGGCTTCAGTGGTTTTAATCCGACCTAAATCAAACAAGGAAAAAGCTAAATTTCGCAATAGCAATCCCCTTTTATTGCTTAGTCTATCCAGAATTATTTTTTTATTACGATGTTTCATACCTTCTGTGTTTCAGACTTTTTGGGGCGACCTCTTTTCTTTTTCGCGGGTTTTTCTAATTCACCCTCTTTTGTCTCTTCAATCAATACTTCCTTTTTTTCCTCCGCTTTTTCCTCTTTTATTTCCTTTTTACTTTCCACTTCTTTCGGCTTATTAACCTTTAATTCTTTCACATAATTAAACTGATCAACAAGAATGCCCGCCGCCATTTTTAAGGCCTCGGACGGACTGATTGTGCCGTCGGTAGTAATATTCAAGATTAAACGGTCATAGTTTGTCATTTGCTCCACCCGGACATTTTCATTGTCAAAAGTGATATTTTTTATGGGGGTATAAATGGCATCCACATCAATAGTGCCAATTTCATGGATTTCTTTTTCCCGGCTTTCAACGGGAATATAGCCCCGGCCGTCGCTCACTGTTATCTCCATTTCCAAAGAACCTTCTTTATCGGTTAGGGTGGCTATTTTTAGCTTTTTATTGACAATTTCCACGTCAGAAGTGGTTTTGATGTCCCCGGCGCTGACCGTCTTTTCCCCTTTTACTTTAAGATTGAGCTTAACCGGTTCTTTTGCAAAGAATTTGAAGCGAATTTGTTTTAGATTTAAAATCAGTCCGATGACATCCTCTTTAACGTGAGGAATGGTGGAAAATTCATGATCAACCCCTTTTATTTTAACGGCTTGCACGGCGGCGCCAGGCAAAGAAGAAAGCATGACTCTTCTTAGGGCGTTGCCTAAGGTCGTGCCATAACCGGGATAAAGAGGCTCAAAAGTGAAAACCGCTTGATTTTCGTCTTTCTTGTTAATTTCGATTTTGGAGGGAAGAGGAATATTTTCCATAATATTATAGTTAAAAATATTAAATGTTAGATTATTTTATCGAGAATAATATTCTACGACCAACTGAGTCTGAAAGCCCAGATTTAAATTTTCCTTCTCCGGTTCTTTTAATATTTTGGCCGAAAGTTTTTTCTTGTCAAAATATAACCAGACAGACGGGGTGTATTTTTCAATTTTCTTTAATCTTTCTACAAAATATTTATTGGAAAAACTTTTCTTTTTTAGAGTTATTTCGTCGTTAATCTTTACAATAAAAGACGGGATATCCACTGAGCGATTATTGATCAGGAAATGCCCGTGCGAAACTAATTGCCTGGCGGCGATTCTTGATTCGGCCAGTCCCAGGCGAAAAATAACATTGTCAAGCCTTCTTTCCAAAAGCTGCAAAAAATAAATCTCGGTGTTGCCTTTTTTATGCAGGGCCAGCTTCATATAATTGCTCATTTGTTTTTCCGAAATGCCGTATATATTCCGGATTTTCTGCTTTTCTTTCAAATGCAGGCCAAAAGATGAAAGCCGGGAATACCCTTTTTGCCCATGGATGCCCGGCGGATAGTTTCGTTTTACCATGGCGCATTTCGTTGAATTACAACGTTCACCCTTTAAAAAGAGTTTTTCATTGGCGCGGCGACATTTCTTACATAACTTGCCTCTAATCATATTATTTATACCCGTCTTACTTTCTTAGGGCGCGGGCCATTATGGGGAATAGGGGTCATATCTTTTATGGAAAGCAAATTTATTCCGTTGGCATAAAGCGCGCGAACGGCCGCTTCACGTCCCGCCCCGACACCTTTGACATATACGTCTACGCTTTTTAAACCGTAGTCCTTCACTTTTTCCACCAAATTTTTTACAATGATGCCGGCCGCATACGGAGTCGCTTTTTTCGGCCCTTTAAAACCCACTTGTCCAGCTGATGACCAGGCGAGAACGTTCCCGGCGGGATCAGTAAGGGTAATAATAGTGTTATTATAGGTGGACATAATATAAGCACAGCCTGTCGGAACAAATTTTTTAACTTTTTTCTTTTTTCTTTCCTGAATAGGCATAGGATTATAATTATTTTATGTCTTTTCGGCCGCCGGCTTACGTCCGGAGCCCACTGTCTTTCTGACATTTCCTCTCACGGTCCGGGAATTTGTTTTTGTCCTTTGGCCGCGAACTGGCAAATTCTTTGTATGGCGGCCGCCGCGATACGAATTAATTTCATTAAGCCTTTTGATATTGGTCAGGTTTTCCCGCCTTAACTCCCCTTCAACCCGATAATTCTTTTCAATGATATTCTTGAGCTTATTGACATCATCCTCCTTTAAATCCTGGGCTTTGAGGTCAAAACTAATCTCCGCTTCTTTTAAGATTTTTTTTGAAAGTGATTGTCCGATCCCAAAAATGTAAGTCAGGGCAAATAGTATTTTTTTATTTTGGGGCAAAGATACGCCCGCGATACGAACAGCCATATATATTATCCTTGTCTTTGCTTATGCTTAGGATTTTTACAAATAATAAAAATTCTTTTTTTGCGCCGGACAACCTGGCAGTCTTTGCATCTTTTTTTAACTGATGACTTTACTTTCATAAAATTGTTAATATCTAAATATTACGCGGCCGCGCTTTAAATCATAAGGCGATATTTCCAATAAAACCTCGTCACCCGGCAAAATTCTGATTTTATGCATCCGCATTTTTCCGGAAAGATAAGCGAGAATAACATGGCCATTCTCAATTTCCACCCGAAAACTGGCCGCCGGCAAAAGCTCGATAACCTTGCCTTTAACCTCCAGAAATCCTTTTTTATTCGTCTTTATTTCCGCTTTTTTTTCGGAAGATGAAATCATATATTATTAAAAATCTGTGCCTTCAAGACCTAGCCAATAGCACAGATAAAATTACTATATTATCAGTGGCTACATTAAGTCTTGTGTATCAATAAACAGTTTAACACATGATATATTGTCTGTCAATAATTTTATATGATAATGCGTATTATTCGTTAAATTAACCTAAGATTAGCCGTTTTATTGACGAAATTCAAATAATCAACTATTATAATCAATATATGGCAAAAAAAATATTATTCGCGCAAAAATATGGTTTTTGTTTCGGCGTAAAAAGAGCGGTAGAGGCCTTAGAAAAAAATAAAGGAAAAGCTTATACTTTAGGACCGATCATCCATAATCCATTACTGGTAAAAGCTTACAAAAATAGAGGTATTTTTCCCATAAATGATTTAGATAAAATACCTCCGGGGACAAAAGTTTATATCCGCGCCCACGGGGTGGCGAATAAAATAATAAAAAAAGGAGTAAAGGCGGGCATTGATTTTGTCGATCTGACGTGTCCGTTTGTGAAAAAATCACAAATATTAGCCCACTCTTTGGAAAATAAAGGCTATAAAGTTGTTATCATCGGCAAAAAAAATCACCCGGAAATAATGGCTATCGCCGGTAATCTAAAATCACCTATGGTGATTTCTGGTTTAAAAGAAATTAAAAAAATTAAAAATATTAAGCGATTAGGAATAGTTTGCCAAACTACATCAAATATAGAGAAAACAGCGGAAATAGTAACAACGATAAAAAAAATAAATCCAAGCGCCGTAATATTTAATACCGTCTGCCAGGCGACTAAAGAAAGGCAAGCCGCCGCCGTTACCCTCGCAAAAAAAACGGATTTAGTGATAGTGGTAGGCGGGAAAAACAGCTCCAATACGAAAAAATTAAAGGAAATTTGCTCTAATTACACGCCCACGTATCAAATAGAAGACGAGAAAAGCCTAAAAGAGAAATGGTTTACTAACAAAAAAATAATCGGTCTGACCGCCGGAGCTTCCACTCCAGATTGGATTATCAGGAAAGTTTTTGACATAATAAAAAAACTGCCGAACTGAAATATATCAGCGCAAGCTGATTATTCTTATTTTCCCAAAACCGCTTTGATCCGCCTGACTCCAGCTGATGAAGATTTTTCAGATATAATTTTAAAGCTTTTTATTTCGGCCGAGTTTTTAACATGCGGGCCAGCGCAGATTTCCCGGGAAAAATCCCCGACCGTATAAACTTTCACCTTTTCCGGATATTTTTCTTTAAAAAAAGCCAGGGCCCCGGATTTAATAGCCTCTTCATACGGCATCTCATTCATTGATATATCCAGCCCTTTATTTATTTTTTCATTAACTAAGTCTTCCACTTTTTTCTTTTCTTCATCGGTTAATTTCTCGGGGTGGGAAAAATCAAAACGCAGCCTTTCCGGGTTCAGATCCGAGCCCATCTGCTTTACGTGATCGCCCAGCACTTTCCTTAAAGCCGCATGAAGAAGATGGGTGGCGGTATGCTGGCGGGCTACCTGATCGCCGTATTCACCCACCCCGCCGAATTTTTTCTGGGCCCCTGCTTTCGATAATACCTGGTGTTTTTCCACGGCCTGATTGAATTCTTTTTCATCAAAATCAAATCCTTTTTTTCGGATTAAATTGGCAGTTAAACCATAAGTTGAGTATATATTAAAAGCCTCTTTCCCGGATATCTTTCTTTTTGAAGGCGAATTAATATCTTCATCTTTCGTTTTTTTTGAATAACTTAAATCCTTATAAACCTTTTCCACTTCAAGTTCTAAGACTTTTTGATAATTATCCTTTTCCTCGTATAAAGCTTTGATAATGGATTTCTTGTTAGTCAGTAATATCGGATAATATGGGGCATAAGGACGAATTATGCCTTCAACAAGCACATTAAGGTCAAAATTCGTATGCTCATACTGATCAATTAAACGACGAAGGATCCTTCTTAAAATATAACCCTGATCTTTATTGGAGAATTCTACCCCGTCCGCCAGGAGAAAAACAGCGCCTTTAAGATGGTCTGTGACAATCCTTAATCTCTTATTTTTTTCTATTTCGCTTTGAAAACCGTCCAAAGACTTGTCAACCGCAAGCTTTTCCATTACGGAGGAAAATAAATCAGTTTCAAAAACCGAAAATTTATTTTGCATGATCATGGTCAGCCTTTCCAAGCCCATACCCGTGTCAATATTTTTCGTCGGCAGGTCTTTAAGATCTCCTTTGGCATCCTTGAAATATTCCATAAAAACCAGATTCCAGATCTCCACGAAACGGCCGCATTCGCAGTTTGGCCGGCATAATTCTTTTTGGCCGCAGGATTTTTGCGTCAAATCAAAATGAATTTCCGAGCAAGGGCCGCAAGGACCGGTCTTGCCCGGCGGTCCCCACCAGTTATGATGGCGGCCGAATTCTTTTATTTTTTCCTTGGGCACGAATTTTTGCCAGATTTTTACGGACTCAAAATCCTTAACCACTTCTTTGTCACCCTCAAAAACCGTGACCCAAAGGCGTTTTTTATCAATTTTCAGTTCTTTGATCAAAAAGCTCCAGGCGTATTCAATGGCCTTATCCTTGAAATACCCGCCCACGGAAAAATTGCCGAGCATCTCAAAAAAGGTCAGGTGAAATTCATCGCCGACGGAATCGATATCAGAAGTACGGAAACACTTTTGAATAGAGGTCATGTTACGGTTGTGAAAGTCCTTCTTAACTGAAGCCTCGCCCAAAAAATAAGGCTTGAACTGCTGCATACCGGCCGTGGTAAGCAAAACAGAAGGGTCATTTTCCGGAATTAAAGAAGAGGAAGCGACCCAAGTATGCTTGAGCTTTTTAGCGAAATATTTTTTGAATTTTTCGCGGATTGTAGATGATTTCATTTGTAATAATTATACTAAAATATATACAATTTTTCAATACTCACGAATCTCTTGACAGGGTATTTGGCCCATTATACAATTAATTACAGCGATACGACTGGGATGATCGTTTCTCTGGATAACAGTCATGATGAGCCTATCTGCGCAGAAAATATCTTCTGGTTGGTTAATAACGACATCGCCAGTAATCGCTCTTTTGCCTGATTTGTCTAAATCCCGGTCCCATTTCTCAGCCCAGAAGGTATTTAGGCTCAGCCCTTTTTCGCGACGAGCGGGAGACTTCCAATCCCGCTCTTTTTTTGACTAAATATTTAAATACTATATAATTCATCCATATTGTCTTGACCATGGACGCAGATGCTCACGTAAAAATGCCGTCCAGAGAGTCTCTCCTGGTTTTCTTTGTCGAGACAATTTATTATATATAACAATTACAGTAGCCTAACTAACCCTAAAATCGGGCTGGTTGGGAAAGATGGATTTATCCGGGAGAGGCTCTTTCTTTGTCATTATGGCTCTTTTTTGAAAAGCGGAAATGCTCCGCTTTTTTTATTTAATCACTCCCCCGCCCATCAATATATCACCCTGATAAAATACCGCGGACTGACCGGAAGTTAAAGCTCTTTCGGGCTTTTTAAATATTAACTTAAAATTATTTGCGGATTTCATGATTATGGCCTTGGCTCCCGGATGGCGATAGCGGGGCTTAACTTCCAGCGTAACGGGGAATCTATCCGGTTTAACAAGCCAATCTATTTTATGAATTATAATTTCCTTTTTTTGCAGATCGGACGTATCATTAGTTACCCAAAGAACATTCCTTTTTATATCTTTTCTTAGAACATACCAGGGTCCGCCAGGCAAGCCCAACCCGCTTCGCTGGCCTATAGTATATAAACATAACCCCTGATGACGCCCGACTATTTTTCTATACTTAATATCTTTAATCAAGCCTTGTTTGTCTTTAATTTTTTTTATCAGGTAATTACTAATTTTGCCGGTAATAAAGCAAACTTCCTGCGATTCCGCCTTAATGACAGGCAGGCGATTCCGGCGCGCGTTAATTTTCACCTGCTCCTTGGTCATATCGCCGATCGGAAAAATGCAATTCGCCAATACATTCCGATTAATATCCCATAAAAAATAGGATTGGTCTTTATTTAAGTCTTTTCCTTTTTTTATAAAAAATTGGCCCCCCTTTTTGATATTCCTGACATAATGGCCAGTGGCAATATAATCCGCTCCGGACTTTTTTGCCTTATCAAAAAATAATCCGAATTTGATAAAACGATTGCAAGAGACGCATGGGTTAGGGGTTGATCCCATTCTATATTGATTAATAAAGTCATTAATGATAATTTTTTCGAACTCCCGGCGCATATCCCATATTTTAAAAGGAATATTCAATCTTTTGCAGATTTTTCTGACCTTGGCCGCTTGGTTTTTTACTAAAATAAAGTAAACGCCGGTCACCTGATAACCCTGTTTTTTTAATAATAAAGCGGCGACGGAGGAATCAACGCCGCCGGACATGGCGACAAAAACTTTTTTTGGCTTAATATCCATAACTAGCAATATAAATCAAAGAATAAAAACTTTAATACAAGTTAGTTGACAAAACAAAAAAATTAAATGAAATTCATTTTATGATATATTTTCCGGGTCACTTCCACATCCGCCTGGCAATACTTGTAAATCTCTTTTAATTTTCCTTTTTGGTAATATTCAAAAACACGCGAACCGTCCAGACCGCCGGATTTCGAGGATTCAAAACCCAAGATCTTGGCCAGCTCGTCAAGGCTGATGGAAGAGCTCATAGACCATCGTTCCCATTCTTTCATGGTGTCATAAATAGGATTATTGCGGTAACGGGCGAACGAAAGCCAGAGAGTCGGTTTAATCTGATTCACGATTGACCTTTTATATATAAACTGTAAGTCAAAATCCATCACGTTATGGCCGATAAATAGACTGACATTACTGGCCATTTCCCAGAATTTTTTCAATATTTCCTTTTCTTCGCCGACTAAAACCTCAGCTTTGCTCATTTCCGGTTCTTTTAAATAGCCCAGGCATAAAATCCGGCCGTAGGAGCCGTCCAAGGCGGTTTTATGATAAGCGTCTTCGCGGATAAAAGGTTTTTTCTTTTTTAGTTCATACTTAATCTGCAAGTCTTTTTCCAGCCTTTTCCAAACTTCGGGATCCGCTGGAATGGTTTCAATGTCCAAAAAAAGTTTATTCATATTAAGCCATCTTTAGTGATTAGTTTAGCTAATTATAACACATCATCGCCTAACAAAAAACCCCTATAAAAGGGATTTTTTGCTGAAGCAATCAACCCTAGCAGGAGCAAGGGTCATTACCGCAGGTTGGACACGGCTCAAACATGGTTTTTTAGTTAATGTTGAGTCTTTTTATATTATATAATAATCAATAAACAAAACAATAATCGCTTGTCAAGGGAATAAAAAAGCGAGCCCAGATTGACTCGCTTCGCCTGACGAACGAAATTTTGTCGCTATTCTCTACCTCATGTTTTTGGCCATTAGGCTTAAAGCCATTATTCTCAGTTTTGCCGCGTAGTACGATGGCGGAAAATCGTTTCCCTTCTCTTCGAGCGAATCAACGGCATTTCCGTCGTTAGACTTAATAATCTTACTCGCTTCGCTTTTGTCACTGACTGTTGTCATCGCTTAATCATCCCCTCTTCTTGCTATTTATTAAGCAAATTCTACTTCCTCTGAATCTTCTTGCATTTCGGCCATTATGACCATTAGATCACTGCGCATCGACGACAAAATGCTCTTTAGATTACCTTCTTCTAAAAAATACGAGCGTATAAAGTCCTGAAACTCCTTTTCGCTCATTTTCTTTACCACGCGGTAATCTAACAAGCCATTATTTATGGGATTTTTCTTCTTGCCAGACACCTTTAACCTCCTTGGTTTATAAAAGAACAGATATATTCAATTATCTTAAACTAAAAGGCAATCTTGTCAAGTTAAGTTATTTCGTAAAAACCCACGTTTGTTCCCCGTCTTTGCCGTCACGGACTTCAATCCCCTTTTTCAATAATTCCTGGCGGATTTGATCGCTCTTTACAAAATCCCTGGCTAAACGGGCTTGTTTTCGGCCTGCCAAAAGACTTTCTACTTCTGGAGTCAATTCTCTTTTATCTTCCGGCCAGAAGATAAAACCCCAAATTTGATCCAAGTCTTTCAAAAATGCCAAAATCTTTTTCGCCTCTTTGGCTGACAATTTAGCCTTATTTATTTCCTGATTGATTTTTCGGATGAAGCGGAATAAAACCGCTGCCGCTCGCGGGGCGTTCAAATCGTCATCAAGATATTTTTTAATATCCTGGCGGGTTTTTTTTATTTCGGAATCAGCAGTGTATCGGCTATTAAACATTTTGATGGCTTCCGGGCGGCGGACAAATTCATCAATGCTGTCAAGGGAATTTTTAGCGCCAGCCATTGATTCTTTGGTATATACTAAAGGCGTCCGGTAATGATTAACTAATACCAAATAACGGAAGATACGCGGGCTAAAACCCTCTTGTTTTAAATCTTCAAGTTTCAGGACATTGCCCGTCCTTTTAGCCATCTTTTCCTTCCCCATCTGCAAGAAAGCCCGGTGCAGCCAATAACGGACAAACGGTTTTCCCGTGGCCGCTTCGCTTTGGGCGATTTCATTGGTATGGTGCGGGAATTTTAAATCTATGGCGCCGGTGTGAATATCAAGGGTCGGGCCTAATAGAGCCATACTCATGGCCGAGCATTCAATATGCCAGCCCGGCCGGCCTTTGCCGATTTCCGTGTCCCAAAAAATATCGCCGTCTTCAGGCGTCCAGGCCTTCCATAAAGCAAAATCACTGGCTCCTTCTTTGTCATAATCATCAGAAGAGACGCGGGCCCCGATTTTTAATTTTTGTCTTTTGAGCCGGACCAGCTCGCCATAGCGGCGAAATTTGGCGATATTATAATATGTGGAATTGTCGCTTCCTTTATAAGCATAGCTTTTTTCAAGGAGTTTTTTCACTAATTCCACGATCTGACTGATATATTCAGTCGCCCGGGGGTAATAATCCGCGGGCTCAACATTAAGCTCTTTTAAATCGTGAAAAAAAGCCTGGGTATATGGCTTAACATAGCTTTCTAAACTAATGCCGGCTGATCTGGCTCCTTTGATCGTTTTATCGTCAACATCGGTGATATTCATAACGTGAGTCACTTTGACGCGTGACCATTTCAAATATCTCTTTAGCAAATCAGCCGTTAAAAAAGCGGCCAAATTGCCGATGTGCGGCACACCATAGACCGTGGGTCCGCAGCTGTAAATTGAAACTCGATTCCTTTTTAAAGGTCTAAAAAATTGTATTTTCTGTCCAAGAGAGTTGTAAAATTTTTGCATATATTTTATATTTTTAACCATTTACCGGAGGCGGGCGTCACTTTAGCCGGCAGAGTGCCGACAAAATCCCCGTACCCTTCATGATATTCCAATTTTTCAAGGGAAAAACCGTTAATTTCGGTCATTCTTTTATTTATAGTTTTTTCTGCCCAATTTTTAAATTTTTCCTGATAACCTTTTGGCACGGTAAATAAGCCCACTTTCGCCTCTTCTATTATTAGGGTAATGCTTTGGGATCCAGATGATTCTACGCCAACCTTGACGTATACCGGTATTTTAACCGGTTTTTTTAAATTAGCGGCTATCTCTAAACCCCCTTCCACCATTTTAACCTGCAGTCCGCTGACGATTTCGTCGTTGTTAAAATATTTATTAAGAAAAGATGTAATTTCTTCCGAAGTCATGCTGGTGTCTAATTTTACCTCCCCTTCAAAATTTCTCTGGCATAACAGGCAAAAATCAGCGATGTTACCCACCAGTCGCGTTGGAACTTTATCCTGCAGACTAGACAAAGCGGCGTCACTCGATTCAATCCCCAAATCTTTGGCCTCGGCTGTGCGGAATATATCAGAAACGACCGGTATCTTGTATAGACCAGTTACTCCCAGAAAAACAAAGGGGATGACGACTAAAATTAAAACGGCAAGAATCAAGGTTAAAAACATTTTAAGACGGTTTTTTCTGGGTCTGATTGACTCAATAGCCGAATTTGGTTGATTTTTTTCAATCCGCATAATAAATTGTTTAATTCTATGGTTTTTAATGCCAATTAAAAATACCATTTTTACCGGTAAAAATCAAATAATTCCTCTCTAAAAGGAATTATTTGGACGCTGCTCATTAGAATGTTGCTAATCGATTATTTATACCTGATCGATATTTAAGAATTTATCTATTTTACGGATAATATCATGGGGATAAACCTGCATTTTTATTAAATGATCGGCCGCGCCTAGCGTTCTAGATTTCATGGCTGTCTCTTCGTCGTTTAGGTTGGTCAAAACGATAATAGGTATTTTCATGACCTGGGGGTCTTTTTTTACCAGCTCTAAAATATCGAAGCCGTTTATCTTGGGCAAGATAATATCCAGAAAGACTAAATCAGGTTTTTCCTTTTTAATGAGATTCAATCCGGTCTGGCCGTCAGAGGCGGTCAAAATCTCATAACCAGCCTCCTGGATCATTTTTTTCATGGCAAAAAGTTCTGCCGGGTCGTCCTCAATAACCAAAATTCGCTTATTATTAAGAGACATGGGTAATGACATCTTTAATCTTGTTAATTAATGATTCGAGATTAAACTCCGATTTAACGATATAATCTTTTGCGCCTAATTTAAGGCTTTTTTCAATTTTATCCTTTTTGTTTAAATTTGACATTATTATAATCGGGATATCCTGGTAAGATTTGTCGTTTTTTAATTGCTTCATAAAAGACAATCCATCCATCTGCGGCAAAATAATATCCAAAAGTATGACGTCGGGTTTTTCTTTTTTTAATATTTCAAAACCTTCTTCCGCTGAAGAAGCGGTCAAAGTATTAATTCCCTCAACTGTTAACCGCGCTTTTAGGGAATATAGAATCGCTGCTTCGTCCTCGATGATTAAAATTTTTTTAGTGTTCATAATATTTATATTTAATAATTATACAGGTATATTAAAGTAAAAAGTCGTGCCCACGCCTTCTTTCGCTGCCACCCCGACCACGCCTCCATGGGCTTCAATCATCCCTTTAACGATGACCAAACCTAAACCCGTCCCTTTCTCTCCGGTCTTACTCGACATTTTCATTGATTCGAACTTATTAAAAAGACGGGATAAATTAGGCAGTGAAATGCCTTCGCCGTTATCCGTGACCGATACGACTACAGAATCAGGCTGACTGTTTAATTTTATATCGCCGCCTTTTAAATGCCAGCTGATCCCCTGTTTTTTCGCTTCCTCGTTTATATCCGTGTTTTTTTGATGCTTTAAAAGCTGTACAGTAATGCGGCCTCCAGCGGGGGTAAATTTCAATGAATTAGAAATCAGATTCTCAAAAACCTGCCGTATCGCCCCTTTGTCAAATTTTAAGGCCGGCAGGGCATCCGCCCCCTTCAATTCCAAAATAAGATTTTTCCCTTCTGCCATTGGCATAAAATACTGGATTATATTCTGAGTCAATTTTATTAAATCTCCCTTTTTTTTATCAAGTTTAAACATGCCGGCTTCGATTTTCGCGACATCAAGTATATCATTGACGTCGGTCAGCATACTGACCGCATTTTGATTTATTAAAGACAACGGTTCTGATAAATCCGCCAATCCTTTTTTCTTTAAATCAGATATCACCATTTCCGAAACCATGCGTATCCCATTTAGGGGTGAGCGTAAATCATGAACCATCATATGAGTGAACTCCTGCTGCCTTTTTTCCGCCTCTTTGAGTTTTAAAAGGGTGTCGCGTAATTGACCGTTGCTTTCCTGCAATCTTTTTTTGGAGGTGGCGACTTTTGAAGTACCTGCATGGACAAAGTATGAAATAACCATCATCACAACCGTAATAAAGACGATGCACAAAAAAGCGATCTCTTCCGAATAAAATTTACGGGTGATTATAAAAGTGGATATGATTAAAATAACGGTAATAATACCGTTTAATAAAAAAAGAGAGGAGGGACATTCGAAAAATTTCAGATTAAGCTCTCTACATTCTTTAAATTCAGAAATTTTCATAGGTTAGCCGTTATTCTTTATTTTATTATATAGCATATGCTATATTTCGTAAATTAAGCGACAAAACTATATACCACGGAAATAATGATTATATATAAAAAAAACTGGCTTAGAATAGAATATATTTTTGAATATCTTGCCACTTCGCGCTGAACTTCATAATTTACCTTTTGAGAAGATAATTTTCTGAATAATATAATGACCAAATACACTAGAGTGCTCCCAAATGAAGTTTTAAAACTAATATAAAGGTCGCTTTTTATCCCAAGAACAGGTGAGACAATAAAGGCAAAAAGAGTGTAAGTAAAGAAAAAATATAGAATTACGGAAATAACGGCTTTGTATGATTTCAAATTTAAACCGCTTAATTATTATCGGTCCAGCCTTATAACTTGGCCGGGTTTAAGAGTCTGCTGATGGGGTTTTAAAGCAGGGACGGTATAATTTGGCGTTGGAAAGGATTTTTTCTCAGGGCGACTTTGATCATTGGTTCTTTCAATTCTTTTTTCCTGGCTTCTTCGCCGGCCAAATGGGATCGGCTCCCGCTTTAAAGCCTCGTTTAAAGAGATCTCTTCGCTCGGTTTGATGGATTCCACCGGTAAAATTTTTTCCTTGCGGAAATCGATTTTTGGCCTAGTTTCTTTTTCTTCAGGCCGGTATTCGCGGGTATTACTCAGTCTTCTTTCCGCGACAATATTTTCCTGCTGGGCGGTTTCTTTATACATTTCCGACATACCGCTCCAGCGGAGGATTTTTTCCTCTATTTCTTCTCTGGGTATGGAATATCTTTCCCGCGACACATTGATAATTTTCTCTTTATTGCCTTCCACGTCGGTTAAAGGGGGCAAGGTCAGAGCGGAAAAAGGTTCGGAGGAAACGCCGTCAATCATTAATTTTAAGTAAACTTCAAACTTGGTTAAATTAACCAGGTCGGTTTCGGAAAAAACCGGGTCGAATTCTTTGACTAAAAATTCGGCGTCGGCCGCTCCGACCCGAAAACATACGATCGTGCCGACGTTGCCGAAAACCGCCGCCGCCACTTTTTCATCCAGCTGTTCAATGTATTGGTGAGCCAAGGTTAAATTTAGGCGGTATTTTCTCGCTTCAGAAAGAATCGTCCCAAAACTCTCGGTGGCGAAATTTTGAAATTCATCAACGTAAAGATAAAAATCATTTCGCTGTTCTTCAGGTATATCCACCCGGCTCATGCCCGCCAATTGAATTTTTGTCACCATCATCGCACCTAAAAGTGAAGAATTATCCTCGCCAATCCTGCCTTTTGCTAAATTAAGAAGAAGAATCTTACCGTTGTCCATTATTTCACGCATATCAATGGTGCTTTTTGACTGACCGACGATATTCCTGATAACTGAACTGGAAAGAAATTGGCCGACCTTATTTTGAATAGGCGAAATCGCTTCCGTTCTAAATTGGTTGGAATAGGCGGAATATTCATCTACCCAAAAAGCTTTGACAATAGGATCGGTCAAACGACTGATGACTTTAGCGCGGAAATTTTTATCAACCAAAAGACGGGTGACCCCGAGCAGGGTGCTCCCCGGATATTCCAACAGGGCTAAAATTGTATTACGCAAGACGTATTCCAGTCTCGGGCCCCAGGAGTCAACCCAAATTTTCTTAAAAACAGCAATCAGGCCGGAAGTGACCAGATGATGATGAGTCGGATCAACCGACTCTAAGACATTAAAAGCAATGGGATAATTTAAATCTGAAGGATTAAAATATACCACGTCATTCACCCGGTAACTCGGAATAAATTCAATAACTTTTTCCACCAAATCGCCTAAAGGATCAATGAGGGCGACTCCTTTCCCCTTTCTGATATCATCAATGATCATATTTTCAATGGTGGTGGATTTACCCATGCCGGTTTTTCCGATGAGATACATATGTCTTCGGCGGTCATCTACCTTAATACCAAACTTACGCCGCAAATTGCGGAAATTTGTCAGGCCAAAGGGCGTAACATCATCAATTGGATTTTGAGGGAAAGCCATATTTAAATTAAGCAAATGGTAAATTTTCGGGAAAAACGGCCTTCTTTTCCAAAACTTCGTTAAGATTTTCACCGCCTTCCCCTTTCTTTCTTAAGGGAAAAACTTGCTCTAAAGGCAAAGCAACCGGCGGTTCCGCTTTTTTTGCCTCAGTTTTTTTAACCATCGGCGCTTTCACGGTCATAATGGGGAAATGATAAAGAGTGGCCAGCTCTTCTATATTCAAGACAAAGGGGCTGCGTCCCCGAACGCCGCTCCTGTATATATAGCCCCATAAAATCCTTCTTTTACGGTTATTTTGGCGCCACTCAACAATTGATTTAAAAGGAGGGTAAACAACTTTTGTTTCCGATTTCTTATCCCTTCTAAGACCATTAAGGTCAAGGGTATTGTATTGCTTTAAAGCCCCCTCAATAGCCGGAATTAAGCGCTTGCGTTTAAAAATATCTTTTCTTGCCAAATATACAAGACGCATCTTAGTCACAAAAGTAATTTTTGAGATTTTAATGCCGACCGCTTCCACCACGTTTTTTTCCCAGGCGGGCAAATGCTGAATCATGGTCGGCCATTTTAGAATTTGCTTGGACTCTTCATCCGCGGCCATATCAGACGGCGGAACAATGGAAGCGGTAAAAGACTCGCTCACGCCGTGAACAATGTTGCGCGGCAGCCAAAGGGCATCTTTGCCTTTTTTTTCAGTTTTTGCCCCTATTAATTTCCTGATCACCCGGATCCCCTTTTCCCGCCATTTACCGCTTGATTGGGGAGCGATCACAAATTGCAGCCAAATCTCCTCTCCTTCTCTGACCCGGCTCAAAATTTCCAGCAAAGAGGCCATAGGATCTTTAAAGACTTCCTTGGTCGAGGAATCTTCAAAAGCAACATAGGTTCTTATGGGATATACGTCATTTTTTTCCAGTTTATAATGGCAACCGTATATATCATATTCATCGTTGGGAAACCGGACTTTGTAACGCTGGGTGTAGTCTTCCACTTCCGTGATCTCGGCATTAGGATATTGGGCGTAGATAGCCGCTTCCACCAGATCACGATGAACTTCCGGCGTCCTGATCAAAAACTGGATATAACCGCCGATACTGATTATTTCCAGGCTGAAACCCTGCTGGTTATACCCTTTTAATATTTTTTCCAGGAGATTGCCGCCTTTTCTGACGCCGTGCAGATGAGAAAATATATTTTCCACGGCTTTGGGGGTTTGCTCATTTTCTTTTGGGACATCAATGGCCAGAATAATGTTTTTTATGGATGCGTCATAAAGATTCTTGCGCCAGGTGATCCAAGCCCACCAGAGACCGAGAATAATGGCAAATAACAAAACAACCCAACCCCCTTTAACTATCAAAACCCACATGGCCACCAAAGGGGCAAAGTAAGAATCAGTGTAGCCGGCTCCGGTAATATTAAAAACTATATCCATTAAAATTAACGTTTACTTATTTATATTCAAAGTATATAAGTCATCGGATGATTTTTGGAACCTGCTTTTATCGGTTAAAGCCAATAATATCGTGTTTTTCTTAACCATTCTTTTTTCTAAAACTTTATTAATCAGCTGCTCCCGGCTGAGAGGCTGGCCCTCCGAACGTAAAATCTCTTCCAGCACATCAGCCACGACCCCGGATTTGTAACCCCATTCTTTAAGGGCGTAAATGCCCCGGCCGACTAGAACATATTGCTTATTCAAAATTAATTCATTGTGGACGGTGGGCGGATAGGCTTTTTTATGATCAAAACCCGCCTTATTTATCATCTCGGCGATTTTAGTAAAATGAAGAGGCTGACCGTGTTTTTTTAAAACTAAATATATCTTATCGTTTATCCTTTTCGGTTTTATCGTGCCCCAGGTTTCCAGACCATACTCATCATAAGGATTCAAAGACACCTCTCTTATCACTTTTAAATACGAAGTGATAACGTCGTCATTTAAAAATGATTGGTGCTTGGCAAAAACGTCCGATTCCCTAAATATCTTAATAACTTCGTCGATGTAAAGCGGCTTGGCCTTTTCCTGTAATATTTTAAGAAATACCGCTTTGGTTTCTTCCAGTATATCCAAACTTTGGGATCTTAACTGCCAGGAATCATGCCACTCTGGCAAGATAATTTTTTTATATTTTTGGCTTAAAAGACGTGAGATTAAAAAATTTACCGAATTTTTATTTGCCGTTGATTCTCCGCTCAAGCTCAAAAGCTTATTATAAAAAAATTCTTCCTCCATAATGCCGCCATATTGATGAAAAATATTAGTAATAATACTCTCAACGGAGTGGGATATCAGGTCAAAATCTTTATTATTTTTAATGCTTGAGACCGCCGTATTTTCAATTTGCCTGATTCTTTCCCGCGTTACCTGGTATGATTTACCGATCTGCTCTAATGTTTCTTCATTTTTACCGTTCAAGCCATAACGTCGGCGCAAAATATCTTCCTCTTTCTCAGAAACAAGCTTTAACAAGCGCGAGACCATATCCGAGGGATTAAAAGAAGATATATCCATGGCTTGCTTGGAAGTGATAATTTTATCTAAGATTGAAATTTCTTCGCTCATAATATTGATAATTTAATAAATATTCATATTATTTATTCCTTTATTTAGCCATATCTATCTATAATATAGCATACTTTTGCCATATTGTCAAGATTATAATTACAAAACAAAACTTGCCGTTTGGCAATTTTAATGATTTATTGTTTAATAATTAACGCCTTTTAAAACGATTCCAAACTAAAAGCAAGGGGGAAGCAATAAAAATAGAAGAGTATGTCCCGATAATAATACCGAATATTAAAGCCAAAATAAAATATTTAATTGATTCGCCGCCAAAAAGAAATAAAGCGACTAAAACAAGCAAGGTCGTTATGGTCGTATTAAGGGAACGAATTATCGTTTCATTAATACTGCGGTTAATAATTATTTCAAAGGAAGAGGAATAGTCGCGCTTTATCCCCTCTCTTATCCGGTCAAAAACGACAATGGTATCATGGACTGAAAAACCTAAAATGGTGAGCAACGCAGTGACAAAAAGGCTGTCAATTTCAACTTTAAAGAAATAGCCTAAGACGGCAAAAAAACCGGTGGTAATAAGAATGTCGTGGATTAAGGCAATAACGGCGTTCAATCCAAACACCCAGCTGGAAACACGATAAGAAGAAATCTTACGAAAGGCCCAACTCAGGTAAACAATAATACCAACGATAACGAGAATAATGGCGTATATCGCTTTTTGTTTCAGTTCTTGGCCGATAATTGGTCCAATAGCGTCAAATGTCTTTTCCTGAACCGGACTAAGATTCTGTATATTTTCAATTACGGACATTCTCTGATCATTAGTTATGCCTTTCATTTTAAAAACCATATCCTTTTCGCCGGCATTTTGGATCTGGATGGTGCCGATATCCAGTTTAGCCAGATTTTCTTGGACGCTAGCCACGGTCGGCCTTTCTCCGGTAAACTCCACTTGCAAGAGAGCACCGCCGGTAAAATCGATGCCAAACTTAAGTCCGCCCATAAAAATAAAGGTGAGGGCGATAATTATAAGGACTCCGGAAAATGAAAACCAAAAATTTCTTTTTTGAATAATATTAAACATTTTTTTCCCAAGAATTATCGGGTTTAACTCCAAACCAGGCCAAATGCTTAGAAAGCCGCGGCCCGACGATTAATCTTAAAAAAGTCCGGGAGACAGTGATCGCCGAAAACATGGAAACCAAAATACCGATGGCTAAAGTAATAGCAAATCCTTTAATAAGGCTGGTGCCAAACCAGGCCAGAATTATGCAGGTGATAATTGAAGAAACATTGGAATCTCTTATTGAGAGCCAGGCCCGCTTAAAACCTTCTTCCACCGCTAAATCCAAAGGCTTTCCGCTGCGTAATTCTTCCTTAATGCGCTCAAAAATCAAAATATTGGCATCCACCGCGATGCCGATAGAAAGGATAAAACCCGCCACTCCAGCCAAAGTCATCGTGACCGGCCAAAGTTTAAAAATCGCTAAGACAATTAATGTGTAATTTAAAAGCGCTAATACGGAAAGCAAGCCGGGTAAGCGGTAAAAAAATATCATAAAAACAGCCACGGCTAAAAGGCCGATCAGACCGGCGAATAAGCTTTTCTGGACCGAGATCTTGCCTAATGTCGCGCCAATATTCTGCTGACTGATCAAAGTTATGGGAACGGGCAAGGCGCCGGAATTCAGACGCTGAGCCAGAGTCTTGGCTTCATCTAAACTAAATGTTCCACTGATAACCGCCCGTCCGTCCGCGATTTTATCATTCACCGTAGGCAAAGAAATCGGGGAACCATCCAGATAAATGGCGACGATTTTCCCGATATTTCTCTCTGTGATATCCGCAAATAAATTCTTGCCTTCATCATTAAATTCCAAACCCACGGTCGGAACGCCTGTTTGATTATCAAATTCCACGTAAGCTCTTTTTAATTGCTGGCCGGAAAGGCCGGTATCAACATATGCTCCCCCAGTCTGATAATCAGCCTCGCTTTTTTTCAAAATTAGGATATGCGAAGCTCGCGCCTCTTTTACGCCGTCTGTTTCCTTTTCGTCAGTTTTTAAAATAATATGGTAACCATATACTGTCTCCACTAGCTCCGGATAAACTACTCCTTTTTGAGCTTTATTAAAAGAAACATCATTAAATTCCGCCACCATATCCCCTTCGTTAAAAAAGCCCAAATCCCCGCCCTGATCCTTACTGCCCGGATCCTCACTGTATTCGCTGGCGAGAGCGCTAAAATCGGCGCCGCTTTTTAAAGCGAGGGCCAATACTTCCTCCGCCTTCTTTTTGGCCTGGATATTATAATCCGCTATTTCTTTATTTTGTTCGTCGGTTAAAACGACCGGCGGCGCTTCTTCTTTAAATTCCAAAAGAGGCGTTTCTCCGATTCTTTGGATCGCTTCTTTAATATCTGTCACTCCCGGCAATTCAACTACCACCCGCCAATTTTCGCCGGACTTATTGGTTTGGATAACCGGTTCAGACACTCCGAAAGTATTGACTCTTCTTTCAATAACATCTCTTACCCCCTCCAGAGCGGAAGCCTTATCGCCTTCGGGAATATTGGAAGTATCCGCTTGATAAACCAAGCTGGTTCCGCCGGATAGATCCAGGCCTAAATGAACTTTAATTTCCTTAAAATATGAGCCAATTCTGATATTCGGGCCTTTAGGATAATCAACAAACCCGGCCAAAACAGCCAGGATAATAATTCCAATAAAGGTGAGCCAGACTTTTCTGCGAATGGACATAATTAGTATTTATTATAAGGCATATTATTAATTTTGACAATATAAAATATGGAACCATCCGAGAAAAATGGGACCAAAACAGTCTATTTCCCTTAATTACTAATAAATTATCCGCCCCTTATCTAATTAAATAATACTAGAATGTAATCGGCACAACTAACTGATCCGCATTTTGATTCAAGCCCGAAGGATTGCTTTTCTCTAAAATGAGCGATCCTTTCCCCTCGGAAGGAGCAGTAAACTCCAATGTCGCTTTATAACTGACAAAATCCTCGGACATCCAATCTTCCTGGCTTTGAGCATTAGCCGTGGCGATAATATTGTTATCTTCGTCAAATAGTTTTATGGAAAATATCCCTTCAAAATACCACGTCCCTTTGGCTTCGCCAATGATAACCAGCGGGCTGGCAATCTTTTCATTCGGCCGAGGTGAGGTTATTTTAATTATGTCCTGCTTATCTAATTCGTTGCCGATATCTTCTGTAAAGGACGCCCCGTCGTCTGCGGTGCAACGGCGCGGATAGCTTTCCTGAATAAGATTACCCGCCTCTATACATTCTTCAAAACTAGAGATACCTGAATTTGTATTAATATTTTCCTCAATCTGTTCATTGCCACAACCGCTGGTCGGCATTTGAGAAGAAGGCTGGCCATGTTTTTGCCAGCTTCCGTTAACGCACAGCCAAACGTCTTCGCCGGTTATCACCCGAGCAAGTAATAAAAATCCGCCGATAGCCACTATTACAATAATGATTGTAATGTATTTTTTCTTCATATTTTTTATACTGGTCTTAATGTTCCGGCCCAAACCTGCCAGGCCAGCAGTGATTTGGCGACCAGACTTAATATAATATAAACCTTCTCTCCGTGTAGATAATCACGCCACTTCCCGGTTTTTTTATACTGCAAAACCATATTAATGGCAAAGACATTGAAAAAGAGAAAAATAGAGAAAAATATCCAATAGACGAACGTCGGCGGTTTTGCGCCGGGCGAACCGGAACCGAATAAATACAACCCCACCGCCACCCAAGGGATGGCGCCGGCCAGGCAGCCGAAAATGAACGAGGTCCAATTGGTCTTGCTGGTCGTTTGATTATGCAACTCCATTATCCAGCCGAATAGGATCATCATCATATTCAAAAAGAATAAAAGTATAAGACTTACTCCATCATAAATACCGACCAGCATGGAAATTACGACGATCATCAAGGAAGCGCTGAAAGAATACTCGATCCAGCGAGCTAAATTCATGCCTTTCTTCAAATTATCCACATACCAGCGATATAAAAAAGTGGAAACGGATAAATGGGCTAGGGCGGAAAGAAAAAGAAATGCGGCGACCAGCGGTCCAATCTTAAGATTAAAGGCGGTATTTAAAAATGGCTCTAGTTTGCCAGAAGCCGGGCTGAATTTCACAAAAGCGGTAGTCACAGGCAAGGCAAAACTTGAGCTTAATACCAGCATTAATACCCCTTGAACCGCGTGGAAAATGGCCATAACTAAGTTAAAAATCCGCAAATTTTTAAATTTTTTCTCTTCATTCGATATTAATGGCTGTTCCATAAATGTTTTCCTTTCATTTAAAATATACTGTGATAAGAATGCAAAGTCAAGGATATAAAAATAACGCTAAAAAGCGTTTATTATAAATATATGGATCAGCTATTTAGCTATGAACAATGACCGGTGTACCGATTTCCACTTCATTGTAAACCTTTTCCGCCGCTTCCCAAGAAAGTCGGACGCAGCCATGGGAAACGCGGATGCCCAAATGATTGACGCCTTCTTTAATCACTCCGCCTCCTCTTAATTTCCAATAGGGCAAACCATGAAGACCGTGGCCTTGCCCGGTGAACTGCATCCAATACGGCATGTATAAAGCGTATTTTTTTGAATAAGCGTTAGGACTTTTACTCATAACCTTGAAAATTCCTTGCGGAGTATCCATTCCGGGTTTACCTGAAGAAATCGTATAAACGCCCAAGACTACCCCATTTTCGTACAGCGACAATTTTTGTTCGGTTAAATTCACATCCAAATATTTTTGGTAGTAGGAATAACGCGTATCCGGCATAAAACCCGGACCGGTCACTACTTCAATTTTTAAGTCACCATTGACGTCACCCGCCGCCGGAAAAACTCCGCCCTTAAAATCCTTAGGGTAAGGGAAAAAGCTTCCGGGTAATTTTTTTCCGTTATATTTAAAAATAATGACTTGGGGCCCGCCGGAATCACCCGCCGCGGCGATAATTTCGTCGAAACCATCAACGTCCAAATCCCCGGCCGCCAAATTTACTCCCCCGTGAAAATCTGAGTTAAAAGCGTAAAAGCCAGCGATCTTATTTTTTAAATTATCATAAACTTCAATCACCGGTTTGCCCAATTTCTGAACCGTTACCGCGATTTCCATTTTAAAATCGCCCGTAAAATTTCCGACCGCCACATTGACTCCACCCTGATGCTTAAATTCAAAGGGCCAGATATCTAAATTTAAACTTTGTCCGGACGCGTTAAAAACTCTTACCTGAGGTCCGCCACCGATTCCAGGCCCGGTCACGATTTCTGGCTGGCTGTCGCCGATTATATCCCCACAAGCCACATTGACGCCGCCGCGAAAGCTTGAACCATAAGCCATAAAACTGAGAAGCTGAGTACCGTCGGCTTTAAAAATTTTCACGTTCGGCCCGCCCCCCTGACCGGGAGCTGTAATTATTTCGTCAACATTATCATTATCAATATCACAGGCCGCCACTTTAATCCCTTTTCTAAAATTCCTGTCATATGCCAAAAAACTTTTTATCTTTTTTCCGTCTCCCTTGAAGATCTGAACATTCGGTCCCCCGCCTGCGCCTGCTCCGACGATTATTTCATCCACGTTATCGCCGTCCACATCGCCAGACGCCACTCTCACGCCGCCGCGGAAACCCAGGTCAAAACCGTAAAAGCTCTTGACCTGCTGACTATCACTGAAGATTTTTACTTCCGGAACAATAGTATTGACGGCTAAAGAAATTTTTGGAGCAAAAAAAATAACCCCGAAAAATAGGATTATGATATACCAAAAACTGATTTGATATTTATTTTTAGCCATTTTGTTTTTGTTTTAAATCAGGAAAATGACACAAGGTGAGGGCCAGAGGCCGTATTACTTTTTGGTATTTTTTATACCAGAGGTAAATAAAGGCCTCTGGCCTTTTTTGTGTTTTTGATTTTTGTTTTTCCTGATGTAAGGAACTATATCTTAATATTAGCACATTTTTCGGGGTTTGTCAAGACAAAAATGGGCCGGAATATCTTTTGCCTTACTGTTTCGATCAAAAATATATCTTTAATACAACGCCCCGTCTTCCGGATAAAAAGCGGTTTTTATTCTTAATGGATTGTATTTTATTGCTTTCGCAGAAATTCATCAAGCTTATTCAGCGCTTTTCTTCTCATGCTTATTTCGGTCTTTTCTTCGCGGCTCATTTCGGCGAATGTTATATCATGACCGTCCGGTAAAAATATCGGGTCCCAGCCGAAATCGGATTCCCCTCTTGGCCTAACGATTCTTCCTTTTACGGCCCCTTCAAAAAAATATATTTCTTTGCGGTTTTTAGCGTAACCAATAATTGTTTTTGCTTCGGCTCGGTCATCACCATATTTTTCCGCTATTTCCGCCAAACCATCTCGACCGATAGTTCTTAAAAACCATTTAATATAAGGTCCGGGTAATCCCTTAAGACAATTTAAATATAGGGAAGTGTCTTCCACTATAAATTCTCCATTCGCGTGATTAAAGGCCTCTGATAATTTATTTTCTATTATTTTCTTCCCTTCAATCTCTTGAATTTCCGGCAAGTCAATATCTAATTGCTCCACGCCTGGCAGAATCAATTTTACTTCTTTGAGTTTATTCTTATTTCCGGTTATAAAATATATCAAATTTTTTTCTGTGATTTTTTCATTTTCCACAGCACTTTTTATAATTCCTAGCGAGCCCCGTATGAAAACTTTTTTTATATGGAGCGAGCGACGGAATTTCAAGCAATGTCAAGCGCCGTGGCATCGCTTATACTTTTTACCTGAACCACATGGACAAGGATCATTACGTCCGACTTTGTTGCCGGTCGTTTCTTTGGCGACTGTTTTTATATTATCAGGCAAAACATTTGTATTTTTTTCAACACTGACTTTGGCCGGAGCCGTCACTGAAATATTATCACGCTGCATTGGCGAAGGCGCCATCTTCTGGGCTAAAGTGATTTTAAAAATACTGTAAACAATCTGGGCGTTGATATTGTTCATCAGCTGAGTAAACATCTGAAAAGCTTCTTTTTTATATTCCACCAGCGGATCCTGCTGGCCGTAACCGCGCAGACCGATGCCAGTCCGCAGATAATTCATCTGGTCCAGGTGCTCGATCCATAAACTGTCAATCGTCCGCAAAATAATTCCTCTTTCTATCTGGTGCATGAAGTTTGCATCATTGATGTGTTCAACCATATGATCATAAGCTTTATTCGATAATTCCAGCAGATATTTAATGATCGCCGTGCGCGAGCGGGCGTCGGCCGCCTTGTCACCGGCTTTCTGGCGAATATCCTCAAGCTTTACCCGAGTGGAAAGCGGAACAGGAAAAATCGTATCCACCACTTCATAAATTTCATCCAGATTCCAAGTCCGCTCATCTTCGGAAGAAGTATGAAATGAAACGACTTGCTCCACTTCATCTTCCACCATTTTTAATATGGTTTTTCTCAAGTCCTCAACTTTTGTCTCCAGCATCTCGCGGCGCTTCTTATATATCACTTCGCGGTGTTTATTCATGACATCGTCATATTCCACAAGGTGCTTACGGATATCAAAGTTATTGCCTTCCACTTTTTTCTGGGCTGATTCAATGGAACGGGAAATCATCTTGTTTTCAATGGGCATATCATCGGGCACGCCCAAACGATCCATAAATGACTTCATCCGGCCCGAACCGAAGATGCGCATCAGATCGTCTTCCAGAGAAATAAAAAACTGGGAAGAACCGGGATCGCCCTGGCGGCCAGTCCGGCCGCGCAACTGGTTGTCAATCCGCCTTGATTCGTGCCTTTCCGTGCCCAAGACATGGAGCCCGCCGATCTCTTTCACTTTTTTTGCTTCTTCCTCATCAAACGGATTGCCGCCCAAGACTATGTCCACGCCGCGGCCGGCCATATTAGTCGCCACGGTGACCGCCCCTAATTTTCCGGCCTGGGCGATAAACTGGGCTTCTTTTTCGTGCTGTTTGGCGTTTAGGACATTATGAGGGATGCCTTCACGCTCCAGCAATTCCGCCAGCAGCTCATTTTTTTCAATAGAAATAGTTCCGACCAAAACCGGCTGGCCAATCTCATGCCGGCGCTTGATCTCCCGGACAATAGCCACAAATTTGCCTTTTTCCGATTTATAGATGCTGTCATTTGAGTCTTTCCTTATCATCGGCTTGTTAGTGGGCACGACAATAACCTCGAGATTATATATTTTATGAAATTCCTCCGCTTCAGTGGCGGCCGTGCCGGTCATGCCGGCCAGTTTTTTATATATGCGAAAGTAATTTTGAAAAGAAATAGTGGCTAAAGTCTGGCTTTCCTTCTTAATTTCCACGTTTTCCTTAGCTTCAATCGCCTGGTGCAAGCCCTCGGAATAGCGGCGGCCGAACATCAAACGGCCTGTAAATTCATCTACAATTATGATTTCTCCTTCTTTTACCACGTAATCGCGGTCTCTTTTAAACAAAGCGTGCGCTTTTAGGGCCTGCTCCATGTGATGGACCAGTTCAATACCGCCCGCTTCGTAAATATTGGAAAGGCCGAGCTTTTTTTCCATTTTATTCATCCCCTCTTCAGTCAAAGTGGCCGCCCGCATTTTCTCGTCAATATTATAATCCGTTCCTTCGGAAAGCTCCGGAATAAGCTGGCTGAATTTATAATACATTTCAGTTGATTCTTCCGCCGGCGCGGAAATGATCAAAGGGGTGCGCGCTTCATCAATCAGAATACTGTCCACTTCGTCAACAATGGCGTAATTAAGCTCGCGCTGAACCATATACGGAAGATCCGGAACCATGTTGTCGCGCAGGTAATCAAACCCGAATTCATTGTTCGTGCCGTAAGTGATATCTGCAGCGTAAGCGTCCCGCCGGGAAATCGGCTTTAAATGCTTTACTTTGGGATCGATCGCCTCTTTATTTTCAAAATCAGGGTCATAGATAAAAGCTTCTTCGTGAACAATGGCAGCCACACTTATTCCCAATAAATGATAAACAGGGCCCATCCAGCCGCAGTCGCGCTTAGCCAAATAATCATTGACCGTGACTAAATGACAGCCTTGTCCGGTCAAAGCGTTTAAATACAGGGGCGCGGTAGCGACTAAAGTTTTGCCTTCACCGGTTTTCATTTCCGCGATTTTGCCCTGATGCAAGACCAAGCCGCCTAAAATCTGCATGTCAAAATGCCGCTGGCCTAAAGCCCGCTTGGCCGCTTCCCTGACCATGGCAAAAGCCTCCGGCAAAATTTCATCCAGCTTTTCCGGAGTTTTATCCAGTATTCTCTTATAATCATTGGTCTTTTGGATGAATTTCGCGTCCGGCCAGGTTTTAACGCTCTCTTCGAATTTATTAACCTGATCTAAAATCGGCAATAGTTTGTCTAAAACCCGCTTATTGCCGTCTCCGAAAATTTTCCCGATAAATGACATATTTAGAATTTGTTTTTAACTATTTTATAAAACTGGGCCGGAGTTTTCCCTTGCGCTATCTTCTCAAAGGGGCAGACATCCGATTTATCCCGATTAAGTACTCTTTTTATCAATTTGCCGTATTGATGGTATATTTTATATTTCTTAAAAACTTTTACGGCTTCTTCGCTTATCAGTCCAGTGTGAACTTCGGAAACGCCGGCGTAAACAAGGAGCAAAGCGGCTGCCCGGCCGACGACTTTGTCAAAAACTATTTTTCTTTTTATACTCTTCTTTTGTTTTAATAAAATTACTAATCCCGCGATTCCCCTTTTTTTTGACCGATAAATGCTCTTATTACGATGAATCACCCAAAAAGTATCTTTTAAGGAAATAAATTTTAAAAATAGCAAATCTGTAAACTTCTCTTTAATTACGATTTTCATGGGCTTATTGTAGCAAAAAATAAGAAAAGAGGCCAGTTTAGCTGGCCCCCCTTCCTTATACTTATTTGGCGAAATATTTTTGCACGGTTTTAACCAAGAAAGGCAGCAAGGCCAATTGAATGAGAATTCCCGGCAAGCCGGTTTTTACGGCGGTAAAAAGGTAATTCGCTGGGTTTACCGGCATAAATATCCAGGCGCTGAAAAACAAAACTGTTTTTCCGAATACCAAGGCCAGAATTAAGGTCAGCCATAGATCCATTTTTTTTTCCCGCAACCATCCGGCGAAAAAACCGTAGGCCATCACTTCCAGAATGATAACGGGTAAAATTGCGACAATCGGCATACCGGAAAAGGCATAACTTGCCAGGGGGGTCAGCAAACCCGTGATAAGGCCCACTCGCCAGCCGAAAAGCAGACCGGCCATCAGAACAAAAAAGTGCATCGGTAAAAAAATCGGACCGGCCAAATTAAACTGGTGGCAAAACCAGGGCAGAGCGACGCTTAAGGCGGTAAAAATCACGATGAACATGATTTGCTTTAAAACAGTTACTTTTATGATTGCTCTTTCTAATATATTTGTTTGTTCGTTCATATGCATATTTATAATCGTTAATTAGTAAATCTATCACTCAAAAAATTTTATATAAGTGTTGCCGATATAATATGAGAGTTTTTTAAGATTATTATGCTCGAAACCCTGAATTATTCTTACCATTTCACTTTTTAATACGATTTTTATCTCGTCAATCTGACCAATAAAAGTAATAACTAACTGAGGGCTTTTTTTTAATCTGACTTCGCCGCGGCCGATGGTCAGTCCCGAAGAAAGCTGTAAGCCATCAATCAAACATGATTTCGGCGGAAACAAAGGATTTAAGATATTTATTGTTTTCAAGCCTTTTATATATTTTTTGGCCAGCTTTCCTAAAGTAAAACCAGTGACCACCCACGGCCCGATATGACCGTGAAATTCTTTTATTTTCTTTTTTTCTTTTAATGTTAGCATTACGAAGTTAATTTGGCTCTAATGATATGATAGACGAGTTTGGCGGCCAGAAAATTCGGGGCTTCCAGGCCCGGAATCGGTTTTAATTCCATGACGTCCGCGCCGACTAGATTCACTTTTGGGATGATTTTATTCAGCAATTCAATGGTCGGCCACCAGAAAAGACCGCCCGGTTCCGGCGTGCCGACCGAAGGCATGATGGATGGATCAAAAGCGTCAAGATCAAAAGTGAGATAAACGTTTTTTGACAATGCCTTTAATATCTTTTCTAAGCCGGGAATTTCCGGCATATAATATACGTTCTTTGACCTCCTCTTTTTAAGATAATCTGTGACCGCGTAATTTATATTGCGAATCCCGATGGACACGGTTTTTATATTTAACTCATGAATTCTCCGCATAACGCAGGCGTGATTATACTTTGAATCTTCAAAGCTGTTAAGCAGATCAGTATGCGCGTCAAAATGAAGAACGGACAGATCTTTGTATTTTCTTTTTAACGCTTTAACGGCCGGAAAAGTCAGTGAATGCTCGCCGCCTAATACTAAGGGAAATTTTTCTTTCTTTACCACTTCTTCGCTGATAAACTGCTCCAAACATTTTAAAGCCTCTATGACGGAATTTTTTGATAAAATAACCTCATCAAAAGTATAAACATCCGAAGTTTTAAAACCAGAAAGCTCCCCTTCTTTCAAAGAATCCCACATTTCATCAAGATGGCGCGAAGCTTCAATAATGGCAGCCGGACCCCTTCCGGCGCCGGCCTGGTAAGAAAGCGTGGCTTCATAAGGAACCGGAATAACGCAAATTTTTGCTTTTTCCAAACTTTGGCCATAAACCTGGCCGAAGTTATAAGGATATAATTCGTATAGTTTTTTCATAAATATTTTAGGCGTATTCAATTTTTTTGCTGATCTTTATCTTATTCTTTTTCAATCTTTCCAAAGTTCCTTTTACAAGTAGAGGCCAGACGGCGGTGGCATCGCATAAGACTTCGGCGAATTTCCCGCCTTTGCGCGGGTCCTTGAATTTTCCCCAGGAAACCCCTTCGGAATAAGTGCAGCCGGAAAGTCCGCCCCAATTAACCGGCTCCGGGCAGATCCTTACTCCGTAAGTGTATTCTTTGATGTACGGGTCTTTTTTATCAGCATAATATCTTTTCGGGTCGGAATTCGTGACGATACGGTAACGGATCAGATCAAGATAAGGGGCGACTTGCTGGGCCCAATTGCGCGGCACGCCGCCGCCGATGGTAAAGATGCCGATTTTTTTCTGTTTTAAGATCGTTTCCGCGAAATGTTCCAGATCAAGAAAAGGATCAAAGGTCAAGGTTTTTTTGCCGTCAATTTTCTGCCGGCGGTTGAACAAGGCAAAATCAAGACCCAACTCAGAATCAGAAAAAGCCGGGATATAGATCGGAACATTTTTCTCACGGGCAGATTTAACGATTCCCCGCTGCTTGGATTTCTTAATCAGATATTCACCAAGTTTTTCGTTTAATACGCGGCTGCTGACTTTTTCTTCCGGGGACAGACTTGTAAAAACCTGGCGGACAATATTTTCCAGATTATCCAGATTCGTTTCCAATTCCAGGGTGTCATATACGCGGTCATAACCGGCAAAACCCAGGTCATCATCGTTATACTCAAAATTATACTTAAAATGGGTCTGGCCGGTCGTTTCCACCAAACCATGGGCCATCAAGGCACCGGTGGAAACCACTGCATTAATTAAACCATAATCTATCATATCGCAGATCACTAAACTCATTTTGGCCACCGTCATCGCCCCGGAAAAAGTGGCCACCACGAAACAATCGGGATCGGTGATCATTTCATATAAAACATCAGCCGCTTCGCCCAAGCCCCGGCCGGCAAAAGAAGTCTTGCTCATTGCCTGCAGCATTTCGTCCGCGTCCTTTATTTTTGAGAGATCCAGGGATTCCAAAGGCATAAAACCGTCGGCAAAACCGTTTCTGGCCTCGTGCTTGCCGCCTAATATTTTCTTTTTTTCGGCATTAACCATAAATAGTATATTAATTACCAGCCGTATATTTTTCCCACGTCATCCGGTGTTTCATGACGGCGGATCTGCCTTACTTCGCCGTTCTGCGCCAAGAGCCTGGCCGGCCAGGAAAGAAGACAATGGTGTGAAGCCAACGCGTTCTGATAGGCGCCGGTGTCAAGAAAAGCGACATAGAGACTCTCTCCTTCCGCCAAATTGGATAATTTCGGCAATAAAACATAATGGCCATGAGCGATATATTTATCATCGGTATCGCAGCTCAAGCCCGCCAGCCAGCAACGGCTGAGTTTGCTGGCGTTCAGATGATTGACCGGCAGAACATGCCAGCACTGGTGGATGGCCCAAGTATCCATTAAATCATTCATAAAACTCCCGTCGATGACATACCAGGCTTTGGCGTTGCCTTTGGGAATCGGCTTTGAAGACAAAATTTTAAAAATAGTCATCTGCGCCGGCGCGGCGACAAAGCGGCCCCATTCGCAAATGATGTCCGGCGGCGGTATTTTTTTCTGGTCCGCGACCGAATCAAGATGACGGATAATTCTCCTCACCAGGCTATCAATGCTGTAATGTTTTTTCCGTTCGTATGGGATGGGCAGTCCGCCGCCGATATCTAAAGTGTCTAGGCTTGGATTTTTCTTTTTCAGTTGAACGTATACCTCCATCCCCTTTTTAACGGAATTAAAAATATCGTCTAAATATTCTATCTGCGAACCTAAATGATAATGAAGAATCTTTAAGTTTCTGACTTTTCCAATTTTTTTTATCTCTTCCTCGGAAAAACCGTAACGATTAATCTTCTTATCCCAATAGGAATGCACCTTCGTCCTTAAATCCACTCGGATGCCGACGTCACCTTTGTATTTTTGCAGAAATTCCAGCTCCTTATCGTCTTCAATGATCGGGATGATGGATAGATTATTGCTTCTTAACTCCTCTATTAAAGCCAGATATTTTTCCGTTTTCGGCCCGTTGCAAATGACGCGGATTTTTTCGTGAAAGCTCCCCTGCTCCCAGAGTTTTTTTACCAGGTATAATTCATTGTATGAGCTGGCCTCCAGGTTGGCGCCTTCGCTGACGATCGGCAGGATGATCTCCTTGTTCTGATTGACCTTCATCGGATAATGATAAAAGAATTTTCCGCGATACTTGAAGTATTTGATGTAAAAATTAAACAGATCGATGATGCTGGTCAGTCTTTCCTCAAGGATAAAAGGAAAGTATATTTCCACCGGCGAGCCGTATTTATCCACCAGCTGCTTGATATTATACTGATTATTCCCCTCTTTCACGGTCAGTATCCCGTCCTGGTTTATATCAAAGTACTCGGTATTCAGCTCCTGAATCCCGAGCTTCCAGAACTTTTTGAATTTTCGCAAAGAAGCGAAGTTCTTTTCATTCGGCAAATTTCGGCCGTCAACTTCCTTCACCTCTTTTTTTACCTCGCCGTTCTTTTTCGCCAAAGGCGCTTCCTTGCCTTTTATTTCATTTTTTTTCTCATCAGGCTTAGCTGCCGCCTCTTTTTTCTCCTCATTTTTAGAAGCCGGACTGCCGTTTGGCTTGCTTTCCTGCTCGCTGACCAAGACTTTTTGTCCGTAACGGACACCTAAGATTGGCATATTATTAATTCCTCGATTTATCCTGTGGATAACTTATTTTGGCAAAAATATTTCAATTTTATTGTTTTAAATATTATTTTTAGAATTTAAATAATTTTTTTTATTATTTATGTAATTTTATATTTTTCAGTACGTAGAGCCAAAAAAATGAAATAATAAAACTTTTTTAAAAAAAATTTCTAATAAGTTTCAACTATTTATTTCAATCAGTTCTTTTTTATTTTAGCTTATTTTAGTAAAAAAATCAATTATAAAAAAATGTCAACCCTGAGCCGCGCCGAAGGGTTGACACTGAATCGCACCGAAGTGTCTCGACTTTTAAAATCCGATGTATTTTATTTCTTCCTGGAGTTGCACGCCTTTTTTATCCCGCACTTGCTGTTTAATAAAACTTATCAGCTGGACCACGTGGTCTGCGGTGGCTCCGCCTAAATTGATAATGTAATTGGCGTGCTTCTCCGAAACTTGCGCCTGCCCGATCTTTTTACCCTTAAGGCCCAGCTCATCAATCAGCTGGCCGGCGGAATATCCATCGGCATTTTTAAACACGCAGCCGGCGGAAGGATTCTCCAAGTCCTGCGTTTCCTTTTTCTTAAGCATCAAATTTTTTATGCTTTCTATGATTTTTTCGGTGTTGCCTTTTTCCATTTTTAAAGCGGCCGACAAAACAATAAGTTCGTTACTTTGAAAAACACTCTGGCGATAGCCAAATCCGCATTCACTCTTGCTAAGCACTTTTACTTTAAACCCTTTATCCAAAATTCTTGCGCTCACCACAAAATTACCAATCGCTTTTTCCGGCGCCCCCGCGTTTCCAAAAATCGCGCCGCCGAGAGTGGAAGGCACGCCGGCCAAAAATTCCAGGCCGCTCAAACCCATACTCGCGCATTTTCCAATCAACTCTGAAAGCACTACGCCGGAGTCAGCTGTCACCTCCTCATCCCTAATCTCTAATCTCCTCATCTCATTTTTAATCACCAATCCGTCAAACCCCTTATCGCTTACCAAAATATTGGCTCCGTGTCCGAGAATAAAATATGGCTGCTTGTTTTCTTTAGTCCATTTCAAGCTTTCAATTATTTCCCCTTCATTTTTAACTACCGCAAAAAACTTCGCCGGCCCGCCGATTTTAAAGGTAGTGTAAGGGGCAAGAGGAATGTTTTGTTGTACATTTGATATATTGCTCATTAAAATCATTATAACAAAATTTTGGAATAAAAAAAGAGCGCCGAAGCGCTCGATTAACGAATGATGAACAATCTGGTTTTTCGGCCATCTCAAGTCTGAGACAGTCTTAACCTCCGCATTCTTCGCAGGAATTCTTTGAAAGGAGCGTAATCGCCATGTTCGCCGCGCAAAGCATCCTGTAATGCCTCGTCGCAAATAAGTTCTGTTCTCCGCGACTCGCCTTGGAAGACAATCAATTTTTCGCCTGATGACGTTTCAATAATGGGCATAGTTCCCTCCTACTGTTGAATGAATACAGATTTTAACGCCTCTTGGCTATTCTCGCTTTCAGGGTTTGAAGCCTTTTGAGAAATTTTCTCCATTCACCGGCTGAAATCCGTCTGTCCTGTCGGCCGAAAATTCGTGATTCGGAAAATAGACGGTTACCATTTTCATCAAAATGGTCAAAAAATGTGTTCTCGGGTGCCGACCAGACGAATTTGGACATCTCCGACCTCCAGAGCTATTTGCCGCTTTCGGTCAACCTTTCCCGCACGTGTCTTTCTTTTATTTTGGCCACGCGTGCCTTGAAAGCCTTCAATTCCTTATAACCCTGAGCGCTGAGAAGGGCAGCAAAATCGTAATCACAACCCAACTGCATATGACGAGGCGTTACCTGCCAAGGAGGATGGAATTTGCCATTATATTCTTTGCCTCTCGCCATTGCAGCAGCCATCCATATCGCCCATTTAACATCCTCAATAGCCATGATTTTCCTCCCGCGTTGATAAGGTGCAAAATTCTGATTATTCCGTTATCTTAATGGATATGTATTTAGTCGTCAAGAATAAAAATTTAATATTTTAATAGCTCAATATCTCAATCATCTTCCGTGCATTTTCCACCGCCCTTCCCCGCAAACTGTCATAATGAGGTGTCATGAGCGGCAGCGAATGACCTCGAAGTATAGCAGTAATTTTCTTAATAGGTCACCCTTCGAGGCTGCGCACCTCAGGGTGACAATAAATTTTCTAACTGCTTTGCGTTTTCCACCGCATACCCTTCCGCGTCATTGTTGAAATAAGCGTATATATCCATCCCCTGCTTTTGCCAAGCCATAATGTCTTTGGCCCAGGAGTTTAATTCTTCTTCCGTATATTTTGAACCGTACAGACTTTTTGAACCATGAAAGCGAAGATAAATAAAGTCGGCGGTGATTTCTTTTTTCAAAGGAAAATTTGGGGAATCCGCCATCACTAAAGCGACATTATGCTTTTTCAGAATATCATAAATCTCCGGTGTAAACCAGCTTCCATGCCGGAATTCAAAAGCGTATTTATAATCTTTTGGCAATATTTTTATAGCCGTTTCTAGAACTTCTTTATTCGCTTTTAAAAAAGGCGGCAATTGGAAAAGGATAGGGCCCAGCTTTTCTTTTAATTCCTTGGCGGCCTCAATAAATCGCGTCCCGCCCTCTTCAAAGTCTCTTAATTTTTTAATATGGGTGATATAACGACTGGCTTTGACGCTAAAAAGAAAGTCATTCGGAGTTTTTTTGTACCAGCCTTGAAAAACTTCCGGTTTCGGCAAATGATAAAAAGAAGCGTTTAATTCCACGCTCTTAAAATGCTGGCTGTAATATTGGAGCAAGCCATCAGACTTAACGTCTTCCGGATAAAAAACCTCGTACCAGTGTTTATACTGCCAGCCGGAAGTGCCGATATATATTTTTCTTTTATTCGTCATTTTTTATTTGTCATCCTGAACTTGCCTGCCCGCCTCTGGCGTGGTCTCAGGATCTCATTATCATATATGAGATTCCGGACCAAGTCCGGAATGACAGTTAACTATTTGTAAGCTTTTTCCCCACTTTATAAATCTCGCCCGCGCCGGCGATCAGTAACACGTCTTTTCTTTTTGCCATCTTCCGGATCATCTCTTCGGACTCTTTCAAATCCTTGGCGTAATAAACCTCCTTTTTAAACTTTTCAAAAAATAAGCGCCAGCGGTTCCTTTTTTTAATCTCTCTGACCAGATCTTGCGAAGAAACATCCTGATCGTCGCCGCCTTCCCTTCCGGCCACGTCAAAAATCTCATTAAGAATAATCAGATCCGCCTGATCAAAGCATTTGGTAAATTCCTTGAATAAATTTTTGGTGCGGTTATGCTGGTGGGGTTGGAAAATAATGACGATTCTTTTTTTCGGATACACTTGTCTGGCCGCGGACAGTAAAGCCCTGATCTCGGTGGGATGATGGGCGTAGTCGGAAATTACGGGCAGATTATTGAAATCGCCGATATGTTCAAAACGGCGCCAGGTCCCTTTAAAATCCTCCAAACCCTTTTTTATTAATTTTTCTTCAATACCCAAAGACTTGGCCAAGGCGAACACCCCTAAAGCGTTGGATACGTTATGCAAGCCCGGTACGGATAAGTTAATTTGTATCTTGCCAAGGCCGAATGAACAGCCTTTTTTCGCGGAAGCAAGCCAGGCCGGCTTGATATCGCCATGCTTCAGGCCGTAATATAATATTTTCGCCTGGCAAGCGCTTGAAATTTCTTTTATGTTCTTGTCCTCAATGTTGGCGACTAAAGCGCCTGAACCGCTTAGATTGCTTAAATATTTTCTGAATGTATCTTTTATGTCATTGATATTTTTATAAGTGTCCAAATGATCGGCCTCAATATTGGTCAAAATAAGATAATCTGGAAAATAATTCAGCATGGCCCGGCTGTATTCATCGGCTTCAATGATAAAATATTCGCTTTGACCCCAATGGGCATTGCCGCCGATTTCTTGCAGATAAGAGCCGACGATAAATGAAGCGTCAAAACCGGCCGCTTTGAAGACCGAAACCGCCATGGCTGTGGTCGTGGTTTTGCCGTGAGTGCCGGAAATGCAGATCAATTTCTTGTCGCGGGTGAGCTGACCTAAAGCTTGCGGATAGCTTAATTGATCCACTCCCATTTTAACGGCTTTCTTTCTTTCCGGATTGTCTTTTGGCACGGCATTGGAATAGACTAATAGATCAATATCATCCGGCACATTGCTTTCTTTTTGTTTGCCGATGATAATTTTCGCGCCGGCTTTCCGCAATCCTTCGGTTACGATTGATTCGGAAATATCCGATCCGCTGACTATTTTGCCAATTTCTAAACAAATAGTGGCTAACCCGGAAAGGCCGATACCGCAGATGCCCACAAAATGAATTTTTTTAGATCTATTGATATCCATTTGACTTATATATAATACTATATTAAGCTGTTAATTAAATATTTGATCTTTTACACCATAAGCAAGGGAGGAAGAGAATTATGCCAATCGTTATCCCCATATTTCTGCTTTTAGTTGTTATCTATGTCGGGGAAAACATAGTGTACAGACTTTCTTGCCATTGGCTTATGATCATAGCGGGAACGGCCATAAGCATAATCATTATGCGTCGCTTTCTTTATAAGCCACTCCTGGAGGCATTTTCCAATGATAACCTGAGCGTGGCATTATTGCCAACTTTTTCCCTATGCGCGGCTCTGGTTATTTACTACCTGCTGCAGGAACATTTTTTCTCCGCCATTTCAAGATCATGGCCAAGATTTGTTACCTGTTTTCTTCTGGGACTACTCGTTCCCTGGGTGATATTTTTGGCCTAAGAACCAAAACAAGCCATAGCCACCCCTAAAATGGTGGCTTTTTTATTTCTAATATTATTTCAATAATTTTATCCAAAGCTTCAGGCCGGTCTAATTTCTTAATATTCTGCCCCAATTCATTTAATTTATTTGGATTTGATAATAATCCTTTGATAGTCGTTAATAAAAGCTCGTGATGCAGAATATTCTCGCGGATGACTAAAACAGCGTGTTCTTTTTCAAAATAGGCGGCATTTTTTTCCTGGTGCGATTTAAAAATAGGAATAATAATCGCCGGCTTGGCTAACGCGGCTAATTCCGTCAAGGTGGAAAGCCCGGCCCGGGAAATGACCAGATCGGCGACGGCTAATGCTTCCTTCATTTTATCGGTCAGTAATTCGTAAGGATGATAATTTTCATGCTCAAAGTCCGTCACTCCCTTTCCTTGACCGGTTAAATGGATAATCTGGCAAAAACCGACTAAATCAATTAATATTTTATTTATTTCTTGATTGATTTTTAAAGCGCCGGTGCCGCCGCCTAAAATTAAAAGGGTAGGCAGATTTTTTTTCAGACTGAAAATTTTAATAGCCTTTTCCTTGATACCTCTTAAAATTTCCGGTCGAACTGGATTACCGATTAAGACAACTTTCTTTCGAGGGAATTCCAGCAAAGATTTTTCAAAAGTGACGGTAATCTTAGTCGCCGGTTTTTGGGTCAATTTATTGGCCAAACCTTTTTCAAAATCCTGCTGATGGATAAGGCAAGGTATCTTTAAGGAATAGGCGGCCCAGATCACCGGCACGGCCACGAAGCCGCCGGCGGAAACGACCGCCTGCGGCTTAAATTGTTTTAATATGTTCCTGGCGGCAAAAAAACCTTCCGCTACTTTTAAGGCATCCGTTATATTTTTCAAAGATAAATACCGCCTTAGCTTGCCGGCGGAAATACTTTTAAAATTAATGTCATAAGTCTTCACTAATTCTTTTTCCATTCCCTTTTCCGTTCCCACGAATAAAAACTCCGCCGGGATATTTCTGTTTTTAAAACCCTCATAGATAGCAAGGAGAGGCATGACCGAACCGGCCGTGCCGCCGCCTGTTAGGACTATTTTTAATTTGTTGCTCATGAATTAATACTTATAAACTTTATCGTATAAACAATAATAAATTCAAAGCACAAAGCACAAAATCCAAAACAAATTCAAAATTCGAATTTTCCAAACTCTAAACGTTTCTATAAAAATATATTTGTGATTTGGAACATTAGATATTGTTTAGAATTTAGGATTTCTCCGCCCAAGGCGGATCCGCCTCTGGCGGAGGATTTATAATAAAGGCGTTATCTCCAAAAACTTCTCTCTTCTTTCGTCTGCCGGGAAATATTGACTAAAATGCCGATGGCGGCCAAAGAGACCACCAAACCAGTGCCGCCGGCGCTGATAAAAGGCAAAGGAATGCCGGTTAAAGGTAAAACATTGATCATGGCGCCGATATTGATGAAGGCTTGAAAAGTAAACCAGGCGGTAATACCGGCGGCCAGGATCTTGCCATAGTGATCCGGGGCGCTGCGGGCGATCTTTAAGCCGCGGAACATAAAAACTAAAAATAAACCGATCAGAATAACGACAAATATGAAACCCAGCTCTTCAGCAATGATGGCAAAAATAGAGTCGGAAGAGGCTTGGGGCAAATAATTGAATTTTTGCCGGGAATGACCCAATCCCAAACCTAAAAGACCGCCGGAGCCGATCGCCAAAAGGGCCTGGTTAATATGATAGCCAATGCCCTGAGGATCTAATTCCGGGTTTAAAAAAACGGTGAATCGCTGCATCCGATAAGGAGCGATTTTGATCAGCAAAGCGATGGTGCCGGCCGCGCCCAAACCCAGCCAAAAAATATGCAACAAGGGTGCACCGGCCACTAGATACGAGCTGACAGCGATAATCGCGATAACCAGCATTGTCCCGAGATCAGGCTGAGACATGACAAGAATCGTAATAATGACCAAGATAATGGCAAAGGGCATAAAACCCGTGGAAACGTCTTTTATCCCTTCCCCTCTTTTTTCCAGCCAGGTGGCCAAATAAAGCAGAAATGTCACCTTGACGATCTCAGATGGTTGAAAAAAAATCGGGCCTAAAGTGACCCAGCGCTTGGCCCCTAAGAGTCCGGTGCCGATGCCAGGGATAAATACTGAAATTAACAAGATGATGGTGACAATCATCAGAGGAAAGGCGAATTTTTTCCAATAGCGGTAATCAATCTTCGACATGAAAAAGAACGCGAATAAACCGATGACAAAACTGATCAGCTGTTTTTTCAGATAATAATTGGCGTCGCTGAATTTCTGGAAAGCAGTGACCGAACTGGCCGAAGAAAGCATGACCAAGCCGAAAATCACGATCAGAGCGATGATAGTGATCAAAAAATAATCCGGCTGGTGTCCGCCTTTATACCTCATTTTTTAAAATTTACGCATTTTTTAAACTGCTCGCCGCGGTCAAACTCATGCTTGAATAGGCCAAAACTGGCCGCTCCGGGTGAAAGCAATATAATATCGCCTTTTGCCGCTCGCTTTTCGGCTAAACCGACCGCTTCTTTCATACTCCTGACGATTTTCCACTTTACTTTTTGTCCTAATTTTCTCGATATAATATCGCTGGCGTTACCTTTAAATAAAACGACGCCTTTACAATATTTGGGAATAAGCCGACAAAATTCCTGAAAAATCAAATTCTTATTCGCCCCGCCGGCCAACAGCACGATATTTTTCTGTTTTAAATTTCCTAATGCTTTTAAGGCGGAAATCGCCGCGTCCGGCATGGTGGCGGCCGTATCATTAAAATACTTGATTCCTTTAATTTCCCCCAAAAACTCTAAACGATCGTGCAAACCCTTGTAACTAGTTAAGCCTTTATAAATCATTTTATTTGACAAGCCGAACAATTTACCGGCGATGGCCGCCGCCAGAAACTGTTCCCGCTGGTAATCCGCCGCTAGGTGAATTTTATCAAACGAAAAAATCTTTTCTTTTTTCTTACCACCCGTGAAAATCGCCCAATTATTTTCTATATAAGCGCCTTGTTTTATTTTCTTCTTTAAAGAAAACCAAAAAATCTTAGCCTTGGTATTTTTGTTAAAATGACGGGTATAGACATTATCGGCGTTTAATATGGCAAAATCGTTTTTATTTTGAAATCTAATAAGATTTAATTTAGCGTCAATATACTTATTCATCGTTCCATAGCGGTTCAGGTGATCCCGCATGATGTTGGTAAAAAAAGCGGCATGCGGACTTTTTTTTAAATGTTCAAGGCCTTCCAGCTGAAAAGATGATAATTCAAGAATAACCTTGGTCGTCTTTTTTATTTTTGGCAACACATCAAGCATCAGAACGTCGCGGATATTGCCGGCCATGACCGTATCTTTATATTTTCCTTTAAGAACATGAAAAAGCAAAGAAACCAAAGAACTTTTGCCTTTGGTGCCGGAAACAGCCAATATGCGGGCCGGGCAAAGCCTGAAGAAAAGAGTCGCCTCATTTTCAATGGGCACGCCCGCCTTTTTCGCGATAGTTAAATATTTCGAGTCAGCCGGCACGCCGGGATTTTGAATTATTAAATCCGCCTTTTTAAAATCTTCTACATTATGTCTGCCTAATACATATTTTACCTTAAAAGCCTTTAGTTTGGCTAAAGACGGTAGAAGGTCTTTTTTCGTTTTTAAATCCGTGGCCGTGACTTTCGCCCCCTGTTTAACCAGCCATTTTACCACGGAAACGCCCCCGCCGTGCAGGCCCAGACCCATGACCAGGACTTTTTTGTTTTTTAGGTTATGAAAATCTAACATAATTAACGTTATTATAACAAAAAATCCGGTTTTTTCCAACTTCACTCTTCGCGAAGGGCAAGGTCAAGATTAAAAAAAGCCCCATCAGACGACAGGGCTTATGATATCACTTTGTCTGGCCGTGATTACGGCTTTTTGCGCTGGCCTTCAAGTTGCCAAAAAGTGTCACCTTTCAGGTATTTTTCCGAATATCCGGTGGCCAGGCAAGAATCCATCAGCTGGCCGAGATAACGGTTGTCATTGCCCACGGTCACGCGCAGGGCCGGGTCTGATAAATCAATAAAGGTCGGAGTGAGCTCATCCAAAGGAAGAATTGATTTATCCGCGCTGTAACGAAAATCACCTAACCCCCAGATAATCATTCGATTATCCGGCAAATATTCGATATACCGCAAACCGTCGGAAAAACCCGGATTCCCCAGATAAAAACCGTCATTCAAAAGACGCTTTATAATCGCCTGACGAACATCAGGAGAATTGATATCCTGCGCCAAAACCGGAACGGCCATCGCAAACACGAAAAGAACGCTCAAGGCAATGACAAATATTATCTTCATCTGCCGACCTCCTGGTAAAAAAGAACGAATTACGTCTCATTTATAATAAATAATTTAAGCCATACACGCGTTTTTGTCAACCGCAATAAAAATAAGGCTTGCATAAACATTTTTGTTGTTAATATATATATAATTTTTAACGGTGTTGACAAATCAATAATAAGTGATAATATAATAAATCAAGAATTTGGCAAGCGTGAGATAGGTATTAGTTTCTCAAACAGAGAGGAGTAGCTATGCTGATCAGAGTCGCCCCTTTTCTTATAGGCAGGCAAGGACCGGTTTCGGAAAACTCCGACGGCTACTGGTTTGAAGTAGGCGCCACGGGTAAACCGAAAAAGCCGGCTGCCAGATACGATCTGACAGCGCTGAGAACTATCAATATTACCGTACCGCGCAACTTGACGATGGCCGAAATCAAACGGCACATCCCCTCGGAGCTGAAAGACACGGTAAAAGCCGTTTATTTCACGCTTCACCAGAAGCCACCGGATGGGTACCTGTATCGCGTCATCTTCCTGAGATAGCGCCTACCTATCGTTTTCGATCTTTCCCGAGCGGACCTTTCCAAGGTTCGCTCATTTTTTTATTAAAAAAGAGCCGCTCTATTTTTGAACGGCCCTTCTTAAATGTATTTATTCCTTAAACAGGCTTCTGTGTTTCCTTATTCGCTTTAAGAAATTTTTTCAAAATTACGGCGCTCAAGACAAAAGCGACGGCAAAACAGATAGCACCATAAAAACAGGGGGTAAGAAAGGGGTTTTTCAATCCTACGCTGCAGCCGGTGGTACAGACTCTTTTATTTAGCCAATCTACCAACTCAATTGTGAAATTGATCCAGGCAAAAATCACGCCAGCAAGCAGTAAAATAAATTGCGAGATAATTAATTTCTTCATATTTTATATCAATTAAAAATAATTACGCCTAAGCCTTATCCACTAAATATAATACAATTCCTATCACGGCCGTAACCGCGGAAATAATCCAGAACCGCATCACGATCTTGCCTTCCGGCCAGCCGATCGCTTCAAGATGATGATGGATGGGGGCGGAAAGAAAAATTTTCTTCTTTCGGATTTTTTTGGACAAAATCTGTAAGATCACGGATAAAGATTCCACGACCAGTAAAAAAGAAATAATCGGCAAGAGCAAAGCCGTATTGGTCAGCATCGCCACAATTCCCAAAGTAACGCCTAAAGACATGGATCCGGTATCACCCATGAAAAATCTGGCCGGCGGGATATTAAACCATAAAAAAGCAAACAAAGCGCCAGCGATCACCCCGCAAAAAGAGGCCAGTTCAACCCGGCCTTGAGACAAGGCAATGGCGCCAAAAGCGACAAAAGAGGCTAATAATATGCCGCCCGCCAAGCCATCCAGGCCGTCCGCTTCATTCACGGAAAAAGCGGTGGAAACGATAATAAAAATAAAGATCGGAATATACCAGGCGCCGATATCAAAATTGCCGACAAAGGGAATATGGATCGTCGTCCAATCCAATTTAAAATAAAACCAAAGCGCGCCGACCGCGGCAATTATCGTAAAAATAACCAATCTTTCCCTGACCCGCATGCCGCCCCGGCCATTTTTGCTTTTCACATCAATAATATCGTCAATCAAACCGATAAAGGCGGCCGCGACCAACGAAACTAGCGGCAAAAAAGTCTGCGGCCGGGAAAGAAAATTCAGTTTATCAATAAATTCAATATTCGTGATTCGTGAAAGAAACCAAAAAAAGAAAATTAAGAACAAAGTGGTCAGCCAGATAAGCAAACCGCCCATAGTAGGAGTGCCTGATTTAGCGGCGTGAATCTTGGCATAAATGGGCGTCCCCTCTTCATTTCTGATTTGCTTGCCCAGTTTGTATTTATAAAGGTAATGAGTCAGAAGAGGCGTCCAAAGAACAGTGACGACAAAAGATACCGTGGTCAGGACGAAAATTTTTATGATGTTAAAATTTGAATCTAGCATTTAGATTATAAATTCTGAAATATTATTAATACTGAAGCTGTCAGCAGAATAATCTGGATTAAACTTGAAATATATATAAAAAAGTAGCTCAGGAGCTTTTCCTTGTTATAAATTATAACGGAAAGAAGAAAATTAATAAAGAGACAAGATAAACCAAAAATCGGCATAAGGTAAATTTTATACCACAAACCTATTAGGTCGATGCCGAAATAAATGTTATAATGAAGGATAATCGGATCATTTTGCGGCTTGATATTTATATAGAGAAAGACCCAAATCGCGATATTGAAAAAAACGCTCACGACTAAATTCCAGAGAAAATGCTTATTCTTAAAAATAACCCCTCTATTAAAGTTTTTTAATTTTTCCAAAATCGACATGTCAAAAAAATTAGAAATTATTTGCGTGATAGTATTGTTGGCGTTTTTTCTGGGTATAAATCTGTATTTAGCCGCGACTGACTCTCAAACCATCGATGAAGGCGTGCATATCTCGGCCGGCTACAGCTACTGGCTAACCGGCGACTTTAGGATAAACCCCGAGCATCCCCCATTATTCAAGCTTCTGTCCGCCGTGCCTCTTCTTTTTTACGGACTTGATCTTCCCATAAATGATCAATCTTGGGCCAATTATAACGAATGGGACTTCGGCCGTCAATTCCTATATCATAACACAAAACCGGCGGATTCAATCATATTCTTGGCCAGACTTTTTCCCATCATCTTGGGAATAATCCTGGGCTACTATATTTATAAATGGGTGAAAGAATTGCTTGGCCGGCCTTGGCCGGGGATTTTTGCTCTTTTTTTATTCGCCTTATCGCCGAATTTCCTCGCTCATAGCCATCTCGTTACCACGGATGTGCCGCTCACTTTGTTCTTCTTTTTAAGTATATACTATTTCGGACATTATATAAAAAAACCAAACGGAAAAAACCTGTTTTTGGCCGCTTTTTCTTTCGCTCTCGCCATGTTAGTCAAATACTCCGCCGCCATCCTGATACCTATCTTATTAATTTTATATATCTTTTATCGTTTTTTTGGCCGACCCGCCAATCAATTAAGCTTTAAGAAAATATTTAAAGTTATTCTAGTCTACTTCCTAGTAACGGCGTGTTTGACTCTTATTTTTTACGCTTTTGAATTCAAAAAACCGTTAGATGATCCTCGGGTAGTCAGGCTATATCAGGAAAGAGAAGAAGTAATTAAAGACGGCGCGGAAAAAGACCAACCATTTTTTACGCGACCCTTGATAAAATACGGCGGCCCTGACCAACCAATCGGGAAAATTCTCTATCGTTTTGCGGAAAAAATTCCGGTACCTGCTTACACCTATTGGCGGGGCTTATTCAGCGTTCTCAGTCATAACGCTTTTGGCCATGGTTCTTTTCTTTTGGGTAAAGCCAGCAACCAGGGCTGGTGGTATTACTTTATTGTCGCTTTCCTGGTAAAAACGCCTCTTCCCACCCTTATTTTATTTTTTATCGGTATTTTTCTCATTTTATTTTATCTAATAAAAAAAATATGGCGTCTAAAATCATTCAGAAAGACTTTTGAGGGAATACCGTTTGATTATTTTGTTATTTCAGTACCGCCCTTTATCTACTTTTTTTGGAGTCTGACCAGTCACATTAATCTGGGCGTTCGTCACATATTTCCCATTTACCCTTTTGTTTTCATGATTTCCGCCTGGACTTTCAATTATATCTTTAAAAAGTCCCGGATAAATATAATATATGTTTTTATCCCGGTTATTGTTGGCACCACATATTTATTAATTTGCTTTTATAATTTTCCCTATTATCTTTCCTATTTCAATGAAGCCGTCGGAGGATCAAGCAATGGACATAACATCCTTTCCGATTCAAATTTAGACTGGAGTCAGGATGTTAAGCGTTTAAAATATTTTCTGGAAAAAAATAAAATTGACAATTTTTATTCCTATATTTTTAGGAGCCTGGTCACTCATTATTATCTTAAAGGCGAGTTAAGAATGCCCAACAACCAAGAGATTGAAGAATCGGGAATAAAAAAAGGCTACTATGTCATCAGCGCCAATGTCCTTTTTGACCCCACTTTAAACTATAACTGGTTGAAATACTACACCCCCATAGCCAGAATTGGCTACTCAATTTACGTATATAAATTTTGATTGACTAAAGAGTTATAATATGATATAATATAGGGGTATATTTTAAAACTAAACACAAAAAATGATTAAGGAGGAAGAGTTAAAAAAATTACTGATCACAGAAAAGATAATTGGAGAGGAAAAGCTTAACCAAGCCTCAGCTCAAGCAAAGGAAGAAGGAAAAAAAATTTATCAGTATTTGATCGAGAAAAACCTCGTCTCGGAAACTATTGTTTATGAAACTCTGGCCCGCTACCTGAAACTGCCGTTCATGGACATTAAGGACCAGGTCATCCGAAAAGACATTCTCGATCTTATCCCAGAACCCATTGTCCAGGTTCACGGGGTTTTTGCTTTTGATAAAACGGAGAAAGAAATCAAGCTGGCCACTCTGGAGCCTGATGACCTGCAGATTTTTGAGTTTATTGAGAAAAAAACCGGACTGAAGCCGGTTATTTACGTTACTACCCCGGAAAACATCAAGTCCGCCTTAAAGCAATACCACAAGGGTTTAAAGGCTGAATTCAAGGATATCACTCATGGCAAAGAGGAAAAAATTCCCTCCGACGAAACTGATTTAAAAAAATTGGCGGAAGATCTCCCGGTGGTCAGAATCGTGGACACCATTCTTGAATACGCCATCTTTGAGAGCGCCTCCGATATCCATATAGAGCCCACGGAAAAAGAGACCGTAATCCGCTACCGCATTGACGGCATTTTACGCGACGTAATGACCTTGCCAAAAAACGTCCAGACAGGAGTCGTCGCCAGGATAAAAATTCTATCTAACTTGAAAATTGACGAGCATCGCATGCCCCAGGACGGACGCTTTAAGATCACCATGGAAACTCAAAAAGTATCTTTCCGTGTGTCTATTCTGCCGGTCTTTGACGGCGAAAAAATCGTTTTGAGATTGCTTCGGGAATCCGCCCAAATCTCCACCCTAGAGCAGCTTGGTTTTATTAATAAGCAGCTGGAAATAATAAAAAGAAATCTAAAAAAACCGCATGGCGTCATCTTAGTGACCGGACCTACCGGTTCCGGTAAAACAACCACTCTTTACAGTATTGTAAATATATTAAACTCTCCAAAAGTCAATATCTCAACCGTAGAAGACCCAATTGAATACCGCATGCCGCGCGTCAATCAAAGCCAGGTTAATCCTCGAATCGGTTTTTCTTTTGCCACCGGTCTGCGCTCCTTGCTAAGACAGGATCCCAATATCATTATGGTCGGTGAAATCCGGGACAAGGAAACAGCGGAAATCGCTATTCATGCCGCTATGACCGGACATTTGGTTTTATCTACCCTGCATACTAACGATGCCGCCACCGCCCTGCCTCGTCTTGAGGAAATGGGCGTCCCCTCTTTCCTGATCGCCTCAACTTCAAATATTATCGTCGCTCAGAGACTAGTAAGAAAAATTTGCCTGGGCTGCATTCAAAGCTATTCCTTAACCAAAAAAAAATATTGAAGAATTAGAAAAACAAGTCAATTTCCAGTCCATTTTAAATGGCCTGGAAAGAGAGGGGGCGATTATTTCCGCCAAGCAGCCTTTAGACACCATTTTATTCTACCGGGGCAAAGGCTGTAAAAAATGTAACGGGGAGGGATATAAGGGAAGAATAGGCGTTTATGAAATTCTGGAAAACACGGAAAATATAACCAAGCTAATTTTAGAAGGGGCTTCGTCCGAGGAAATTCAAAAAACAGCGGTTAAAGAGGGAATGATCACCATGACGGAAGGCGGCTTTATTAAAGCCAAAATGGGTATCACTTCAATTGAAGAAATCTTAAGAGCCACTCAGGAATAATATATGACAAATTTTGAATACACCGCTCGCAATCAAGAAGGCAAAATCATCAAAGGCAGTTTATCCGCCGTTAATGAAGATGATCTGGCTCAGCAATTAAAAACGCAAAATCTTACCCTAACGAGTCATGCGGCTAGAAAGAAAAAATCTTCTTTGGATATTTCTTCACTTTTACAGCGTTTTCAGAGTATTCCGGTCACCCAAAAAATATTTTTCGTGAAAAATCTGGAAGTGATGATGCGGACGGGTTTTTCCATCGGCCGAGCCTTAGGCGTCTTAGCGGAGCAGACCAGCTCAAAAAAGTTAAAAAATATTATTCTTGATCTAAAAAAAGAGGTGGAAAGCGGCGTTACTCTTTCCCGGGCGCTGGAAAAGCACAAAAAATATTTTTCGGAATTATTCGTAAATATGATCGCCGCCGGCGAAGCCTCGGGCAAGCTGGATGAAGTCTTGAAAAGCTTAGCGACGCAAATGCGAAAAGATCACGCGCTTATCGCGAAAATAAAAGGAGCCATGACCTATCCTGTTATTATTGTCATCGCCATGGTCGGCATCGGTATTGCCATGATGGTTTATGTCATCCCCCAGCTTTCCAGCGTCTTTAAAGAAGCGGGCGCCGAACTCCCCCTTATTACCCGCCTTTTAATGTCTCTCAGCGATTTAATCATCAAACAAGGCCTCTGGGTTTTCTTGGGTTTGGTTCTTTTAATCTTCGGGTTGCGACGTTTATTAAAAACTAATAAAGGAAAATTTACCTACCATAAATTAGTTCTAAAATTGCCGATTTTCGGCCCGATCATTAAAAAAGTCAACCTGGCCCGTTTCAGCCGCAGCCTTAATTCCCTTTTAGCCACGGATATACCAATCGTCAAAGCGTTCGAAATTATCGGAAAAACCTTGGGCAATGTTCATTACCAAAACGCCATGAAAGAAGCGGCGGAAAAATTAAAAACCGGCGCTACGGTTCAAAAATGCCTGGAAGTTTACCCTAATCTTTTTACCCCGGTGATCTTACAGATGATCGCCGTCGGCGAGGAAAGCGGCACTTTGGACACTATCTCGGAAGAATTAGCCAGTTTTTACGAAGAGGAAGTCGATCAAACAATGAGCAATCTTTCCACTATTATTGAACCTATCATCATGCTTGTTTTAGGCGCCGCAGTGGCTTTACTGGTCGCCGCCATTATTTTACCTATTTACTCCCTTTCGGAAGCGATATAATAATGATTAAATTCTTAAAAAACAAAAATGGCGTCGGTCTGATTGAAGCCTTAATTTCTATTTTAGTCGTTTCGACACTTGTTATAATTTTTTCCAATATATCGTATTTTTTAAAAGTTTCCACTTCCTGCAAAAATATGATTCATGCCTATGAGCTCGCCCAGGAGGAAATCGAATCTTTAAGGCATTTTTCTTTTGACAAGCTGACCAACCGTACTGACGCCGATTTTTTAAATATCGCTTACAACCTTGGAACCTGGCAAGTGGCTGACGACAGCACGAATTATATTTATGAATTAAAATCACCCGGGGTCGTTTCGGGGATCACTGGTCTGGCTTTGCTGCCCTTGGGCGACGATGATAATTTTATTTTAGAAACAAATATTAAAGTCAGAGCCGACAGTCCCGCCGGCTGGCAAACCGGTTTCTTTTTCCGCTACCAGGATAAAAATAATAATTATCGGCTTTCTTTTTCACCCAACAGCTTAACTCTAGTTAAAAAAGTTGAAGGTGCGGAAACTACCCTATATACTTCCGCTCCGGCCACGGCTTTTGATATCTGGTACACGTATAAATTAGAGACCAGCGCCAATACCTTAAAAATCTACCGAAACACAGTGTTATTAACTACCGTCACTGACTCTAGTTTTACTTCAGGCAAAATTGCCCTTTTAGGCTTTAATGGTGTCCATGCCTATTTTGACGATATTAAAATTAACAGCACTCTTGTGACCAACGGGGATTTTTCTCTAGGACCGCTTGGCCAAACAGCCGACGGCTGGGAAAGACTGGGCTTAAATGATCTCCCATCCGGCCAAACAAAGCTTACTATCCAGGATTACGGCGGCTCAGCTGATGTCAAAGAAATTATCGCTAAAATTCAATGGCAGGATAACAACCGAACCCGCCAGGTTAGCTTAACAACTTTGATCAGCAAATATGGGGTCCATCTTAAATAGAAAAAAGCAAAACGGCGTCACTTTGATGGAAACTTTGATTATTATTACGATTTTCATCATTTTAACCACGGTCACGACGGCCATTATTATCACGGCTTACGGCGTGGTTTCCCAACAGCAAATTTACCTTAATTTACAGCAGGAAGGAGCCACGGCCATGCGTGAAATTACCCAAGCCGCTAATCTTGGTTTAAATGTCACTGATTACGATATCTACAGTTCCGGCCCTTCGCAGCTGGTTTTAAAAGTAAATGCGATTGACACCAATAATAATCCGGTGGCGGATAAATACGATTATTTTGTTTTTTATCTGGACGGAACAACTCTAAAAATGCTGACTGACGTCGATCCGGCAAGTGTAGGACGGACGGACGAAACAAAGGTCATCGCCAATTTTGTTAAAAAAATTATTTTTCGTTATAATAAAGTTGATCCAACTCATGCCAAAATTGTTTACATCACTTTAATCCTTTCAAAAACCTACAAAGGCCTGGAAAAGGAAATTATCTCCCAATCCAGCGCCTATCTAAGGAATAATTAATATGAAAAAACAAAAAGGGCAGATCCTAGTTATTTCTACTTTATTTTTAAGCGTTATTGTTTTATTAGTCGCGGTTCTGGTAAGTTTAATACTCGGTAATAATTATCTCATCCAGAAAAGATACCAGCAAAAAATTGCCTTTAATGTGGCTGAGGCGGGAATAGACCGAGCAATCGAAAAAATGAATGAAGAATCAACTTACTTAGGAGAAATTATCAATTGGACCGAGGGAGCGCAGGCCGCGGGAACCATTGTTACCACCGTCGCTAAGCAAGGCAATATCGCCACCATTGAGTCAACTGGATATTATCCCTCATTAGCCAATCCAAAAACCGAAAAAAAAATCAGAGTCCAGCTCGAACTTACCACTACTGATGTCGCTTTTCACTATGGTGTCCAAGTGGGCGAGGGCGGTTTGATAATGAAAAATAATTCTGAAATCGTTGGCAATATCTACTCCAACGGCAGTATCACCGGTCCTGGAGTAATTCATAATACCGCCACTGTTGCCACTGGCTCGGCAGTTTCACTGGTTAATGACATTTTAAAAGACGCAGAAGAGAAATTCGGCCACAACGCGACTGAAACTGATCTTGCTCAAAGTTTTATTTCTCCTGGTACTAATAATATCACCATGGTCAGTTTAAGACTGAAGAAAGTCTGCGAAGGCAATAATGTCAATAAATGTCCGACTGGCACTAAAGTTAAAATACTGGGCAATAAGGCCGGCGCCCAAAAAGCAGACGACATCCCGGATAAAGACAATGTTATCGCCGAAGGAACCTTAAATCCCTCTCTTGCCTCCATGACCCAGTTTGGTTGGATAAACGTCGCGATGCAAACCCCTGCCCTTCTAAATAGCGGCGAAGATTACTGGATAGTAATTGCCCCCTCTGATGCCTCTCCTATAAACTATCTAAGACACTGGATCTCTTCTAAATCAAGTACTGATGAAGGCTATGGCAATGGCATGGCTAAATACAGCGCGGATTGGAATCAATTACCCAATCCCTCTTGGACAAAAATAAGCGGAGACATTAATTTCAAAATATTTTTAGCCACCAATACCACCTATATTGACGGCACGACCATCAACGAGAAAGCCTATGCCTATGAAATAAAAAATGCCACCATCGGCCAGGAGGCCCATTACTGGGTGGTTGACACAAACACGAAAGCAAACGGTACTACGTGCCTGCCGGGCCCTAATGCCGCCTGTATTCAAGAAGAACCTGGCGGCCTGATGGATATGCCGATCTCAACAATTAATATTGGTGACTGGAAAAATGAAGCTATAGCCGGAGGGACTTATAAAGTCTGCTCGAATAACAACGATACCAAGTGTACAAGCGATGATGAGTGCGTTTCTCCGGGAACCTGCATTGCCGCCGGTCTAACTTTAGACGGGGAGGGCGATGACGCGGCTTTGGGTCCGATAAAAATTGAAGGTGATTTAAAAGTTATCAATAATGCGGAGCTTAAACTGACAGGCACTGTCTATGTCACTGGTAAAATTGATCTAGACAATAATTCAAAAGTTTATCTGGACGCTGGTTATGGCTCACAAAGCGGTCTAATAATTAATGACGGGGAAATAAATGTTTCTAATAATGTCTTTTTCTGCGGGTCTGGTTATACCGCTGATCCTTCCCCGGCCTGCAATACCACTGAACCCCCACCGGAAATTGGTAAAGACAGCTATATAATGTTTCTCTCTACTAGCACGAAAATTACCGATATCGATCCGGCGATTGACGTTGACAACAACGCTACGGCTGTTATTTTTTATGCCTCGGCCGGCGCCATAAAATTAAACAACAATGCCGGTGTTTTTGAAGCCACCGCTCACCGATTGATTATGGGAGAAAATGCCACAGTTACTTACGAAAGCGGGCTGGCCAATGCTAAGTTTATTTCCGGTCCGGGAGCCAGCTGGGCCATTAAAAAAGGCACCTGGCAGGAATTATAAATAATCAAATGTTCAATACTAACCCTTTTAAAAACATTTTTGGCCTTGATATTTCCGATTCTGATATCCGCTTAGCCCAGTTAAAATATAGAGGCAAAGATATTATTATCAACTCCCTCAACGAATTAGCCATACCCGAAGGAGTGGTTTTTGACGGGGAAATTAAGGATGAAATAAAGTTAAAAAATCAAATTACCCGGCTGATAAAAAATACGGCTGGCCATAAAGTAAGCACAACCTATGTTAACTGCGTATTGCCGGAAAGAAAAACCTTTATCAAGCTGATCCAGCTGCCCGAAACGAAAAGTCCCGATCTTAACGAAGCCATAAAATGGGAAGCGGCCCAGCATATTCCGATGTCCTTAGACGAAATGTATCTTGATTGGCAAATCATTAATGAAGCTAAAACCTCGGAAAAATGTCTTAAAGTCCTAATTGCCGCGGCGCCCAAGAATATTGTTGATTCTTACACTCATTTGCTTGAAGAAGCGAAATTGCTTCCTGTTTCCTTTGAAACCGAGTCTATGGCCATTACCCGCAGTATTTTAAGCAACGAAACCAACATACTCTCGCCGTTTTTGATCATTGATTTGGGGGGTGATCATACCAATTTAATCGTCTATGATAATCATGGCATCCAATTTTCCTCCACTCTCGCTTTTTGCGGCAAAGATCTAACGCAAAAAATTTCCCGGGAACTTCAAATGAGCCCGGCCGACGCGGAAAAAGCGAAAATAATCTGCGGACTGGCGGCGAAAAAAGGCAAAGGTCAAATTATCAAAATTATTACCCCGCTTTTCAACGAATTAGCGGAAAAAGTGCGGGAAACAGAAAATTTCTATCTTAATATCTTCCCGAACAGCGAGAAATTTAAAAAAATAGTTCTTTCCGGCTCCGGGGCTTTGCTCAAGAATCTTGACGAATTTTTGAAAAAAAAGCTTAACTTACCCGTGGAAAAAATTAATCCATTAGTCGATATCAATCTAAAACAGTCGAAAGTAAAAATTCTGGCGGATCAGGCCTGCTCTTTCACCACCGCCATCGGCCTGGGCCTAAAAAATATAATTAAAAATGATGTCATTAAACCTTCTTTCCCCAGAAAAAAAGAAAAAGCTTAAAGAAAAGAAAACTTTATTCGCGTTCAGATATATCTCTTATTTTTGCGCTATTTTTCTAATTATCAATTTATTGTTGTTTTACGGGACAAAATTATATCTTAACCACAAGCTGGACAGCATTAAAGATGAAGTCAGCCAGGCTACGGCCAACCTCCCATCCAATCAGGGTACTTCCCTAAATAACGCTATTCAAGAAATTAACAAAAATATAATTTTATTGGCCGACATACAATCAGATTACGTCAAGTGGTCAAACTATCTGACCGACTTCACTGCCCTTATCCCCGCCAATATTTTACTTAATCAGCTTTCATTAAATCAGGAAAGTAAAGAAATACAGATAAACGGCCATGCCGACCAAAGAGATGATTTTCTTGTCCTTAAAGCCAATCTTGAAAATACAAAAATTATAAGCGATCTTAATTCACCTATTTCAAATTTGATTAAAAAAGAAGATATTGATTTCGTTATTACGGCAAAAATAGTCTTGGATAATTACAAATTATAAATATGCCATTTCGGGAAAAAATATTAATCTTTGTCTCAACCTTAATTATTTGTATTTTTGCCTTGATAATATTTGTCATATTCCCATTAATTAATCAGGTTACCGGGGTAAAAAATGAGATTGACGAGCAAAAAATCACTCTTGAAATAATGAAAAACAAGTCGGAGAATATTTCCAAGATCCAGAAAGATTATGAAATAATTCTCGAAAAAAAGAATGATTTAGAAAAAATGACCCTCTCCTCGGCCAATCAATTGAATTTCTTTAAAAATATTGAAGACTTGGCCCAACAGAACAGCCTTATCCAAAATTATAATCTTGAGGCTCCAAGCCCAAATAATACGGCCGAAACAAAAATAAATATCCAGCTAAACGGCGATTATCTGCGGATTCTAAGCTATTTGAAGGGCCTGGAATCCCTGGATTACTATATTAAAATTATCTCAATTAATTTTTCCGTTTCGACCGCGGGTGCTATGGTAAATGCCACCCTCCAAGCCAAAACGTATTGGCAATAAATTTATGAAAAAATTTATTCTTAACACGACCAAACTAACAAATTTCCTAAATAAATATTATTATTTGTTAATTGTTTGCGTGTTTTGCTTAGTCATAATTTTTGACTTAATCTTTGTCTTTTTGCAAATAAATAATAATGATATTGACCCTTCAAAGATAGTTTCCCGCGAACAAAAAATCGACCAAACGGCCTATGATCAAGTTATTAAACGAGATGAAAACAAAAAACAGCCCGGTGAAAATATCGATAAACTGAATAACCCTTTCTAAAAAAACGGGGCGATAATTTAAATATTTTACTTTAAGGGCGACCTGGCCCTTATTTTTTTTATAAGCTCGGGTAATACCTTTATAAAATATTTTACTTCATTTACCGAATTATTTCGTCCCAGGCTTATTCTGACGCTGCCGTGACACTTTTCCGGGGGCAAACCTAAGGCTCTTAAGACGTAGGAAGGTTCAAGCGAGCCGGAAGCGCAGGCCGATCCCGTGGAAACCGCTATTCCCTTTTGATCAAGTAACAGCAGCAGACTTTCTCCTTCCACGTTATCAAAAGTGAAGTCAATGTGAGCGGGCGATTTTTTCTTTAAATTACCGTTTAATTTCACGCGGGGTATATTTTTTAAGACGAAATTAATAATTTGGTCGCTCAATTTCTTTAATTTTAAATAATCAATTTTTTGACTCCGACCCGCCAATTCTATCGCTTTTCCCAAGCCGACGATCAAAGGGGTATTGATTGTCCCCGGCCTTAAACTCCGCTCCTGGTGGCCGCCGTATTGAATCGGCGAAAGAGGCGTCCCCTTTCTTACGTATAATGCGCCGACTCCTTTGGGTCCGTAAATTTTATGGCCTGACAAAGACAGAAGGTCAACTTTTAAATAATCGACTTGACAATCAAACAAGTTAACCGCTTGAACGGCGTCTGTATGAAAATATATTGTATTTAGGTCTTTGGCCGTTCGTTCCTTATTTATTAAAGCGAGATAACGGCCAATTTCCGCGATCGGCTGGACACTGCCGATCTCATTATTAACATACATAATGGTCACTAAAAATGTCTCAGGAGTGACCGCTTTTATTAATTCTTCAATTTTAATGATTCCATGGGGATCCACCGACAGTTCAATTACCTCAAAACCATCTTTTTTTAAAGCCTGACAGGTATCTTTAACCGCCGGATGCTCCAGTACAGAGGTGATAATTCGGCGGCCGCCTTTTCTTTTCATGGCCTTGGCCAAGCCGAAAATAGCCAAATTATCGCTTTCCGTCGCCCCGGACGTAAAAAATACCTCGGAAGCATCAGCGCCTAAAAATCCGGCCACTTTAACCCTTGATTCTTCAACCGCCTGAGCCGCTTCTTGGCCAAAGTTATGAACAGAGGAAGGATTGCCAAACTTTCGACTAAAGTATGGGAGCATTACTTTTAAAACCCTAGGATCTACAGACGTAGTGGCGGCATGATCAAAATATACTTTTTTCATAATTAATAATAATGATGATAAGCGGATTAATTATAGATAAAATAACCAATCTTGACAATAAGTCCATAATGCTTTAGAATGAAGAAAAATCAATTAATTAATTTACTAAAATATGGCTCATAAGAAAGCGGGCGGCTCAACCGCCTTAGGCCGGGATTCCGCCGGCCAAAGACTGGGCGTAAAGATTCATGACGGCGCCAAAGCTTCCCCGGGAAATATTATCATCCGCCAACGCGGCACAAAATTCAGGCCGGGCAAGAACGTCGCCCGGGCAAATGATGATTCGCTTTACGCAAAAGTAACGGGAAAAGTCGCTTTTACGAAAAAGAAACTGAAAAAATTCAACGGAAAATTAGAGGCCGTAAAATTAGTTTCCGTAATTCCTGACTGACCAAACGAAAAAATCACCCATCTATAACCCTTGATAAATATTTGGGGTGATTTTATTTTAAACAAGCTTTAACAAATGCCTGAAAAAGTGGGTGGGGATTTAAAGGCGTGGATTTATACTCCGGATGAAACTGCACGCCCACGAAGAAAGGATGGTTTTTCAATTCTACCGCCTCCACCAGCTTGCCGTCCGGAGAAGTCCCGGAAATGATCAAGCCTAATTTTTCGAATTTCTGGCGATAAACGTTATTAAACTCGTAGCGGTGGCGGTGCCTTTCCGAAACTATTCTTTGGCCCTGATAAGCTTGGGAAACTTTAGTGCCGGAAACCAGCTTGCAAGGCCAGTTGCCCAGACGGATCGTGCCGCCGTATTGTTTTTTCTTTAAATATTCCGCCTGGTCAGGCATGATATGAATAACGGGATAAGGGGTTTTAGGATCGACTTCCAATGAATTGGCTTTTTTCAATTTGGCCACCCCGCGGGCGAACTCAATCACCGCCATCTGCATCCCGTAGCACAGGCCTAAATAGGGAATTTTATTCTCCCGAACGAATTTGATCGCCCTGATCTTGCCTTCCGACCCCCGGCCGCCCCAGCCCTGGGGAACGACAATACCGTCATAGTCTTTAAGCTCTTTTATTTTTTCCGGATTTTTTTCGAATTCTTCGGCGTTAATCCAGGATAAAACCGGCCGGGCCTGGTTTTGCCAGGCGCCATGCCTTAAGGCCTCGATCACTGAAATATAGGAATCCGCCAGGACAAAACTGCCGATGCCGAAATATTTGCCGACAATCCCGATTTTTACGGTCTTTTTGGCGTTTTTTGACCGGTAAAACATTTTTTTCCACTCTTTAAGATCGCTTGTTTTTTCCTTCAGGCTGAATTTTTTTAAAATTTTATTGGCTAATTTCTCTTTTTCAAAATTCAAGGGCACTTCGTAAATGGAATCCACGTCCGTCGCCGAGATAATATCATCCGGCTTCATGCTGCAGTTATAGGAAATCTTTTCCTTGCGCGGCTGATCCAGGGGTTTTTCCGCCCGGCATAAAATAAAATCCGGCTGAATTCCGGAAGCATTCAAGGTCCTGACCGCGTATTGGGTCGGTTTTGTTTTCATTTCACCGATCTTATTCGGGATCGGCAAATAACTGACCAGAACGAACTGAACGCAGCCGGGATAACGCAGTTGCAGCATCCGGCCCGCCTCCAAAAATAATATATTCTGGTATTCGCCGACCGTTCCCCCGATCTCGATCAGAATTATCTCGGCTTTTGACTGCCGGGCCAAGACCATGATCCGGCGAACCACTTCATCAGGGATATGAGGCACTACCTCCACGCATTTTCCGTTATAGCCTAAATTCCTTTCCCGCTGGATAACCGAAAGATAAACCGAACCGGTCGTCATGTAATTGGCCCTTGTCAGCTCTTCTCCGATAAAACGCTCGTAATTGCCCAGGTCCTGATCGGTCTCCAGGCCGTCTTTGGTCACAAAAACCTCGCCATGCTCGGTCGGATTCATGGTGCCGGCATCAACGTTAACATAAGGGTCAATTTTTATGGCGGTAGTTTTGTAGCCTTTGCTTTTTAAAAGCATGGCAATGGAGGAAACCGCGATCCCTTTCCCTAGCCCGGAAAGGACTCCTCCCATCACAAAAATGAATTTTACTGACTTTTTTTTTCATTCTTTTTCAATATTTATAGACAAGTCAAAGCTGGTATCTTTGGCAAGGATGATCTTAATGGAGGCTTTTCCCAATTTTTTCAAACTTTCCGAAATCTTTATATTTTCTTTTTTCAAGCTAACACCTGTCTCTTGCTTAATTTTATCAAGTATCTCATTTTCATGCAAACCGGCGAAAAGATGGCCGGCTTCATTGGCTTTCTTTAAAAATACAAGGGGCTTTTCTTTAAGTTTTCGGATCACTTCACTTTGTTTTTTATCCCGGTGTTCTTTTCTAACATCCTGTTTTTTAGCCCTGGCTTTGGCCAAATCAATTTTCTCCGGGGTCGCTTTTTCCGCCCAGCCTTTGGCTAATAAAAAATTTCTGGCAAAGCCTGAAGAAACCTCCTTAATCTCCCCCTGATCCCCGATCTTATCGATATTTTTTAGGAGTATTACTTTCATAATTAAATATTAATATTTAATAGTAAAATCACTAAATTCCGGCTGTTCTTCTGACCAATTATCATTTATTTCTTCTACTTTCCCGGGGCCTCGGTAATTCTTTAACAAGCGGAAAAAGGAATCAATGTCGTCTTTCCCGCCTTCGATAACTATATGGACTGTGCCGTTATCCTCATTTTTTACATAACCCTTGAGATTCAAGCTTAAAGCCATTATTTTTATCATCGCCCGCAAATTCACCCCTTGGACCCTTCCTTTAAGAATAATGTCCGCTCTTAACGCCATAAAATTATTTATTCAGCTTGTCCGCCAGAATCTCCAGCGCTTTATCCAGTTGAGGATCTTTGTCGTTATTAAAATCATCCGCGCTTAATTCGACCGCATAATCCGGCTCAATGCCTTCTTCGTTCAATGACTGACCTTTAGGCGTCAGCCATTTGGCCGTCGTAATTTTTAGGGAAGAGCCGTCGGATAATTGCTGGTATTCCTGGACAGAACCCTTACCAAAAGATGTTTCCCCCACCAAGACCGCTTTTTCATAATCTCTTAACGCCCCCGCCACAATTTCGGCGGCGGAAGCCGTCCCTCCATTGATAAGAACGACCACCGGGTAATCAGCCAGCGGAGCGAAACCTTGGGCCTCGTATGATTTTTTAGTTTGATCGGAAAATTCTTCATTGACTATCGCTCCTTTATCAATAAATTGGGAGGCGACCGTAACGGCCGTTTCCAAATATCCGCCGGAATTATTTCTTAGATCTAATATTATACCATTAATGCCTTGGCCAACCAATAGATTAGCCGCATTTTTGAATTCTTTTTCCGTGTCATCGCCAAAAGTCATCAACTCAATATAACCTAATTTATAGCGGCCATTTTCTCCGGCGTTTTTTACCGATTGACGCACGCTATTCACTTTTATTTCGTCCCGCGTAATGGCCACCTCCCTGGCCTCCGTGTCACCTTCGGATAAAATCAGGAGCGTAACTTCCGTTCCTTTTTTTCCCCGGATCAACGAAGTGGCGTAATCAAGGGAAAAACTGTTCGTTTCTTGGCCGTCAATTTGTAAAATCTGGTCTTTTGATTTTAATCCCGCTTTTTCGGCGGGAGAGCCAGGCAGGGGGGCAATAATCACAAGCTGATCGTTTTTAATCCCGATCTCCGCTCCGATGCCTTCAAAACTGCCGGAAAATTCGCTGTTAAAAGCCTTGGTCGTTTCCGGATCTAAAAAATTAGAATAGGGATCATCTAAGGAAGCCACCAACCCGGTCAGGGCCCCGTAAAACAGTTTCTTCTCATCCACCGGCTGTCTGATATAAAAAGTCCGCACATCATCCCAAACCTTTTTAAACAAAGAAAAATCTATGCCCGTGTTTTGACCGCTTAACTGGGAAATCACCGTCTGCAAACTGGCGTTAGTGTCAGCTTGATTATTAATCTTTAAACCAAAATATACCCCGCCGAAAAAACCAAAAATCACGGCCACTATCAGAATAATGCCGTAAACGACTTTTGGCGATGAATTTTTTTTATAAATTTCCGGCATATATGATATTATTTTTGCCCGACCATTACTTGCCCGTTCTCTTATTTCTGTTAAAATAACAGCGGTGTCCCCATATTGCTCATATGGGATTAAGGGGACTAATAACATCTAGTTTATCGGAAAAATAATATAAAGTCAAAATGAGCCCGAAAAAACGTCGCCTCTTCTACTTAAGCCTTATCCTCATATTTTTGGTGGCCGGCCCGCTGATCATTTTTCGGGCCTTAGGCTATAATTTTAAGCTTTTTGAGCGTAAAATCGTAAAAACAGGACTTTTTTACGTTTCCTCAAAGCCGGAAAACGCTGATATCTATCTTGACGGATTACTGACTAAAAAAAGGACGCCGACCCGCCTGTCCAACCTAAAACCGGGGGAATATTTGTTAACTTTAAAAAAAACAGGCTACCAGTCTTGGCAAAAAAAACTGAATATTTTCGCCCATTACACGACTTTTGCCGACCAAGTGGTTCTTTTTAAAAATAACCCTAAAAAAGATTTATTAATATCAGAAAAAATACTTTTCGCTAAAAGCTCGACTTCATCTTCACAAATAGCGGTTATTACCGAAAGCAATGGCATAAAATCATTAAAAATAATAAACCCTGTAAACAAAACAATAAAAATCATCGAGGAAAATATCGAAGAGGAAATTATTGACCTAAATTGGGGTGAAAATAAATTTTTGGTAGCTAGGATTTTAGAACAGGGGAAAAATGACTTAATGCTTTTCGATCTTATTAAAGGCGTTAAGACAAAATTTTCTTCTTTCACCATCCAAATTTTTAATAATTTGATAGTCAGTCATTCCAATATATACGGGCTTTCGGGTGACTTAATTTACCGGATCGATCCCTATAATAAAAAAATCCAGGCCCTTAACCAAAAACCAGCCCGTGATTTTATTGTTAAAAATAATTATCTCTATTACCTTACATCGGAAGAAAAAACGACCGAACTAATCCGGCTGGATTTGGCAAAAAATGAAGAACGATTCATAAATATATACAATGACATCACCCACAATTTTTTAACCCTGGAAAGCGAGAATCTATTCATCGTCAAAGACAACCAATCTTTTTGCATTTTTTCGGTCAATCAGGAAAATCAAAATACTTGCTTTAATCACGCGATCAGTCAGTCTCTTCTTTCGCCAAACCAAAAAAAACTGCTCTACAATAATGAGCATGAAATTTTTACCTATGATCTGACCAAGGATGAGGAAAATTTAATCACCCGCCAAAGTAAAAATATTGACCAAGTTTATTGGTATCCCAACAGCGAATATATAATATATAATTCTGACCAATCTATCAAAGCCATTGAATGCGACCTAAGAGGAACGATTAATAGTAATTTGCTCTACTCGGAAAAAGCCGAAATACTAAATCTTCCTTCAGCCAAAGAGATCACTTTATTAATACAAAACGGCCAGAATAAATCTGACGACCTAATTAATTTGATTATCCTGTAATATTCTATTTTTGTTTTTCCCGTTCCGCCACTAAATTTGTCGCCCGTTGCAACGAATCAAAAGTCCCCGCGTCCGTCCAGGAATTCTGGACGATAGTGTATTTCATCAAGCCGTTATTAATGTAATAATTATTCACATCCGTTATTTCCAGCTCCCCCCGGGCCGAGGGTTTTAAAGTTTTGATCACCTTAAACACTTCATTATCATAGAGATAAAGGCCAGTGACCGCATAACGGCTTTCCGGAGTTTTTGGTTTCTCCACAATTTTTATGATCTTATTCCCTTGAATGGTGGCCACGCCAAATCTTTCCGGATCGCTTACTTCTTTCAAAAAAACCATCGCTCCCCCGTCCCCTTCGGTGAAACCTTTTATTTCCGCGGCAAATTTATCTTCAAAAATATTATCCCCTAAGATCACGGCGATTTTTTCGTTATCCGCGAAATCCTGGGCGAGCCTTAAAGCCTGGGCAATGCCCCCGGCTTCTTCCTGAATTTCATAGGTAAGCTTGACCCCGAATTCCCGGCCGGAACCCAGGAGATTTAAAAAATGTCCGGCGTGCCCCGGTCCGGAGACGATCATTATTTCGTTCAAGCCGGCTTCGCTTAAAGTCTTTAAAGGATAGTAAATCATCGGCTGGTTATAAACCGGCAATAAATGCTTGTTTGTGACTTTGGTTAAAGGATTAAGCCTTGAGCCTGTCCCTCCGGCTAAAATAACGCCTTTCATATGTTTTTTTTGTGAAATTATTATTACTTAGTAATTCTATTTTATAAGGCCTGATAAGTCAATATATCATTGAAAAATGAATATATTATTGCTATAATAACAAGGTTAATATCGTTAATAAAAAACTATGAAAAAAATTCTCGTTACCGGCGCCGCCGGCCAGATCGGCTCTGAATTAGTGCCCACTTTGCAAAAAAAATTCGGCCAAGAAAATATCATCGCCTCTGACCTTAACGAGACCTTGTTGGATCGTCTTTTCCCCGGCGGGCAAAATATGGTTTTAGACGCCACTGACCGCGAAGCCATAGCCAGAATAATCAATGAGGAAAATATAAATGTTATTTATCACTTAGCCGGCATTCTATCCGCCAAAGGCGAGCAGAATCCGGAATTGGCCTGGAAGGTCAATGTTGAAGGTTTGAAGAACGTTCTGGATCTGGCGGAAAAAAATAAGATTGAAAAACTTTTCTGGCCTTCCTCAATCGCCGCTTTCGGTCCGACCACTCCCCGCGACAATACGCCGCAAAAAACCATTTTAGAGCCAACAACTATGTATGGGGTAAATAAAGTGGCGGGCGAGCTTCTCTGCCAGTATTATTTTCTAAAAAAGGGGCTGGATGTCCGCAGTTTAAGATATCCCGGCATCATTTCCTGGAAAACCGAACCCGGCGGCGGCACCACGGATTACGCGGTCGCTATTTATTACGAAGCGGTCAAAGGAAATGATTACCAGTGCTTTCTTAAAGAAGACTCAAGGCTGCCTATGATGTACATGGATGATGCGGTCAAAGCCACGATTGACCTGATGGAAGCGCCAAAGGAAAATATCAAGGAAAGAACCAGCTACAACCTGGCCGCGATCAGTTTCACGCCTAAGGAAGTTTATGAGGAAATTAAAAAACACTATCCTGATTTTAAAGTCACTTACGAGCCGGATTTCCGGCAAGCGATCGCCGATTCCTGGCCGAAATCAATTGACGACTCTGCCGCCAGGTCTGACTGGGGCTGGCAGCACGAATATGACTTGGCCAAGATGACGAATGTTATGATTACTGAATTAAAGAAAAAATTGGGGTAATTTTATATATAGACAAAGAGATTCCCTAAATAAAGGGGATCTTTTGTTATCAGAAAATCCAAAGCACTAAATCCTAAATCCAAAACAAATTCAAAGTTCAAATATTTAAACTCAAAACTCGATTTTTACCTAACTGTCACCCTGAGGTGCGGAGGCGAAGCCGGAGCCTCGAAGGGTAGACAGTCTTTTTTGATTATCCCCTACTCTATTTTTTGTCTGTACCGATGTATTTCAACTTTTGTAACCAAAAGTTGCAAAAGTTCCGGGGGTTTTGACTCGCCCAAGGAAGTCTATAGTAAATACTTAAGGCCCTTACGGAAGCTCGAAGCAAAACCCCCGGACCCCCGCGTTTTTCTGAAAACTTATTTTATCTGCTAAATTTTCCCCCGCCTGTCCGCCGAAGCTCTGAATAAAATGAAGAGCGTAGGCGGAGACCTCCAACACATGCTTAACACTTAAAGTAAACTACTAAATTTTTTAACGCGTTGACATAAATAATATATCTGCTCGGCCTGGAAAGTATTCTGTCGCGCTAGGGAGAGGACTTAAAACTCTCCCTTTTTTCTTTTGCCCAAAACCGCCCGGGTTTTGCCGAACGGCTTTTAAATTCGAAGCACAAATATCTAAATCCTAAACTAATTCTCCGCCCAAGGCGGATCCGCCTCTGAAGGAGAAGCTCAAAATTCCAATTCCCCAAACCAGTTTATGATTTAGGATTTGGAATTTATTATTTGTTTAGAAATTCGGATTTCGGATTTAGGATTTAATCTACTTAATCGCTCCCAGCTTCTTCCCCACTTTAATAAACACGGCAATCCCTTTATTTTATGGTTTCAAATACCCTTTTCTCCGGATTTTTTCTGACGTTATTCCAGTTAAATATTTGGCCATTCATAGCCACATAAACGCCGTTTGTTAATTTCTGCGCTCCCTTAATCGCTGTTTTCAGATTTAACAAAGCATCTGTCCCTTCTTTATTAACCGGGATAAAAGCTCCCACTAAAACTATAGTCTTATTAATCCTCTGATTTCCAAGATATTCCGCTGTTTTCACCATCGTGGCCGTACCATGGGTAATAATTATTTTATCTTCTTTCGCCTCTAAACATTTGCGGGCAACTAATTGCCGATCTTTTTCCGCAAAAAATTTGCTGTCTTTCTGCATGATAATATCAACTACGTAATCTAAGTCCGGATGATTTTTTTTCAAAACCTCCGGAATTAGACTATTGTGATATTTTGGCTCGTCTTTCAAAGACTGATATTCCAAATCATCAATCGTGCCGCCGGTAATGAGAAATTTTATCATTATTTTATTGCGCCAAGTTTCTTCCCCACTTTGATAAACGCCTCAATCGCCTTGTCCAAATGCGCCTTGGTATGGGCGGCGGAAATCTGAACGCGGATTCTGGCCTTGCCTTGAGGAACAACCGGAAAGAAGAAACCAATGACGTATATGCCTTCGGTTAGCAATTCCTTGGCCATATTCTGGGCCAAACCGGCATCATAAAGCATGACTGGACAAATTGGATGGGTGCCTTTACGGATGTCAAAACCCGCGGCGGTCATCTTCTCCCGGTAATAGGCGGTATTTTCTTTTAAGGTCGTTAAAGCCTGTTTGTTCTCGCTCAACATATCAATCACCGCAATGGAAGTAGCCGTGATCATCGGCGCCAAAGAATTGGAAAATAGATAAGGCCGGGAGCGCTGGCGCAGATAATCCACGATTTCTTTTCTCCCGGAAGTAAAACCGCCGGTGGCGCCTCCGAGTGCCTTGCCTAAAGTGGAAGTTATAATATCCACCTGGCCCATTACGTTATTATGCTCATGAGTGCCTTTGCCGTTTTCGCCGGTAAAACCCGTGGCATGGGAATCATCAACCACTAATAAGGCTTTATATTTATCACACAAGTCGGCCATTGATTTTAAATCGGCGATGTCGCCGTCCATGCTGAATACGCCATCCGTCACTACCAGCCGGCGCCTCATATTTTGGCATTCTTTGAGCTTGGCTTCCAAATCCGGATAATCCATATGCTTGAAGACAAAACGCTGGGCTTTGCAGAGCCTGACCCCGTCAATAATGCTCGCATGGTTTAATTCATCAGAAATGACCGCGTCATCGGCTTTAAGGATGGTTTCAAAAAGCCCGCCGTTGGCGTCAAAGCAGGAAGCATAGACAATCGTGTCTTCCGTGCCTAAGAATTCCGAAATTTTCTTTTCCAGCTCTTTGTGGATAGTTTGGGTGCCGCAGATAAAACGGACCGAGGACAAGCCATAGCCCCACTTTTTCAAAGCGGCTTCGGCGGCTTTAACCACTTTCGGATTATTCGCCAGCCCTAAATAATTATTAGCGCAGAAGTTCAAAACCTTTTTGCCTCCCACTTCTATCTCCGCTCCTTGGGGGCCTTCAATGAACCTTTCCTGCTTATAAAGGTTATTGGCCTTGATCTCGCCGATTTCTTTTTGTAACGACTCTTTAAAATCGAACATAGATTTATTTTCCTTAAATTATCCTAATTTTTTTAAACCTAATTTTTTAATACTGTTTTCACTTTTTTGAGTTTTGACGGTGACTGTTTTTTTATCCTTAAAATACAGCAATATTCTTTCTTTTTGTTTTTGGGGAAAATTCGCCGGCAATTTTTTATAATGGAAGTAGCAGAACTGATTTGCCTCGGCATTAAGGGTTAATTTCCCCGATAATACTTTTACTAAGAACATGAAATTAATGACTTTTCTTCCAAAATTATGATAAACGCCTGCCAGTCTCAACGGCTTTACCTTTAAACCGGTTTCTTCCTTAACTTCTCTTACAAGAGCCTCATAAATTGTTTCACTCGCCTCCATCCCTCCCGAAGGCAAATCCCACATGTCGTAATCCGTGCGGTGGTGAAGCAGGATTTTATCACCTTTCAAAATTAGAGCGCCGACGGCTATTTTGAAAAGATTATTTTTCATGAGATAAATATTCTTTAAGCGCCTCTTCCCAAGATCTTAAAGGCTCAAGCTTGGTATTTTTTAAAATGGAATATTTCGGCCGTTTAGCGGGTCTGGGGAATTCTTCGGTAGTCACCGGCGTAATTTTAACGTCTTTGCCTAAAATCTCAAAAATCTTTATCGCGAATTCGTACCAGGAGCAGGTGCCGGAATTGGTGAGATGATAAGTGCCGAATTTAATTTTTTTATCCTCAATGATCTCTTTGGTCTTTTTGGCTAAATCCAAAGTATAGGTCGGACTGCCGAACTGGTCATTAACTACTTTTAATTCCGGCTGTTTTTCCGATAAGTCGATCATTGTCTTCACAAAATTCGGGCCGTTCTGGCCGTAGAGCCAAGCCGTCCGCAAAATATAATGCTCGTCGATCTGGTCAAAGACCACTTTTTCTCCCATCATTTTCGTTTTACCGTACATATTCAATGGGCTCACCGTATCATCTTCGCGATAGCCCTTTTTTTTCTGGCCATTAAAAACATAATCCGTGCTGTAATGGACGAGTTTGGCCCCGATCTGCCGGCAGTATTTCGCCAGATACCCGGGCGCTCTTCCGTTGACATTATAGGCTAATTCAATATTTTCCTCGCAGTCATCCACTTTAGTGTAGGCGGCGGCGTTAATAACCAGTTCCGGTCTTAATTCTTTCAATTTTTTCTCTAAAGCCAGATTATCCGTAATATCCAAATCCGGCAGATCAAGGCCGGTTGGCTGATGATCGGAAAAAACCTGCATTAGATCCGTGCCCAGCATCCCTTTCGCCCCTAAAATTAATATTTTCATTTAATTTGGCCTTTGGTAATCTTTTGGATGAAATTATGGTTTTCTTTTAACCGCTTCCCCACTCTTGGATATTTATTAAACCTATTGTACGCCCAGATAAACGGTTTAATTTCCGGTTTCTTTTTTTGTTTATTGAAACTGGTCCGGGCGTCTGCGTAAGCGATTATCTTTTCTTCAACCGATTTCGCCAGAGTATTTCTGTTTTTAAATATACCATATTTTCGATTGGTAATACTATCAAGTCCTGTTCCGTTCAAATGGACAAGACAGATCCTAGCAAAGCATTCCGGATACCGGCTCTTCTTTAAGATCCGGTAACCTCTTAACCCGTGGTAAACCGGCTTTTCTAATACCCTTGAACCTTTACTTCCGGTGATCATCCGGCCGATGTCATGAACAAAACAGGCTGATTTCAAATATGGCCTGTTTATTTTATATCCGTTTTTGGCGGCGACCCCGGCGATACGATCGGCAAAATTGTAAACGACTTTTGAGTGAACCCAGGCCACTTTAACTTCTTCGGGAATCAAATTCTCTTTGGCAATCTTTTTCATCAAAGATTTTATGACGGGAAGAGAATATTTTTTGCCTTTATACATATTATTGTTCGGAGAAGGTCGGATTCTGAATCCGACCTGATTTTCAAACTAACTTGCGGCGGGAATAGGGATTCCCGCCTACGCGATGCTTGAATACGTTTTTTAATCTACGCGTAGGTGGAGATCCCTATCTCCACCTCATTTATTTAACAATTTTATCAATTTTGATCACGGAATCATCATTCAAATAATAATTTCTAAAACTTGAATACTTGAAATCGGCCGGATTTTTTACGAAATTAGATTTAACTGGATTATTATGGATATAATTCATTTTTTCGGCGAAATCTTGCTCGTTTCTTATAGTATGTTCATAAAAATCTTCTTGCCAGAATCCACTCTTATTTTTTAATAATTTGTTTATTTCGTAGCTAGTATGACCTTTAAAATCCCGCATTATTTCGGAGACATTTCCTATACTGCCAATTGTTAATATTAGATGTAAATGATTTGGCATTATAACATATCCGTGCAATTGAAACTGAAATTTTTGGCGGTAGAAATTTAAATCATTAATAATGACATCGCATAACTGAATTGCCGGAACATAAATAGTATTTTTAAAGTGGCCAAAAACCCACAGCTTATTCAAAACATTGGTGGTCAAAAAATAGCATTGTTCCTGTAAATATATTTTTCTAAGAGTCATACCGATATATGGCGGGAATAGGGATTCCCGCCTACGCGGTGGTTAAAGACGTCTTTACGCTCCGCACTAATGAATATGTTTTTTACGCGTAGGCGGAGATCCCCATCTCCACCTCCAGCGGTTTTGCGGTGCGGCAGGAATAGGGATTCCCGCCTACGCGATGCTTGAATACGTTTTTTAATCTACGCGTAGGTGGAGATCCCCATCTCCACCTGATTTATAAATTTATAAAAACTATCGTTTTTTGTATTGTTTTTCTTCCCAACCTTTGAAATGATGGCCGGAGATTATTTTTTTCCACCAGTCTTCATTGGTCTGATACCATTGAATGGTTTTTTCTAAATATTCATCCAGTTTAAATTCTGGTTTATAGCCCAATTCCTTTTTCGCTTTAGACCAATCCACGGCGTAGCGGCGGTCGTGGCCGGCCCGGTCTTTAACATAAGTAAGACTGCTTTTATCTTTTTTCATTATCTTAAGTACTTTTTTAACCAACTCCAGATTATTAACGTCTTCGGTCATTCCCCCGATGCAATAGGTTTCTCCCAATTTCCCTTTCTGTAAAACCAGATCAATGGCCCGGCAGTGATCCTCAACATAAAGCCAGTCGCGGACATAAAGCCCGTCGCCGTAAATCGGCACTTTTTTGCCCTGGATTAAATTTGTAATCGCCAAAGGTAAAAGCTTTTCCGGATACTGATAGGGACCGTAATTATTGGAAGTATTGGTAATGGTTATAGGCAAGCCAAAAGAAACCCCATAGGCCCGAACTAAGTGGTCAGAAGCCGCTTTTGAGGCGGAATATGGGCTCCGAGGGTCATAACACGTGTTCTCGGTAAACTTCTGCCTAGAGGCCAAATTTAGGGCTCCAAAGACCTCGTCTGTGGAGATATGGTGGAAACGCTTGCCTCCGGCTTTAACCGCGGCCTCCAGCATTATATGAGTGCCCCAAACGTTAGTTAAAACAAAATCACGGGCATAACCCTGGATTGACCTATCTACATGCGATTCAGCGGCAAAATTTACAATGTAATCGCATTCGTTCACCCACTTCACTAACTGATTATCAAATATATCTCTGTTAAAACCACCAGGTTCTTTTCCTAAAGGATCGGTGCAAGTAATATCAAACTTATGAAATTCATAATTAGGATCATTTTCAATATCTTTAAGATTATCCAAATTTCCGCAATAGGTTAATTTATCCAGGTTGATGATTTTATCACCAGGATGATTTTTCAACCAGTAATGGATGAAGTTTGAGCCGATAAATCCGGCGCCGCCGGTAATGAGTAATTTCATGTGTTAGTTGTTGAGATGTTAAGATGTTGAGATGTTGAGATATTAAGCGATTGAGCGATTGAGTTTAAGAGTTTTGTATTTCGAATTTGATATTTGGAATTTATTTGGAATTTGGTGCTTGAGATTTGTAATTTTACCTAAAAACCCAAACCCTAAGACCGTACTAGCCGCCACACCCTAAACCCCATGACCAAACCTACGTCCCCACTTCCCACGACGCCAAATACTTCTTCTGCTCTTCGGTCAATTTATCAATTTTAACCCCCATGGTTTTTAGCTTCATGGCGGCCACAGATTCGTCAATTACTTCCGGCACGCTATAAACTTGTTTTTTTAACTTCTTGTAGTTTTTAGCGACCCATTCGCTGCACAAAGCCTGGTTGGCAAAACTCATATCCATGACCGAGGCCGGATGGCCTTCGGCCGCGGATAAGTTGATCAGACGGCCGCCGGCCAAAATATTTATCCTTTGATTTTTACCAATGGTATATTCCTGGACAAATTCCCGGGTCTGGCGGACACTCTTGGCCATTTTCGCCAAGCCTTTTAAATCTATTTCCACGTCAAAATGGCCCGAGTTGCAAACCACGGCCTCGTTTTTCATCACCTTGAAATGCTCCGGCCTTAAAACATTGATATCGCCGGTTAAGGTGACAAAGATATCGCCGATCTTGGCCGCTTCTATCATCGGCATAACGCGGTAGCCGTCCATCACCGCTTCAATCGCTTTTAGAGGATCAACTTCCGTAACAATGACATGGGCGCCCAAGCCTTCCGCGCGCATGGCCGCTCCCCGGCCGCACCAGCCGTAACCGGCAATAATGACATTCCGGCCGGCCAATAAAATATTGGTGGCGCGAATTATGCCGTCCATGGTGCTTTGACCGGTGCCATAGCGGTTGTCAAAAAAATGCTTGGTTTTGGCGTCATTCACCGCGACCACGGGAATTTTTAAAACCTTGTCCTTCTCCATGCTGCGTAGGCGAATCACGCCGGTGGTGGTTTCTTCCATGGAAGCCCGAATTTGGCTTAGCTGTTTCGGTCGTTCTGCGTGTAGAGTGGAAACTAAATCTGCGCCGTCATCCAAAGTAATATTTGGCTTAAAATCCAAAACCGCGTTCAAATGCTTGTAATACTTCTGACGATTTTCGCCCTTAATGGCATAAGTGGGAATATTTGAATATTTAACCAAAGCAGCCGCCACGTCATTTTGAGTGGACAAGGGATTGGAAGCGCATAGAACCACTTTGGCTCCCCCGGCTTTCAGGGTCCGCATCAGATTGGCGGTTTCCGTGGTCACGTGCAGGCAAGCGCCGATCTTCAAGCCTTTCAAGGGTTTTTCTTTTTTAAACCTTTCTTTGATCTCGCGCAAGACATCCATCTGCTTTTCCGCGAATTCAATTCGCAGTTCGCCTTTGTCCGCCATTTTTATTGATTTGACATCGTACTTCATAATTTTTCCTTAAAATTTTTATAATATCTTTTTTGTAGATCTTGCCAGGTAAAATAATGGGTCTGGGTGCCGTATTTTTCCACGGTGTAAACGCTGACCAAGGCGGCCAAGCGGCCGACTTTTTCCAAAGGATAATTCATGATCAAACCTTTGATCAGCCCGGCCCTGAAGGCGTCCCCGGCCCCGGTCGGATCGCAGGTGTTTTTCGGCTTGGCAATCGGGATCTTAATCTTCTTTGTTTTCGTTTCAAACAGAGAACCCTTTGGCCCTAAAGTCGTCACGAGTAAATCTATTTTATCAAGGATTTTCTTTTTTGTCAGCCCGGTTTTTTTAAGCATTAATTCTATTTCATAATCATTGGCAATAACCACTTTAGAGTTCAGCATTCCGACTAAAAGCAGCTCTTTTTTTATTCGGGTAATTTGCTGGCCAAAATCAAAAATATACGGTATTTTAAAACGTTGGCAAAGATTAATATTTTTCCTCATGTCGTCATTATTCCCGGGAGCAACTATTGAATAACCGGCCTTTTTAAATAATTTTGAATCAAAAAATGACCTTTTTTCTACGGCCCCGGAATGAAAACCCGTAATCTGATTATCCGTCTGATCGGTAATAATATAAGCCGAAGCCGTCAATTCATTTTGATAAACTTTTAAATTCGAGCTGAATATTTTGTTTTTCTGAAGCCATTGCCGGTACTTAAAAAAATCCGATCCTACTTGGGAAAAAATAAGCGGTTCTTCTCCCAGTAACTTTAGATTATATGCGATATTACCAGCCGTTCCGCCAAAGCACTCCCGAAAATTTCTTACACTAAAACAAACATTTAACATGTGAATTTTGTCTGGCAGTATATGATCTTTAAAAAAACCCGGAAAATTCATGATCCGGTCGTAAGCGAGTGTACCTGAAACGGCGATTTTCATGCTATTTGAGATATTTAAGAGATTAAGATATTAAGATGTTGAAAAAAAAATTTGTCTTACGTTTTTCGGTTTCGACGCCCATGACGTAATACGGCTTTCGTCGTACGGCCGTACTACGTCAGACTTAAAACGGTACGGGCAGCGACAACGTATCACAATAGACGAATTTCTTCGTCTTAATCAAACATGATCTCCGTCCAATACTCCCCAGTTGTATCCAATCGTCGGATCGTCAAAAGAAGCGCGCTGCTCGTCAGGCTCCTGGTAATTATAGGGTTCAGTCGGCGTATTGACCAGATAAGCCGGTTCATTGCCCAAAGCGGTATAACCGTGATAGACGCCGTTAGGAATAACGATCAGGGCCGGGTTTTTTTCGCCGATCTCAAAATCATTGATTTCTTTATAGGTCGGTGAATCTTTCCGGCCGTCGTATAAAGCCACTTTAGCGTTGCCTTTGACAATAACAAAATGGTCGGTCTGAACTTTGTGGTAATGCCAGGCTTTGGCATAGCCCGGTTTCACCACTGATAAATAAACCTGGCCGAATTGCTGAAAAAACGGGTCGTCCGAACGCATCATTTCCATAAGCAACCCCCGATTATCAGGAATGACTTTTAATTTTTTGGTTTGAACGCCATGAATCATAATAATTAAAATTATTTATCTATTTCATTATCCTCATCTTTATCAAACATCAATAATAGCGAGAGGGAAAAAATTATCAAGCCGGATAAAGCGGCGATCGCCAGGGATAGTCGGCCCAATTCCTTGGTTTTGAACCAGATAATCCCGGCGCTTATTAACGCTAAAATGATAATAAACGCGTAATCTCTGATTTTAGGTTTCGTTTTTAACTGAGCAATCTCCTCTCCTTTGTCAGATGTAAATATAACCGTCAAGACGCCGAAAATAATAACCAAGATCAAATGATAATTAAGGCTGTAAAAACGGCTGATAAAAGAAGCGGATAAAGTTTCCACCAGGTAAAAAAACAGATAGGAAACCAAAGAGACTTCAAATGCCAGGCTTACAATCTGCCGGATGATTTCTTTTTTATACCAGGGAGTTTTTTCTTGAATTTCTGCCATATATATTACTTGAATGTATTGTTAATAAATAATTTGGCTTTTTCCCAGATTTTGGCCGGCGTTAATGCTTGACCGGTAAACGTCATTTCAATTTTCTTTATTTCCAGCTGTAATTTTCCGGCGTAAAGTCCTGGGGAATAAATGTTAAAATATATTTTTTTGTCTTTCTGGAAAAGATCCTTGAACGCGTATTCTTTCTCATACGAAATAAGGCCTTGGCTTTCTTTGGGGGCATAAGCGGCCACAATATAATCCAAATCTTCAATTTTATTCTCCGCCAGCTTGCCTTCCAAAGGCATGATAAGACCGGTTACAAAATCAAAACCAGGGAATACGAAATTTCCGCCAGTCACCAGGATATCGGTTTTGGGAATTGTAAGATAATTCTCCCCTTTTAATTTATCAGCAGTGTAAGTATGTTTTTTTTCTTTTACCGAGACGGTTTTATAAACCACGCTCTGGTTGCGGCCGATGGTAATATTCTGGTTTATTCCGGAATCATGCGGGGTTTCTAAAGTAAGAGAAGCGCTGTCAGTAAGCAAAACGGATTCTTTAAAAGGATTAGCCGCTAAATAATCTTTCCCATCCGCCAGAAACACGTGACCATAAAAATATAAATATTTAATGTTCGTCTTTATATCGCCGAAGATCACGTCTTCATTGGTGTCAAAATACAGGCGGTAAAATCCACGCGCCAAGTCCGGCTGGCTTACGCTTTCTTCTTGAGCCTCTCCCGCCTGGCCAGCTGGCACTGACCGACTATAAACCAATTCCGAACCGGAATAGATCTTAAAATTCAAGACATGCGACCCAACCTGGCGGTTTAAATCAATCTTTTTAAAAGAAAGCCTAAATGGCTCATCGCCTTTGTAAAAATAAATGGCATGTTGGCCGCGAAAATAATGGTTAATCTCTCTTTCTTCCTGATTATTCTGATAACCGGGAAATTGGGAAAATTGCCCGGCCGGCAAACCGAAAACTCCGATTTTATCCGCCGAAGGTAAATCCGCCTGGAATTCATCAATTGACTGGTATTGCTTTACCGGTTTTTTCGCCTCCGCATTTTCTCCCTCTTCCCCGCTTTGCCGATCAGGCCGCTGCCAAAGGGTCAGATTCTCCTTGCCCAGACGCGGCCAGGTCAACTGATCTAAGAATTGCGAACTAACCAGATCATGGTATTCCCCTTTTTCCACCCCGCCCTGGGCGTGCAAATAGACATCGGGCTGGCTGATGTTATTAAGATCGACTTTGACTTTAACCTGGTCAAAATTCCTTAAAATTTTAGCGGTGAATTTCAGGCTGTCATCCGCCGCCTGCCAGTGGATCTTCCCGTCAGACTGGAATACGCCTTGAATTAAATTGGCCTGGTCCAAAGTGATAATTTGGCTGGCTAGATACTTGTCCGGATGATAAACGTACTTAACCAAACCGGTCAAAGCGTAGTTTTGGTTGACGATCCAAAAGAAAGTTAAAAACGGAACAGCTATAAAAACTATTTTTATTACCAGCAATATCTTTTTTTCAACTTCAGACATAATTAATCGTTTATCGCGGTTAATTTATACAAACGGGCGCTAGCGCTGATCTTTTGAAAAACCAAGCCGTTCTCTTTGAGGTGAGCATTCAACCGACTAACTTCCCCGGCCAAAATTTCTTCATAATAAACCGGGGCAAGGCCGTAAAGAACCGGTAAATTCCTTAAAACCTGGTCTGGCACAAAATCGCCGTTGAAACCTGCAACTTTCCTTTCCGGCCAGTATATTTTATCATTTTGTCCAGCGATAATTATAGCATTTTCTGGCGTGTTTTTCAAAACTAAATTAAGCTTTTCTTGAGCCTGAGTAAGAAATCCCTGCTTAACTGTTTTTATCCCGTAATAAGGATCTAAAATAACCTGGAATAGGCTGGTGGCGATCAGAATAATGAACAGCAGGCCAAAAAGAAATTTCGCCCGGTTAGGCCAGATTTTTTCCGATATTATTTTCAGGAAAATAACCGTTAAAGGCAGGCAAAAAACATACAAAGGCAGCCAGTAGCGGGCGTAAGAGATGCCATAAGCCACCAAGCTTTTATCCAGATACTCATAAAACACAAAACTGCCGTAATATACCATCAGCCAAATAGAAAGCCCGAGAAACCAAAGGTAATAAAAGAAAGTCTTGTTAACCTGCCTTTGGGAAAAATATTTTTTAAAGAATATCAGCAAAGCAAAAAATGCCAAAGTGAACCAGGGAAACATCAGCTTGAAAGAATAATCAAAAAAAGTCTTGAAGAATAAAGCCGGCTGAAAACCGAAAGGCAGGATTTTACCGACTATAGTCGTAAGTATGTTTATTTCCGAACCGTTGCTTGAGGCCGTTAGAATATCCCGCGTGTAGGCGGTGGTCAATGAATTGCCAAAAGTGTTTCCTTGATAATACAGTATCGGCACCACTATAACAAAAACTCCGACCAGACACAAAATCAATTTTGACCATTTTATTTTTTTATAATTTAACCCTAAAATTATAATCACCGTGGCTAAAAGCCAGATTATCTCCGAGGTTCTTACGGCCAAAGCCAGGGAAAAAATGAAACCAAAAAGAAAATACTGGTATGCCCGGCCTTGTTTAATTAATTTCAGGAGAAAATAAGCAGCGAAAATAACCAAGCTGACGAATAAGCCGTTGTGCCAGAACGGCCGCATAGCGTAAAAAATAAAAACCGGCTGCAGAAATAAAATCAATGCCGAGTAGAAAGCGATCCTATTTGAAAATATTTTTCTTAACAGCAAATAAAAGAAAAAAACTGAAAGACTGGCAAAAAAAGGTCCGATAAAATAAATTATCCACCCGCCGAATATTTTGCCCATTATCCCGTAAAACAAAGGCAAGCCTAAAAAACTGGCGGGGATCAGATTTTCGCCGTTAACCCCGAAACTGCGCGGCCGGATAATATTCTCCACGGGAGAGTTCAGGGGTTCGGCGACTTTAAATTGACCGGTTTCAATATACTGCCGGGTGAAAAAATGGTTAGCCGTTTCGTCGGGCGAAGAATATCTATGGAGAGAAAAAAAGGAAAAATAGGAATATGCGAAAATAGCCAAAACCGCCATAATTAACAAAATTACCTCATAACGTCTTTCTCGACCTAGCGTATAAAAAAAACTCTTCATATTGGCTATTATAGCATTTGAGCCGCCTGTTTACAAAGGACTGATTTTCTGTTATATTATTAACAAGCTATCTATTCAAAATAACAATTATTCGCATGAAAATTTGTGTAGTTATTCCCGCTTATAATGAAGGTACTAATATCATTAGCGTTTTGGAAAAAACCAAAAATTTCGCGGATAAGATCATTGTGATCGATGACGGATCAGACCAAAAAAAAATGGCTGAAATAAATTTTAATGTTATTTCGGATAAAATAATTCATCTTAGACACCGTATTAATCTAGGCAAAGGAGCCGCCTTAAAGACTGGTTGTGAAGCGGCAATAAAGTTAGGAATGGATGCAATCGTACTAATGGACGCGGACGGCCAACACAAGCCCGAAGACATCCCACGATTATTAGATAAAATGGAACGGGAAGATTTAGATATTGTATTCGGGTCAAGAGTGATAGGCCGTGATATGCCTTTGATGATGATGCTTGGCAACAAATTTTTATCCCTCGCCACTTCCCTGCTTTTTAAGATTTATATCTCCGACACGCAAAGCGGATTTCGAGCCTTTAAAGCAGCGGCTTACCCGAAAATTCAGTGGAATTCCCCCCGTTATTCCGTAGAAACAGAAATGATCGTCAATACCGGGAAAAATCACTTAAAATTCGGGGAAATAGAAATTCAGACCATTTATCATAATAAATACAAAGGAACGACCGTCTTCGACGGCCTAAGGATATTTATTAATATGTTAATTTGGAAAATCATATGATCGGAATACAAATCGCGGCGCTTATTTTCGCCCTTTGGATGATCTATTTCAGTTATTTGCATTTCCGCCGGGCGGAATTCAAAAAAATTGAGTTTCTGTTATGGGAAATATTGTGGCTCGGCCTGATAATGGTGGTTATCTTCCCAAAAAGCGTAGAATTTATTTTAAAAACATTCAGTATCAACCGCACTTTTGATCTAGTCGTTATTGTTGGTATTGTTATTTTATATGGCGTGACTTTTAGAACTTACGTGATCACTAAAAGAATAGATAAAAAAGTGGAAAAATTTGTAAGAGAGGAAAGTCTAAAGAACATTAATAAATAGACAGTAATTGCTTATGAAAATTATCGTCTTCGCGGGATATTTTTTCCCTCATAAAGGTGGATATGAAAATTATATTTTTGAACTATACAAACGTTTAGCCATAAAAGGAATATCTGTGGATGTTATTACCTGCAATACTAATAATTCTCTCAAAGAGGAAAAAATTAACGGAATAAACATATATAGATTAGACTGCTGGAACATATTAGGCGGTACTTACCCGATACCAAAACTTAATAGAAATTTTTTTTATATTTATAGAAAAATAAAAAAAAGAAACTATAATTTCGTTAACACTCACACAAGATTTTTTTTAACTTCCCTGCTTGGATTCATATTTGCTAAATTAAATAATATTGATCTCATTCATACGGAACACGGTACCAAACACACTGTATTAACTAACCCGATAATTAATTTGATTAGTCATATATACGATCATACTCTCGGATATTTAGTCATAAAGTTTTCTGAATATAATTTATCGGTGTCCCGAGCGTCCGGAGAATTTTCCAAACATTTAGGGGCCAAAGAATATAAAATCGTATGGAATGGAATTGATAGTCATATATTTCATCGACGTCAAACTAATATTAAAACACAACTAAAAATTTCGGGGAATAATAAAATAATCACTTTTGTTGGTAGATTAATTGAAGCTAAGGGGGTGCAAGACTTAATAGAAGTATATTATTATCTTAGTCATAAATATAAGATTACTCTATTAATTATTGGCAAAGGAAACTTTGAATATAAGTTAAAAGAAAAGGCTAAAGATTTTAAAGATATTATTTTTCTTGGAGAAATAACAAAAGAGGAAATTGTTGATATTCTAAGTGTTACGGATATTTTTATCAATCCGTCTTACTCTGAAGGATTACCGACATCCGTCCTTGAAGCGGGCGCCTGTTCATGCCCAGTCGTCGCTACCGATGTAGGCGGGACAAATGAAATTATTGAAAATGGAAAAAACGGATATTTATTTTGTCCACATAATTTGAAAGATCTCCAGCAAAAAATTGACACTTTGCTTAATAAACGTGATACTGCCGCTTTTTTTGGCGATCAATTAAGAAAAAAAATTGTTTCAAAATTTGACTGGTCTGTCATTCAAAAACAATTTTTTAACGTTATAAAAAATGCAAAATTGTAAATGGATTAACTATATGGAGATATTTAATAAAAAAATATATCAATTGTTTGCCGGGTGGCTTTTTATTATATCATTAACCTTAAACATCTCTTTTTTCCATAATGCCATTATTGGAGTTTTAAGCTGTATTGGCTTTTTTATAATTTTTTCTTTCGTATTGAGTAAACTCATAAAGCACATTTCTCAAGGGAGAAAATTACTGGCATTCATTATTGTTTTTACATCGATAATTACCTTTTGCCTTTTTTTTGTCTATTTCTTACTATTATCAAAAATGGTAATAATAATTTCCCTTTGGGTCACCGGTATCGTAATTACCGGTTGGCAAATTATAAAAAAAGATTCTCCCCGACCCTCGGATAATAACGATTGCAATCCAGAACCCTCCAAAATTGTTTTTAATAATATAAAAATTTTTTTTCCTTTTACGCTACTGCTATTTTTGATTCAATTTCTCACATTATTTAAGATTAAATCATTCGGCCCAATCTATAATGGTTTTATCCCAGACCTCTCTACGTTAATGCCTTATATTTTGGGAGGAGTTTTTTTTATATTATTCATATCAATTTTTTCATCCATCAGAAGTCGTTATTTATTGTTTATAATGGTTATTCTTTTTATCGTTAGTGCGTCGGCATTTATCATCATTAGCCAAAATCTTTACGGCGCTGATTCGTGGCGTCATTTCGCTATTGAAAAATACATTAGCCTTGGTAATCGTTATGAGCCAACTAATATTGCTGAATTGCTGCAGTTTAAATCGGAAAAAATTCCCAATGCTTCTCTTTACACTATTATTCCTGTTTTATATCATCTCACGTATTTACCAATCGAATATATTCATAAATTTTTTCAGTTGTTATTTCTGGCGCCATTGTTGTTACTAACACTTTATTTCGGTATACTTGATTTTATAAAAAATAAGCAGCAATCATTACTATTTGTTTTAGTCTTATTATTATCACCAGGTTTATTGTATGTAGGGCAGTATAATTCGGTTCAGGCAGTCGGAATAGTTTACTTTTTTATCAATCTTTGGTTGTGGCTGAGATTCTTGCTGGAAAAAACAGATCGTATCCCCTGGTATAACTGGACTATTTCTTTCTTTACTACAATAGCCTATCCAACCACCGGGTATTTCAGTTTTATCACAATATTGATAATTTTATTATTGCATTTTTTTAAAAAACGCAATTATAATTTTAGACCCTTTATATATGGTTTACCCCTTGGCTTACTATTTGCCTTTCCAATTCCTTTGCTCGATATATTATTTAAGAAAATACCCATCAATACAGTCTATACCCAAAATTGGTCTAATCTTTCGTCAATTATTGCAGTCTGGTGGAAAACTATGTTTCCTATCGGAACAAATAATCCAGGGCTATTTCCTTTTATTTTTATTTTGATGTTTATCGGTTTAATCTGGTTATACAAACGGGAAAAAAACCGTATATTTCCCTTATTACTGATATTGCTGATTTCACTGCAAGTGTCTCAATGGTCAGCGTCAATTTTTCAAAAAGACAGGCTCGGAATTTTTACTGGCCGTGTCCAGGTTCTATTAGATATTTTTTATTACATTGTAGCCTTCACCGGTTTAAGAATATTGATTATAAAAATGGTTAAATCTCGCAAGAAACTATTATATGCAACCATCGGGACGACGCTTGCCTTATTATTTGTAACTTCAACAAATATCGCAAGATATAATTTTGCTTGGAGCATTTCAAATAATGAGCTGAATGCGATAAATTTCATTCGCAACAAACAAAATATGCCTTATCTTGTATTAACTGACGAGGTAACGTCAGCGGCTGGTTCAGCTGTCACTAACTTAAGTAATGCGTATTATTGGTACCCCGACGGCGATCTATATTTAAGTTATGTTAATCTATTAAAATCGCCAACGATAAATACATTAGAATCTATTTGCCAACAATATAAAAGACAAAATGTGTATTTTATTGACACACCGATTCCTATAACAACCAGCTACTCCGAAGCTCAAAAAAATCTTCAGAAAATAATGTCGGTAAAATGGACGAAAAATTTAGTTAAAGTCATGGTTTATAACTGCCAGTTAAATTAAATGTAATGAATGAGTTTTGTAATAATGTTTCGGTAATCATTCCGGTTTATAACGGTGAAGTATTTTTGCGATTGTCTGTAAAAAGTGTCCTCAATCAACAAGGTCAATATGTAAAAGAGTTAATTATCGTGGATGACGGTTCAACAGATGAAAGTTGGTCTGTGATGCAACAGATATCATCAGAAGATAAGCGGATAAAAATTTACCGACAAAAAAATCAAGGTCAGGCAAAGGCGCGAAATTACGGAGCCACCCAGGCAAAGGGTGTATATCTCGCCTTTCTTGACGTTGACGACACTTGGAAAATAGACAAATTAAAAAAACAAATGGCATTATTTTATAAAAATAATCAGTTAGTCATGGTTTATAGCGACGCGGAAATAATCTTTTCCTCGGCGAAAAAAGAAAAAATTATTCTTTCTTACATCTCAAAACTGAGACGTGGAAAAATTTTCAGTAATTTAATATATAAAAATTTTATTTTTACCTCCAGCGTGATTATTAAAAAAAGTGTTTTTGACAATCTGGGCGGATTTAAAGAAGTGGCTGAGTACCGCTATATCGAGGACTATGATTTATGGCTGCGCGCCGCGGCAATCGGCCAAATAGATTATGTCGAGGAACCACTTTTTTGTTACTTACGACATGCGGCCGGCTCCTCACAAGCTAAAGTTAAAACCGCCACTAATGTTCTAAAGAGACTAAAAAACACCCCTGTTGATAAAAATATGACGGTAATTAAAAAAACACTGGCCCTTGTTCGCCATGGCTTAGTCCTGCTGATGTATTTTTTTCACTTAGACCGCTTTTTTTCTCCCTTAGACTAATATCAACTACTATTATCCTTTGGAACAATATTCTGATAAACTGTCTGGTAATAATCGACAGTTTTTTGTTGAATTATTTTCTGATCTAGTTTCTCATGGACAAGAGAATAATTTTTTTCCGCGGCCATATCCACCAAATGATCATTGGTTAAAGCCTTTCTGATTGCTTTTTCAATAATCTCCGGATCCTCAGGTGGCACCAACAGTCCGGTTTCGCCATCTTTAATCCATTCACCAGCACAAGAAGTCCAAGACTGAATGGGAAAAGCGCCCATGGCCATAGCTTCAAGCACGAACGTGCTTATGGCATCGCTAATACTAAGACCCAGAGAAAGGCGCGCCTGACCATGTAATGATAATATTTCCTGATGCGGAGTATTATTAGGAATAATGCGCAATGGTACGCCGGTTGTTTTGGTAAAAAGTTCGGCGGCAATTTTTACGTCGGACTCCGGGATTAGAGGATGTTCTATTATTGAACAAATGGCGATTTCATAAGAATCACGCAATAAATCGGCACATCTTTCCAAGGCTCTCAAGCCAACCAGCGCCCGACCGGCCCAATTCTGGTATCCCTTTAATAATATAAGGTGTCTTTTTGAAGGCGGCGAGCCCGAGCGTAATTTTTTTATTTGCTCAAGTTCAAAACCGCCGCTATTGGGAAAAACCGGCAATATCGTCCCCGAAAAGCCGTAATCTTTGGCTAGCTTTAAGTCCCGTTGGCATTCGCAAGAATAATAATCACAAGACGCCAGCACCTCTTTAATCTTCGCCTCATGTTTATTGAGACGACCAAACAAATAAATATCGCTTCCCCAATTAGTGACAATCCAGGTGGGGAATTTTTTACCCAATACTTTTTTGGCTTCCAAAGCTAGGTAACCGCCGGCCTGAATTTCCATAGAATGGACCAAGTCAGGTCTAATTTTCCGGATCAGTCTTACTAATTGCCAAACCCGATAACGAGGAAAAACCTCTCTAAAAAATAATCTGATGGCCAGAGCCGCCCGCTTAGACAAAAGGGGTAAACCATGCAACTTTACGGTGGGTTTAATCTCCTTTTGTCGGCCGTAAAAAGAATGATAAATATTGATGTTTTTCAGATCTTTATGAGTTTCGCCATTATCAACACTAGAAAAAAGATGAAGATCCCAGCCTTGATTGGATATCTGGGATATCCACCGCGCGGTATGGATGCTCTGTGAGAAAGCAATAAATAATATTTTCATTCTAGGCCTAAATTTACAAACTTGTTAAAATTATTTCGTAAAGAAGAAGTGGTGAAATATTGGTCAAACGTTTGACGGCCGTTAAACGCCAATAGAGAATATAATTTTGCGTCGGAAAAAATATTAGTCAATGAATCAATAATATCTTGTGATTTTAGAGAAAAACAAGTGTAACCAGAACTAGTGGCCAAGAGAAACTTAGCAACTGAAGCATAGGCTGGTCCATGAAACAAGACCGGACGACCGGAAGCCAAATAGGTCGTCAATTTAGAGGGAAAGCTTAAGCGTGTTTCTTTTTCGTAAACAGGGTCAAACCAATACGGACAATATAATAAATCAGCCTCTGAGAGTTTCTTGATAGTGTCAGTTTGTGATTGCCAACCTAAAATATTTATGCCTGGTTTTCTTTCTATTTTAAAACGTCCCAGTAAATTTATTTGAACCGGACGGTTATTGATCCGCCAATTTACCAGATTTAATGCGGTAATTAATGCCTCCCACTCTTTTTTGGCATAAATTTGCCCGGCTAAAGCAATAATGTAATCACCCCGTTCATGTGGCTGACGAGACGGTGATAAAGCCATCTCAGGAGGCAAACTGGGTAAAAAGGGTATGGTTTCTACACCATATTTATCGTAATATTCTTTGGCCATGGCCCAAGAGGTAGTGGCGCACACGCGGCTATCCTTAAGCGCCTCTTCAAACTCTTGCAATATTTTGTCTCGATATTTTGGGGCTACTTTTCGAACTCTAAGCCACCATTCGGGGGGATCCCAAACTTGAGTAATGAGAGGAATACCCAATTCCATTCTTAAACGCCGAGCCAAACGGATTAGGGTTAAGCCTTCAAGAACGCACCAAATTGCTTCAACCTTATTTTCTTTGGCAAATTTGACTATTTTTTTTGTTAAGATATTTAGATAGAATAAATCAATAATTTCCGCCAACCGAGACGGCATAAATGTTCTAATGTATTCATTATATCTGAGATAATACTTTATAGGGATCCAATCAAGATCGGGAGTAAGGCGAGGATATTTAAAACGATCAACAATTGTATAGCAAATTAACGAATTTTTTGACATAAAACGGCAGAGCTGATCGAGAATAAGACCGCCTGTTTTTTGTTTAGTCGGGGGTACGCTTGTAAGAAGTAATATCCTTTTTCTCATTGATTTAAAATAATTAGATAATTCGATTAATCAAGTGTATTATGTAATTTTTTTACAAATATAGCCGGATTTCCCAACCATAACTCGTCATCTCCGATTGTTCCTCTTAAAACACTTCCAGCTCCAAGAATTGAGCGGCTACCAATCGTTGATCCTTTTAGAATTGTAGCATTCGCCCCGATAAAAACGTTGTCGCCGATTATTATTCTTTCAGAAAGAACAGTCCCTTAATTTTGGATTCTTTGTACGGGGTCAAGCTGATGAAAATCCGTATCCCAAATAGCCACATTTCCGCCACAAACTAGATGTTTTCCGATAACGATCTGTTTTGAGCAGAATAAAGACAACCCACTAAAACCGCAGCCATCTCCAATTATTAATTCGGCACCTGTTGAAACAAAAATCTTGCAATTTTTTAAAATAGTGGGATTGAATGGGGTGTTTGAAAAAACAACACCATTGCCGATATTAATAGTTGATTTTATCGAAAAAATAAAAGTTGAAGAAATACCCCATCTTATTTTTTTACCAAATCTCCAATTAGGTTTAAATAACCGCGGGAATTTTAAAAAAACAGATTTTGGAATAAAATGCTGTATATGATAATGTAAATTCTCAAATAACTTTACTAAAAATTTTATTCTTTTGCTAGTTGACATAAATATATGATAATTTAAGTTTAGGTAGACAACCAATTTATAACTCTTCCAGCATCTGGTCAAATGAAGAAATCTTTAATTTTTTACAAACGTCATAAATTGTTTTTAAACGCCGATCAATCGGCGTCGAGGCCGTCGGTTTAATATTGACGTTAATCTTGTATTTTTCTTTAAATTTAACAAGCATTTCATATTTCGTGATGGCAGAGGAAAAAAGATGGAAAAGACCAGTTTTGGAATATTGATCGCGATGGCTGATAATTTCATGGCAGATGAGGGCAAACTCACGCGTCGTAAGGCCGTTCCATACATGATTGGTAAAACCTTGAATAGCTCTGCCTTCATTTTTTTTAAGCCACGAAACCAGTGAATCAGAACCTTCGATTTCAGGACCGACAAGGGAAGCCCGCAAGACAAGCGAACGCCGAACCGGCTCCCCCAGGCTTCTGCTAAAACCATAGGCGTCTGTGGGATGGTGAAGCGAATTCTCATTATATGGCGCGCCACTCAGACCGTCAAAAACGCAGTCGGTCGCAATGTGTATTAATCTATCGCCGTAATAATGGCTTAAAACATGAGGCAGGCCGGCATTGATGAATAACGCTTTGAACGGGTCTTGGCTGATATACGGCTTAATTATGCTGGCGCAATTGATTATCGCGTCGATCTCCCCTATCTCTTCAATTATCTTTTTTGCTTTAAGACCGGCTGTCATATTGGGAAATCCAGCGGCGTAATCCAGATATAGATCCGATAAATCAAAAACCACGCTCTTTTGTTTTGACGATTCGCCATAGACATGTTCAAGCGATACCAGTTCGTCATTACTTTGGCCTATTAGAACGAAACGATACTTATCTTTAAGAACATTATAAATCATGCTGCCGGCCAGGCTAGACGGGGCGGTGAGAGCAATAGTTTTCATGGTAGAATTAGTAAATAATTTGCGGTCGTCAAACCATCGGAGAGCCGCGCCGTTTCTGGATGATTTTTGTTAAGCCAACCACATGGCGCAAAACCTTACCGGAAAAATTTACATCCTGGTAAGCGCTAGGGATATTGAATTTTTCTCCGGACTTATATTGAGTGGTGACAATTTCTATTGATTTTAGAACAATGTCCTTGTCTAGGCCGGTTAATATGGCCACCCCTTCATCATAAGCCTCTGGCCGTTCGGAACTGTTTCTCACTTGAACGGCCGGAAACCTTAAAAGCGAAGATTCCTCCATAATAGTTCCGCTGTCGGAAATGACACATAAGGCGTTTTTTTGCATTTTTACATAATCAAAGAATCCGAAGGGTTTGCAAAATTTTACCAACCGGTGAGTTTTGTATTTGCGCTCTTTAAGGCGCAGACGGGTCCGCGGATGAGTGGTCACGATCAACGGCAACTTATAAATTTCCGCCACGCTGTTAAGAATTTCCATGAATTTAGTGAGTAATTCTTTTGAATCAACGTTTTCCTCACGATGCGTGCTAACGACAAAATATTTTTTCGGCCGCAATTTCAAGTCATTTAATATTTTGGAACTTTCGATCTGCTTCTGATAGTAGCGCAGAATTTCGGCTAAAGGCGAACCTGTGGTAAACATGGTGCCCGGATGAATGCCTTCTCTCAAAAGATTTAATCGGGCATTCTCGCTGTAGGGTAAATTTATGTCACTAATATGATCAACGATCCGGCGGTTTATTTCTTCGGGCACGTTTTCGTCAAAACTGCGGTTTCCGGCTTCCAGATGGAAGATAGGTATCTTCATTCTCTTGGCCACAATCGTCGCCAAGGCGCTATTGGTGTCACCCAAAAGAAGCACGGCATCGGGCTTTTCCTTGATAAATACCGCCTCACTTCTGGCGATAACATGAGCGATTTGCTCACCGAGTGTTTCGGCCTTGATGTCCAGAAAATAATCGGGTTTCCGTATTTTTAGATTTTCAAAAAATATTTTATCCATTTCATAATCAAAACTTTGGCCGGTATGCACCATAATGTGGTTTACATACTGATCAAGCTTGCTGAATACCCGAGAAAGTCTAATAATTTCCGGCCGGGTGCCGAAGATAGTCATTATTTTTAATTTCTTGATTTCCTTAGTCATAAATTAGTTTTGAATATTAATTATCTTTTTGATCGCATAATTCAAACATTTTCCGAAAAGGTATCAGGATCTTGTGGATTAAAAATCTCATTGGCCCAAACCAATAATTTCATTTCAGATTGGCCGGTATTTTGAATATTGTGCGTCCAATTGATAGGCATATCAATGGTTTGCGGTTTGTCCCCAGATAAATGGTATTCTTTAATTTCATTAGTCGTCCGGTTCCTTAAACGAATTAAGGCCTTTCCTTCAATCACGCAGAATGTTTCTATTTTTCTCTTATGGTAATGATCACCCCTTATCATGCCCGGTTTAGAAACAGCGTAAAAAATCTGACCGACTTGGGGGATCTTAAAAATTTCGATCAATTTTCCCCGCTTATCCTCTTTTATTTTTAGTTGTTTTAACGTAGGATAATAAAGTTAATTTATTATTTAATACTCATTGATTTTATTTCCTCCCTAACTTCATTTAGAGTAAGTAGGAGAGACTCTACTTCTTTTACCGATAATTGTTGAGTATTAGAAGAGTTATAGCCCACGTGAGGCAATATATTTTCTTTTTTTCCTTTGAAGAAATAGTCGCGGTAGTCCATATTTGGAACTTCCGGATTTATTTTGTAATAATCTCCGCGATCTTCCGCCCGATATGATTCTTCCGAAGAAATCAAAGTTTCATATATCTTTTCTCCCGGACGTATCCCGACCTCTTCCATGCCTTTTTTGTAATTAAAAATATTTATGAGGGCCTCCGCTAGATTACCGACTGAAGCCGCCGGCGCTTTTCGGACATAAATTTCGCCGTTATTACCGTTCGTCAAGGCATAAAGGACGAGATCAATTGATTGCTCCAATGACATCATAAAACGAGTCATTTTCCGCTCGGTGATCCTCAGGGGTTTTTCGGCTTTCATTAAATTGATAAAATACGGGATGACTGAACCCCGGGTATACATGACGTTACCGTAACGGGTACCACATAAAATCGTCTTTCCGCGTTTTTCGCGGGCGGCGGCAATCATTATTTTTTCCATCAGGGCCTTAGTCATCCCCATCACGTTGATGGGATAAACCGCTTTATCCGTGCTTAAAACTACCACTCTCTCCACGGCATTTTCAATGGCCGCATCAATAACGTTGTGGACGCCTAATGTATTTGTCTTAATGGCTTCAATGGGAAAAAATTCGCAATTAGGAACTTGTTTTAAGGCGGCGGCGTGAAAAATATAATTTACTTCGGAGACGGCGTGAAAAACAGAGTCCTTGTCTCTGACATCGCCGATTATGAACTTTAGCTTATCGGAATTATATTTATTACCCATATCAAATTGTTTTTTTTCATCTCGGCTGAATATTATTATCTTTTTTGGGTTGCAAGTTAATAATTTATCGACAACAGCATTGCCAAATGAGCCAGTACCCCCGGTGATCAATATTGTTTTGTCTCGCAGATACTTTTTATATTGTTCCATAAATATGCTTTAATTTCTTAAGATTGTTGGCTATATTATAGCATTTCCGGCGATTCAGTCAATTTAAGTCCTCTAATTTTATTGTCGGTTAAGCAAATATAACGAATTATGAATTAATAGCAGCGGATCGATTTTGAGTGCCATTTTGAGAAATTTCCAACCGTGCCTATTTTTTAGGTTAATAAAAAACAAATATAATAAGCGTCGAGCCGCCTCAGAAATAATAATTTTTTTTTCTCTGGGGGTAAGATCTTCGCCTGTTTTAAAAATTTTTGTCAGTTCAAAAATGGTTGAATTTATTTGGTCAAAATAAATTTCATTTTTAGTCTTGAGTTTGCTTATTAAATCCAATGAGATTTTGTGTTTTAAAAAGTATTCCAGAATTCTCCGGTTTACTAAACCGGCATTATTAAGGTTTATCTCAAGGTTTAATACGGTCATATTACTATCATGTTTCCTTAAAGTAAGTAGAGGTTCTTTTAGATTATGGAACTTTGTTATCGGCAGCAATCGGCTCCATAAATCATAGTCTTCGGCATATTGAGCGCGATCTAAAACAGAATAACCCTTGACTTGATAAATAATTTTTTTCCGCATCATAACCGTCGGGTGAGCAATTGTATTGTAAAAACAAAACGACCACCTAATCAAGTTATTTTCCGCGGGAAAAACTAAATTCGGTTTTTTACCCTTTTTATCTAAAATTTTAACCGCCGTTCCGCAGACGCCGACATCAGGGTTTTGTTCTAGATATAAAAATTGCTTGCTTAACCTTTCAGGATAACTGATATCATCTTGGTCCATACGGGCGATATATTCGCCCTGGGCCGCGGCTAAACCGATATTCAAGTTTTTATTAAGACCAACGTTAATGGCATTATGAATCAAGCGTATGCGCGCGTCTTTATAAGATTTTATAATTTCCAAACTGGAATCGGTTGAAGCATCGTCAATAATAAGAAATTCATAACCTTTGTAAGTCTGTTTGAGAATACTTTCAATGGCCGTGCCGAGATAGGACTCGCCATTATAAACCGGCATCAAGACCGTAATCTTTGCCTCATTCATATTTGCTTTTTAGCCATTTATAAGTATTATTTATACCTTCCTCAATTGGAGTTAACTGAAATTTTATCAATGATTTCAACTTGCTTATATCCAAAACAATCTTGGGAACGTCGAAATTACGGGCATTCTCATTCGCTATTTCAAAATTACCAACACAATTTCGTATGATTGCCAGTATTTCATTGATTGAATGTCCCTGGCCTGAACCAACATTAATAAGTTGGTTAGAAATATTATCTTTAATTAACTCGTGGATTATTTTAGCACAATCCTTAATATAGATGTAATCTCGTATTATTCCGCCATCCCCCCAAATAGTAATTTTTTCCTTCTTAATAATTTTTTTAAGTATGACATTAATCAAACCCTGTTTGTCGGAAGTATGATATTCGCCGAAGGGATTGGATAATCTTAATATCAGATAATCAATATTGTATAAATGGTGATAAAGATAAATATATTTTTCTATGGCTAGCTTGTTTATTCCATGAGAACAAATCGGATCAGTGGGATAGTTTTCATCTATGCTATTTTTGTCAATTAACCCATAAACAGTGCCGCCAGATGAAATAAATAATATTTTAGGAACAGAATACATTTTCATTAATTCCAGCAAATTTATTGTGCCAAATAAATTAGAATTAATGTCATGAACAATGTTGTCGCTTGAAGGAATCGTAGTTGATATGGAATGGATGACCAGATCGATTTTATTTTCTTTAAAAACTCTTTCCAAATCTTCTTTTTTTGTAAAATCGCCCGTATAATACAAAAAGTTTTGATTCTTGCTTAATTTTTGACGATCATAAACTACTAAATCATACTCGTCAATTAATACTTCAATTAAGTTTTGGCCAATAAAGCCTAGGCCGCCTAATATTAAGATGTTTTTTTTCATATAAATAATTTAAATTTTTATCCAAGCGCTAGACAATAAATCCTCGGTGTTCATCTTGGGGTCGGTAAACCATTTATTTGGCGCAATCACTATTTTTCCCGGATTATTATTCAACCAGGCTCCCCACCAACTAAATGTGCTGTTGGCAATAATATTATGCTGGCAGCGACTCATTAAGCGTACGTCCTCGTAGTTTTTTTCGCTGTTATTGTGAGTAACAAACACCATCGCATGTTCCAGCTTTAAATTAGTTTTTACCCATTCAGGATCATCGGAAAAAATAAAAAAAACCGGATTAACCACTTTTTCGCTTAGTAGCTTGGCCGCCATTTTATAATAATCAATTTGACAAGTTCCGTGGAACTGATTTGTTTTTTGATCTGTGACATAGTCACCTCGTCGAATGTGGACGGATATTGAATTTGTTGAGTTAATCTTATTCAAAGTCGATAAATTCAAACCTACAGGTTTCGATTTTATAGTAAAATCTTGTTTTATTAAATCCATAATGTCAATAAAATATTTTTCACTTTGCCAATATCCCTCAAGATAAATATTATCGGGCAATTTCAGTATTTCTGGATAAAAATTATAACCTATTTCAGTAGTGTGACAGGGGTTATGCCTAATTACCGATAAACCGATAATTTCTCTCAATTTTGTAATTACGGTCGGATAAGTATAATCTTTTAATTTGGCTATTTCAGATTGAGTCGCTATTTCTTCATGGATATTAAAATTATTCAGGGAATACCGGTGTAATTTATATTCAGCAAATCCAGATATGTCTAATTTTAAATTTGTATTATTTTTTTTTGCCAAGGCGAAACCAAGGGCATACTGAAACATTTGATTGCCTAGTCCACCGATGATTTTTACGATTATCATATGCTATTTAAATTATTTAATATCGTTTTAAAATATAAAATCAATAATTCATTTTATTAAGTAATACTTGTATTACTGGCTTCAGATATTTAGGCGTGATTTGTTGCAAATTAAGAAAAATGTCGTAATCACGTCGATTTAAAGTATAGCGCAGAATAACAATTATATATAAAATGATTAACAATAAATCAAAAATTATCTGAAGGATCAGTAGAGAAAACAAAAACCTGATAATCATTAATATTAAAAAGAGGAGAAAATTTATCCCAAGGACACGAAGAAAATATTTAGTAAAAAAATGTAATTTGTACTTTCTGACCAAAATAAAGGCCAGTAAAATAGCCAGTAATTGAGAGACACTATTCGCTATTACAGCCCCAAGAGCCTGAAAAGAGGGTATAAGCCATAAATCAAGGACGATGTTTAAAACAGCAGCGGCAAAACCGATGTAGACAACTTTACGGATGTCGTTGCTTAAAGAAGGTATAGTTGATACGGGGTTAAAAATAAGAGGAACTATTTGGGAAAAAATAAGGAAGGGAAATATTATTCCGG
>JBDRMK010000010.1:0-3622 GCA_043812155.1 Patescibacteria group bacterium | reverse complement strand
GTTTTCCAGACTTTTAATCTACTGCCCAGGACGACTGTTTTAAAAAACGTCGAACTGCCTTTAATATATTTGGGATTAAACGGCAAACAAAGGCAGGAAAAAGTCGTCTCCGCCCTGAAAAAAGTCGGCTTAGAGGAAAGGATTCACCACAAGTCAAATGAACTATCCGGGGGAGAAATTCAGCGGGTGGCCATTGCCCGGGCCTTGGTCACGGAGCCAAAAGTCGTTCTGGCGGACGAGCCGACAGGGAACCTGGATTCAAAAAATGGCGAAGAGATTTTGAAATTGTTGAGTAATTTGAATAAGCAAGGGGTGACGATCGTCATGGTGACTCATGACGCAAAAATCGCCGGCTTCGCCCAAAGAATAATTAACATCTTAGACGGCCAGATCGTATGACAAAATTTTGGGAAAACATTAAATTAGCTTTCATGGCTATCTGGGCGAATAAGGGCCGGGCTTTTTTGACGATGCTGGGCATTATTATCGGCGTTTTTGTCATCATTATCCTAATCGGCGTCGGACAGTCCATTAAAAAAGAAGTTTCCAAGCAAGTGGAAGGTTTGGGCTCAAATTTATTGATTGTTATGCCGGGCAAAATGGAAAAAGGAAGTGTGCCGACCGGAGTGATGGGCGAAAGCACGCTGACGACGGAGGATGTGGTTATTATTAAAAATACCGCCGGGGTCCAGTTCGTTTCGCCTTTGATGTTTGTCAGCGCCCAAGTAACTTATCAGGGTCAGGCGGCCAAAGGGGCGATGCCTTTGGGCACTAATCCAGAAATAAAAGAAACCATTCAGGGGCAATTGACCGCCGGTGAAGAGCAGGGCAAGATGTTCACGGAAGAAGATGTATTAAACAAAGCGAAAAAGGCCGTTATTTTCAGCGGATTAAAGAACCAATTTTTCCCGAATGACAATCCGGTCGGCAAGAAAATCCTTTTAAATAAAGATGAATTTGAAATTGTGGCCTACAAAGAAACGACCACTTCGGGGGCTTTAGGCCAGCCCAGCGAATTTGACAGTATGGTCCTTATTCCTTTCACCGTCGCGGAAGAGATCAATAACTCCAATAAAGTCCATCGCATTGCCGTAAAAGTGGAAGAGGCCGAGCAGGTTGATCTGATCAAGGAAAAAATAAAAAATGAACTATTGGCAAAGCACGATGGCATTGAAGAATTTACAATCTTTACCCAGGAAGAGATCTTAAGCACTTTTGATGAGATCTTGGGCTTGCTGACAAACGTGCTTTTAACTTTAGCCATAATATCTTTGGTGGTCGGCGGCATAGGAATTATGAATATCATGCTCGTTTCCGTGACCGAAAGAACCAAAGAAATCGGTCTGAGAAAAGCGGTCGGCGCTTCCAATAGCTCCATCTTAACCCAATTTTTAACGGAAGCCGTTATTTTGGGGCTGGTGGGCGGATTGCTGGGCGTTGGTTTGGCAAAATTGGGCAGTTTGGTCGTGAAATATCAATTCAATTTTGAACCGGTAATAAACTTTTACGCCGTAAGCGTGGCCATCGGTTTTTCGCTGGCCATCGGAATTATTTTTGGGGTCGCGCCGGCGATCCGGGCCAGCCGATTGAAACCAATCGATGCTCTTCGCTACGAATAAAGAATTTTTATGATAAAATTCGCCAACGTCACAAAAATATACCAGCCGGATAACACGGTCGGGGTAAAAAATATCGATCTGCATATCTATCCCGGCGAATTTGTTTCTATTGTCGGGCAGTCAGGAACCGGCAAAAGCACGATGGTAAGACTGATCACCGCTGAGATCAAGCCGACTAAAGGCAGGATAATTATCGGTGACTGGGATATCACGAATATATCTCAAAGCGAAATTCCCATTTTACGTCGGCAGATCGGGATGGTTTTTCAGGATTTTAAACTTCTAGTGAAAAAAACCGTCTTGGAAAACGTCGCTTTCGCCTTAGAGGTTTGCGGCGAAGAGGCAAAAAAAATCAAGGAGATTGTGCCGCAGGTTTTAAAAATTGTCGGACTGGAAGGTAAAAAACATCGTTTCCCCGAGGAAATTTCCGGCGGCGAGAGGCAAAGAGTGGCCATTGCCCGGGCCCTGGCCCACCGGCCTAAGATATTGTTGGCCGATGAGCCCACCGGCAATCTTGATTCCATTAATGCCAACGAAATTATTTCATTGCTGAAAAAAATAAACGAGTTTGGCACCACCGTGGTCTTGGTGACCCATAACCGGGAAATTGTCAATTATTTAAAAAAGAGGGTTATTACTTTGGATCAGGGCGTTATTATTTCTGACCAGGAAGGAGGGAAATACATCTTATGATTTTTACTTCTTCATTTCGGGCGTTAAAACTCGGTTGGCAGAATTTTTGGCGCAACCGCTGGCTTTCTTTGGTTACGGTGCTAATTTTAATCCTAACTTTGTTTTTAATATCGCTGATCGTGACGGTAAAAGTTGTGGCCGATAAAACTCTTGACTCAGTAAAGCAAAAAGTGGACATGAGCGTATATTTTGAAGCTAACGCCGATAAGACCGCCGTGGCGGCCCTGCAAAAAAGACTCAAAGAGATGCCGGAAGTGGAAGAACTAGTCTATATTTCACCTGACGAGGCTTTAACAAAATTTAAAGAAGACAATAAGGATAATCCCGTGGTTATTGAGGCGATTGAAGCCTTAGATACTAATCCCTTGGGCGCCGTATTTGTGATCAGGGCGAAAAAACTGGACGACTACCCTTTAATTATTGACGTATTGGATGAACAAATTTACCAAAAAATTATTCAGGATAAAAACAGGGATTTTGAAAATAACCAAAGTATTATTGAGAAACTTTCCAATATCACGGACAACATAAACAAGTTTGGCATGGTCCTGGCCTTAGTCTTTGCCGTCATCGCCGTTCTTATGATCTTCAATACGATCAGAATTAACATCTATTCTTATCGCGAGGAGATCGGGATAATGAAATTAGTGGGCGCCTCCAACGGTTTTGTCCGAGCGCCTTTTGTCATTGAAAGCATAATTTACGCGCTTATCGCCAGCTTGATCTGTCTGGGGCTGATTTATACTTTGATCAATACCATCGCCCCTTTTCTTGACCGGTTTTTCGCGGGATATGAATTGAATATTGTCGCTTATTTTAACCATAATTTTCTCATCATCCTCGGCGGATTAATTATTCTTTCCATAATTATGTGCGTTTTAAGCTCACTGATCGCCGTCCGTCGGTATTTACGGGTGTAATTTAATCTGGTAAGATAGGCCGTCTAAGCGGAAGTTTTAGGCTTTTTGGCATAAAGATTATCATTGCGGGATCGTCTAATGGTAGGACAGCGGCCTTTGGAGCCGTCAATCCTGGTTCGAATCCAGGTCCCGCAGATTTGCCAATGAATAATGTCAGATTATAATTTTACTAAAATAATCCATCCTATACCGCTAAAGGGTATAGGATGCCCCGCACCCTTTAGTGGTGCAGGGCAGGTCCCGCAGATTTGCCGACGAATAATAATATAAATTACTTTTAAATGAAGATCAGCGGCGAGTTAAAAGCGATCAAAGACGTTAAGATCCAGGGCGCCAGCCAGGTGGCGGTCGCTTTTATTTTTTTATTAAAAAAAAAGAATTTTAAAATAA
>JBDRMK010000009.1:0-60445 GCA_043812155.1 Patescibacteria group bacterium | reverse complement strand
CGCCAGCCAGGTGGCGGTCGCGTTTGTTTTATTAGTAAAAAAGCTGACTTTTAAAATACAGGAAGAACTGATACATAAGATTATCCGGGGGAGAAGGGAGATATTAGAGATAAGACCGACTGAGCCGCAAGTCCTTAATTTTTCCCGGCTCCTGATCAATGAATTAAGAAAAAAAACGTGTGTCCATCCACAAACACTGATCAAAGAGGTAAATAAACTCATAAGCGATTACCGGCGTTTAGAAAATATTATCGTGAAAAAGGGAGCGGGATTACTCAAACCCGGGGAAAATATCTTTACCCATTGCCATTCTTCTTTAGTCGAAAAGATATTTGTCGAAGCAAAAAACCGAAAAAAAAGATTCCATGTTTATAATTCGGAAACGCGGCCGCTTTTTCAGGGAAGGATCACTTCCAATAATTTAGTAAAAAATCAGATTAAAGTGACCCAGGTCTGCGATTCCGCGGCCGCTTTTTTTATCAGCGATCATTCAGGTGATGATATAAGGATAAATAAAGTTTTTTTAGGAGCGGACGTGGTGGGGTTAAACGGCTGGGCCGTCAATAAGATCGGCAGTTTCGGCCTGGCTTTGGCGGCCTGGGAGTCAAAGATCCCTTTGTATGTCGCGGCCAGTCTGCTAAAGATAGACACTCTGAGCAAGAAACGTATTACCATTCCTTTGGAAAAAAGGGATAGTTCAGAAATTTGGCCGGAAGCGCCAAAAGGATTAAGTCTGGAAAACTATGCCTTTGATTACATTCCGTCCAAGTTTATCACTGGATTTATCACGGAATTCGGCCTGATAAAACCAAAAGATATCGCCAAGACCGTGAAAAAATATTATCCGGATTTATTCAAACGATATGTATAATTTGGATTATTTGGCTTTGGGAAAAAAGTTCAAGCCTCAAGATCACATTCTGGCCACTTTTTATGTGGATTCAACGCTGACGGACCGGGAAGCCGGGGCGGCGATTGCCACGGAATCTTCCATCGGCACCTGGACTGAGGTGGGAACATTGAATAAGAACAAATTTAAAAAACTGGCCGCCAAAGTTTACCATATTGATTTCAGGAAAAATATCATTAAAGTCGCCTATCCGCTTGATCTATTTGAATTCGGAAATATCCCCCAGCTTTTATCTTCGGTGGCCGGCAACATTTACAGTTTAAAGGAAATAAAGCATCTCAAACTGCTGGATCTGGAGCTGCCGGAAAAATTTGTCCGGTCCTTTGCCGGGCCGGCTTTCGGCCTTGAGGGGATAAGAAAAATAACGGGTATAAAAAACCGGCCTTTGATCGGCGTGATCATGAAGCCAAAATTGGGGCTGTCAGCCGGACAGCACTCAAGACTTGCTCACGAAGTCTTATCGTCCGGCGCGGATTTAGTTAAAGATGATGAAAATTTAACGGATCAGAAATTCAATCATTTTAACGAGCGGGTGGTCAAAACTTTAGCTTATGTAAAAAAGATAGAAAAGGGGAGTAAGACCAGAAAATTAGTCGCTTTTAATGTTACGGCGGAAACAAGCCAGATGATAAAACGAGCGGAATTCGTGAAAAATCAGGGCGGTCGCTGTGTTATGGTGGATGTGGTAACCAGCGGTTTTTCCGGGGTTCAGGCCCTAAGAAAAGCGAATTTAGGCCTGATCATCCATGGTCATCGGGCGATGCATTCGGCCTTCACCCGCGACTCGCACCAGGGTTTATCAATATTAGTATTAACTAAACTTGCCCGGCTAGCTGGGATTGACCAGCTGCATTCAGGCACGGTCGTCGGCAAAATGGAAGGGGGTCGGCAACAGGTTTTGACCCTGAACAAATTTTTAACTTCTCCCTGGTTTGATATAAAAAAGACCCTGCCGATCGCTTCTGGCGGCCTTCATCCCGCTTTAATTCCTAAACTTGTAGCCTTATTAGGAAATGATTTTATCATGAATTTCGGCGGGGGAGTGCATGGCCATCCGCAAGGTTCTAAGGCGGGAGTTTTGGCGGTTAAGCAGGCGATTGAGGCGACCGTCAGCCGCTTTTCCTTAAAACGATTTGCCGAGAATAACGAAGAGTTAAAAATAGCCTTAAAACATTTTTAAATGTCATTTTTTCTTAAAGCTAAAAAATTGGATTTCAAGTCGGGTCGGGCCATGACCGTGATGATCAATGAAAAAGACGCGGCTATTTTTGACCTCCATGCCGGCGACCGCGTTGAGCTTAATTGGCAGAAAAAGGAGGCGGTTGTTAATATTGAAACGACAAAGACGAAAATAGTTCCGGGTTATATCGGATTATTTAAAGAAACTTCCCAGAAAACAAAAATAAAGAATAATGAGATAGTTTATCTGGAATTATTTGCCCGTCCGACCTCAATTAAAGCCATTAAAAAAAAGCTGAGCGGCCAGTCCTTAAGCTATCATGAAATGTACACGATCATCCGCGATCTCCTGGCCGGACGGATCAGCGATTGCGAGCTGGCTTTTTTTATCGCCTCCGGCTTTACCAATGATTTCCGCGACGAAGAACTGTATTTTTTGACCAAGGCGATGGTGGATACCGGGGAAACCGTGGATTTCGGCGACAAAAAAATCGTGGACAAGCATTGCGTGGGCGGACTGGCGGGCAACCGGACGACCATGGTGGTGGTTCCGATCATCGCGGCGGCCGGTCTTTTTATCCCCAAAACTTCTTCCCGGGCCGTCACCTCGCCGGCCGGCACGGCCGACACCATGGAAGTCTTGGCCCCGGTGACTTTTAAATTGAGCGAAGTGGTGAAGCTGGTCAAAAAGAATCATGGCTGTTTGGTCTGGGGCGGGGCGACCAATATCGCGCCGGCCGATGACATGATCATCCGTCTGACAAAAGATATCTCGCTTGAGCCGCTTTCAAAGATGATCGTTTCTATTATGGCGAAAAAAGAAGCCATGGGCATAAAATATCTTTTAATTGACATACCAGTCGGTCCTTCGGCAAAAATACAAGATCTGGCCATGGCCCGGCAGGTGGCGGCAAAATTTCAGTATCTTTGCGATAAATTCGGAATTAAACTGAAAGTGACGATACTTAAAGCCGAGGAGCCGATCGGCAATGGCATCGGCCCGGCCCTGGAAGCCAGGGATGTCTTGCGGGTTTTGCAGCAAAAAGAAAAAAGGCCCGCGGATCTTGAAAAAAAATCCCTGTATTTAGCGGGCCAGCTTTTTGAACTTTGCGGCAAGAGCCGTCCGGGAGAAGGGGAGGCCTTGGCGCGGCAGCTCCTTTTTACAAAAAAAGCCTGGAATAAAATGAACGAAATGATCATCAGTCAGGGCGGCCGGAAAAACATTGATTCGGAATCCATAACTTTGGGCGCCCAAAAATTAAGGATATATTCACGAAAAGAAGGCCAAGTTACCGCCATTGATAACCGGGCGATCGATGAAGTCGCCCGCTCCTTGGGCGCGCCGGAAGACAAATTAGCCGGCATGCGCCTGCATCAAAAAATCGGCGATCGCGTGGAAAAAGGGGAGAAGCTGATCACCTTATTCGCCCGGAGCCGCGAGCGCATTTTATTGGCAAAAAAAGCCTTAAGTCGGGTCATTATTTATAAAATCGGTCAATAAATATGCGTTTCTGGGCCAAAATCTCCGATCATACTAAATACCGGATATTAGAAATAATCCCGGGATTTTCTATCTGGCTGACCTTTTTCCTGGCTATTGTAGTATCATTTATAAAACCCCTATGGGTCATATATTTTATCATCTTTTTTGACCTGTATTGGCTGATCCGGGTTTTTTATATCTTTGTATATTTAATAATCGCTTACCGCCGCTACCGGCGCGAGATTAAGGTGGATTGGCTCTCGGTCTGCCGGAAAATTGCAAATTTTGAAAACGTTTATCATTTGATCGTCATTGCCACATACAAAGACGATATCAATATCATCCGCACCTCCTTAAAATATTTAAAACAAATATCATACCCCTTAAATAAGCTGATCGTCGTTCTGGCTTTTGAAGATAAAGAAGGGGAAGAGGCGATAAATAAAGCGAAGATAATTGAGCAGGAATTCGGACAATCTTTCTTTAAATTCATTTGGACCCGGCATCCCAAAGACGTGCCGGGCGAAGTGGCGGGAAAAGGTTCCAATATCGCTTATGCCGGCCGTCAGGCAAAAATTTGGCTTGACGAGAGGCAAATTCCTTATGAAAATATCGTGGTTTCTTCCTTTGACGTGGACACCTGCGTTCATCCGGAATATTTTTCATACCTGACCCATAAATATTTAACGGTGGAGAAACCCACCCGAACCAGCTATCAGCCGATTCCCTTATTTAATAATAATATCTGGGATTCGCCGGCCCTGATGCGGGTGGCCTCAAACAGCACGACTTTCTGGCTGATGAGCGAAACCTTGCGGCCCGAAAGACTATTCACCTTTGCCTCGCATTCCATGAGCTTTAAGGCTTTAGTGGACGTGGATTTTTGGCAGTCGGACATCGTCACCGAGGATTCCAGGATTTTTATCCAAGGGTTTATCCGGTATGACGGCGATTACCGGGTTTTGCCCATGTATATCCCCATCTCCATGGATACGGTCTTAGGCGCTAATTTTTGGGAAAGCTTTAAAAACCTTTATAAGCAGCAGCGCCGCTGGGCCTACGGCGTGGAAAATTTTCCTTTCATGTTCTGGAATTTTTTTCCCAATAATAAGATCCGGCTGGGGTCGAAACTGCGCTACCTTTGGAATCAGCTGGAAGGCGTTTATTCCTGGGCGACCGCCCCTATTCTTATCTTCATTTTAGGGCGTTTGCCGGTTTGGGTCATCCATCATTTTGAGCGTCCGGAAAAATTCAGTCCGCTGGTCCAGAACGCTCCTTCTATTTTGGGCTGGCTGATGGGGGCGGCCACTTTCGGCTTGTTTGTTTCCGCCATTTTAAGCCTGGTCATTCTGCCGCCCAAGCCAAAAAAACATTCCCGCTTGAAATACCCCCTGATGCTGCTGCAGTGGATATTATTCCCGGTAAGCATGATAATATTCGGTTCTATCCCGGCCACGGACGCCCAGACGCGTTTGATGCTCGGCAAATACCTGGGTTTTCAATCAACGAAAAAAGTCAGGCACAATTAAGTCAAGACCGCCTCTTTAATTTCAGGATAGCCAATGACAAAATCTTTCGCGCTCAAGACCTTCCGGGCTTCAAGCTGGAGAGTTTTTATTTCCAGCATTTTATCCTCAGTGGAAACAAATATTTTGCCATTATTAATCATAACCTGGCCCGGATGTCCCTCTGATTTTTCCTGAAGAACGGAGGCTTTCAATATTTTCAGGTTTTTTCCCTGCCAGACGCAAAAAGCGCCCGGCCAGGGATTAGAGGCCCTGATTTTTCCCGCCAGCACCGAGGCCGGCCGGTTAAAATCCAAACGTCCATCCTCCTTTTTTATGATCTTGGTGTAAGTGGCCTGGGATTCATTTTGCGGCCGCGGCCTTATCTTATTATTTAAGTATAAGGGCAAAGTCTCAATCAATAATTTCGCCCCTAGTTTGGCCAGTTTATTATGCAAGGATTCAAAATCGTCATTTTCCGATATTTTTATTTTTTCCTGGCAGAGGATCGGGCCGGTGTCCATATGTTCGTCCATTTTCATCAAGGTGAGGCCGGTTTCTTTTTCCTGATTAAGAAGAGCGTAATGGATTGGGGAGGGACCGCGGTAAAAGGGCAAGAGTGAAGCATGAATATTAAGACAGCCTAAAAAAGGTATTTCTAGAATGGAGAGGGGGAGGATTTTTCCGTAGGCCACGACAATTATAATATCGGGCCTTAAATTTTTTATGGCCTGATAAAAATTATCATCTTTTATTTTATCCGGCTGAAGGACCGGGATATTATGCTTTAAAGCCAGATTTTTGACCGGCGAGGCCGATAATTTCAAATCGCGGCCTTTTGTAGTGTCCGGTTTCGTGACGCAGGCCACGACCTCATAATTTTGGCTTATCAGAGCTTCTAAAGGGGGAACGGCGAAATCCGGCGTGCCAAAAAAAATAATCCTATATTCTTCTTTGGTCTTTGTCACTTTTTTCCCCTTTCTCCACTTTATCCGTAAATAATATTCCGTCCAAGTGGTCAATTTCATGCTGGATGACCCGAGCCATCAATCCTTTGGCCTTGAGTTTTATTATTTCATTAGAAAGGCCTTGAGCGGACAAAATGAGGCTATTATGTCTTTTAACCCGGCCAAAAATGCCCGGGACGCTCAAGCACCCTTCCTCGGCCGCATTTTTCCGGAAGGATTTTTTGATGATCAAAGGATTGATAAAAACTAAGGGTCCTTGCTTGGCTTTGACGCAGATCAGGCGCCATGATTTTCCAACCTGGGGCGCGGCCAAGCCGATCCCATTTTCTTTTTCCATGGTTTCTGCCATGTCGTTGGCAAATTTGAAAACAGCCTTATCCAGCTTATTTACGCTCGTTGCTTTTTTTCTTAAGATGGGGCTGCCATCCTTATAGATCGTCAGTTTAGCCATATGGTTATAATTATAGCAAAAATCGGCTTTAAAGAAAATTTAAAGAAGATTTTCCGGATCCACGTCAATAAGCCAGTTAGCCGGGACTATTTTCAGCCAGTCTTTTAACCGGGCCGGGCTGGCCGGCTCATTTAATTTTAAGACCAAGTGGTAGCGGAATTGGCCGAAGCGTTCAAATATAAAAGCCGGCAGGGGAGGGCTAACGGAAAAATTGGCATTATTCTTCAAATAATTAAAAACGTTTTTTGCCTGATCTAAAGCCATGGAAGGGGAGGGGTTTTGACTGGATAGTTTAATCAGCCTGACAAACGGCGGATATTTGAATTCTTTGCGGGTTTTTAATTCTTCCCGGAAAAAAGCGTCAAAGCGACCGGGGAAAAACTTTAAGGCCGGATTTTCCGGATTATAGGTTTGAATCAGCAGCTGGCTTTTTATGTTTGAAAAAGAATAGCTTAATAAGCGCGAGAGCAGCTGGAATGTTTTTTCCTGGACCCGGAAATCCGGCAGATGAAGCAAGGAGTCGGCGGAAATAACGCCGATCAAACTGATTTTTTCCCAATCGACGTGCTTAAAAGTGAGATGGGTGGAAACAATGATATCGTACCTGCCTAAATCAAGGTTGGTCGCCAGTTTACCCTCAAAACGGCCGATCCTGGCCTGCGGGTAAAGTTCTTTCAGAACGTTCTCCACTTTTTCCGTGCCAAAGCCGATATTCTTTAAATTCACGCCCTGGCAGTTAGGGCAGGCCAAATGCCGGTCTTGTTTTTGGCCGCAGCGATGACAGAGCAGATAAGAAGAATGATTTTCCTCATGGAAAGTGAAAGGAACCTGGCAGCGGGGGCAAAGGGAAGTCCGGCCGCAATCGGAACAGATCAAGGCCCGGGAAAAGCCCCGGCGGTTATGGAATAAAAATACCCGGCCATGATTTTTCAGGGTTACTTCGATTTCATTTTTTAGATCTGAGGAGATAACCGTGCCGCTGGCTTGCCTTCTTAGGTCTGTCAGGCGTATATCTTTTGTTTTCGCCGGAGTTTTTATCAGGGAATATTCTTTGTTAAGCGTCTTGAAGTACGTTTCTATATTTGGGGAAACGGTAATTAAAACCAGCTTGGCCGGGAACAGCTTAACCAGTTCTTCCGCCGCGGTTTTGTCCGAAAAGCGCGGATTTTGCTCTGACTGTTTGTGATTCTGGTTTTCTTCCTGGTCAATGATTACCAATCCGAGTTTTTTAAAGGGAAGAAAAATACTTTGCGGCGTGCCCAGGATTATTTTCGCTTGTCCGCTTTTTATTTCAGAATAGATCGAGGCAAAAACGGAATCAGAAAGCAGGTGGTGGATGCTGACGGTTTTTTCCGCCAATTTTCCCGGAAGGTATCGAATAAAATTTTCAAGATCAACTATTTCCGGAAATATTAATAATACCTGGTTTCCTTTTTTGGGAAAATCCAGGGTTAATTTCTGCAAAAAAGACAGCCTTTGCCCAGGCGACTGATAAAAAAAGAGAAATTTATCGTGGCTGGAGGCAATGACTTCATCAGCTAAATTTTCAATTTCCGGCATTTTCTTCGTTTTTATCCGGGAGATGATGCCGGATAGTTTGGCGGCCCGCGGTTTTTTAAGAATCGGCGGCGCCATCTGTTTTAAAACCGTGGCCAGCGAGGCAAGATAATAATCCGCGACAAAAGTGGCCAACTTAATTTGCTGAGAGGTTAGAATCGGCTCTTTCTGGATAATACTGGTTACCTCCTTAACATTTTTAAATTCAGTTTTTTGTTTAAGCCGGAAGACGATCCCTTTTAAATTTTGATGACGAAAAGGCACGCTGACCACCTGGCCTAATTTGATTTTACTTTTTAAATTCAAAGGCACCTGGTAATCGAAGTAATCCAGGTTTTTCGGCATTTTTCTTAAAGGTAAAATTTCCGCGAACATGTTATTTATGCCTTTCCACTCTGAATCTAAGAAGAGAAATCTTCTCATTCTCAGGGTCTATGCCGCCTTTCTGGCCGCAGATATCAATCTGTTCCTGGGGCGATTCCACGCCTTCAAGATCCGGCAAAAGAAGGCCGGCCCGTCCGTCCTCGGTCTTGACGATAACTCCGTATTTCTTGGCGTCCAAGAGTTTTATGTCATCAACCGGTTCCGGAGAAGTCAAAACATCGACATTGATCTCCAAGTCTTCCAATTCCTCCGACTTTATGGGGTTGAAGCGCGGATCGCGGAAGGCCGCGGAAACCGCGTTGGAAATAATTTCCAAAGCGATATTTTCTTTGGTTGGCTGGAAGGTGCCGATACAGCCGCGCAAAGAACGGTCGGATTTCCGGTGCAGGGAAACAAAAACCCCGGCTTTTTCTTTTAATAAGCCTTCAGGCAGATCAGCCGGCACCTTGATTATTTGGCCGGTTTTGATAAAAGCTTCGATCGTTTTTTTTGCCAAGGCCACGTATTTATCCATGTTTAAATTGTATCATTTTTGCTCCTGTTTAACAAAAACACTCTTTGGGAAAAGAGTGTTTGGCAAGTATGATTTACTAGGCGTACTGCCGGAAGAATTTTTTGGAGTAAACGTAATTGGGATTGGTCAGGCGCTTTAAAGCTGGTAGATGGAATTTAACGTCAAGTTTTTCCAAAATGGTGTTGAAGACCGGATAGCTGACCCAGATGCCTAAGGTAAATAAACTCCGCTCAATCGCCACAATAGGGATCAGACTGATCCAGACCGCCGCCGGCAGATTGAAAGCGTACAAGAAAATAACCGAGCCCACAGCGTGGGCGGTAAAAGTGGCGCCCAGGGCGTTAAAAATCAAGCGGTTCTTTTTAAAGACGGCGAATACCGGGATCAGCCAGTAGAGAGAATAGTACCAGGCGATCCGGCCTTGAGGATGGGCGATGAACAAAATCAGGCAAAGCAAGGGGATGATAATATTCTTTTTTGTTTTTGTTCCTAAATAAACTGCGGCCAACATCATGGGTAAAAATCTTAGGATGGAAATAAAGTCTAAACTCTGCCCGCCCAATAACGTGTTGAATATCTTGACCAGGAAAATGGAAAGGGCGCCGAATAAAGGCCCTAAGAAAAGTCCGGTGGTCGGTCCTATATAATCAAAAAGAGTGAAGCTTTGACTGGAGCCGACAATACCGGAAAAGGGGATTCGCAAGAACACTAAACCTAAGCCGATAAAAATAATAAGAAATATTACTGAATGTTTATTTAATTTTTTCATATGGGAGATGATTATTGATCAGCGCGGTTATTTTACCTGATAATTCTTAAAAAGACAAGCAGAGGGTTTTATCAGAAGTTTCCGAGTGAGGCTTTGGCTGGATTTATTTGAGAGCGTGAGCGGCGCCCGGCGGATGATGACTATCGGCACTTTTTGATCTCTTTCGCCCATCAGGCTGGCCGCGGCGCTGGCCAGTTCATCGGCCAGACCGACCCGGGTGATCCGCATTTTCTTGCCGAACAGATCCTTTTTTCCTCTTTCATCAATAATTCCGTTAAAGCCGGCAATAGCCAGGGCTACCCCGCGGGTACCTAAACGGAGGGGGCTGCAATGGGAATCAGCGGCTATAAGCCCGATTTTCGCTTTAAAACGACGTTCCAAGCCCTTTTTTAGCTTGTCTAGGTATATTGCAGGTTTAGACGGCCAGAGAACGGCTAGGCCTGATTTTACATTAGAAAGATCAATTCCGGCATTGGCCACGGCCATCCCGTTTTTAAGAGTTAAGATCGCTTTTTTCACTCCGCCGACGATCTTATCCGACTCCCTGATGACCAGTTCACAGAATTCCGGTGTTAGGGCATATTTTCGGCTTAAAGCGTAAGCAGAAGGCCGGGGTTTTATTTGATTTAATTTCACCAGCCGGTTTTGGGAAATGGCGATTATCTTTGAGGAAATAACGACCATATCCTTATTTTTTAGAGAATGATTTTTCAGCAACTTCAAAAAAAGCGGGGCGAGATCCTCCCCGGGTTTGATGAGCGGAGTTTTTACGGGTATTATTTCCATCGGATTTAGCGGAGTTTAAAATTAGCGACCAGGTATCCCACGCCGAAAGGCCCTTCATAAGAAAGGATCTCCGGCTGGTATTCTTTTTGGTTCAAAATGCCGAGCAGAATGATGATTGAGCGCAAACCGCATTCGCCGGCTTCTTCCACCAAGGCCGGGTCAAGACTTATTATTTCCGCGGTCTCTTTTTTCTGCAGAAGCTCTATCAGTTTTTGGTCAAAGACCTTGCCCTGCTGGGAATAGCCGGCGGGAGCGGCTTTGGTCAGCCGGTGGGAAAGATCGCCGGAGGCGATTACGGCGATCCTCTGGTTGGTCTGGTGGATCTCTTCGGAAATGATCCGGCCGAAGTCAAAATGGGTCTTCAGGTCAAGAAGAGAAAAACTGATGGGGGTCAGAGGAAGGTCCGGCAAATGAGGCGTCAAATAGAATAAAGGCACCAGGACGCCGTGATCAAGATTGTCCTGGTTGATCAAAAGCCCGGAAAAGCGACGGTCTTCCAGGCGTTCTTTTAAGCGGTGGGAAAAGGCGAGATTAGATCTAAAATTCAATTTAGTGGCCAGGTCGCCGAACTCAGAAAAATTTCCGGAAAAATTTTGCGCGATGTTTATGCAAAAAGCGTCGGGCATAACAGGGGAGTGGGGGGAAATTATGACCACGGCGTCCGGTTTGGCGGCGTAGAGTTCTTGTTCCAATTTTTCCAAAGCCGCTTTAGTCCTTTCCACCTGCTTGATGTTTTCCTGTCCGATGTTGGGTATAAGCAGCGGCGGATGGGGGGAAATCCCCGCGAAAGTAAGCATATATTACTGGGTTAAATAATCAATTTTGTCGCCTAAGGGATGGATCTCCAAGGACCGATCCGTGGTTCTGATGATATTGGACCATTTAAAACCCATTTGATTGAAAATTTCCGCCGAAGGGATCGGATGCTTTTGGCCGTCGGCGATCAGGTATACGCCGTTGGCGGAAGGTGAAGTAATAAGTTCGCCGTCCCTGAAGTAAACCGGGTCGCCGCTTTCGTATTTGTCGATCTCACTTTGGGGAACGGTGGTCCATTTGCGCCGGCTGAATTGCGAGTTCAGTATCTCCCGGGAAAAAATGGCGTGCTTTTGGTTGTTTGCAATGTAATATATACCGCCGGTTTCCTTGGCCTGAAGAAGAACGCCGGTCGGGTTGGTCGTGTCAGCCGTGATTTTTTCGCCGGTCGGATAGGCGGCCAGGTCATCCCAGGTGACCATTATCTTTTCTTCCGGACTGTAGCCTAAATTACGGAAAGCCTCGCGGGAGATAATCGGCCTCTTTTCGCCGTTTACTAAGAGGTAAACGCCGCCGGAAGGGGCCTGCAGGAGGCTATAATCCGCGAATTTGATCGGGGCGCCGTATTCGTAAGCCTGGAGGTCGTTTAAAGAAACATCGATCACTTTTTTGGGGTCGTAAGAGAAAATGAAAGCGGAGCGGGAAACGAAATTGTAGCGCTTGTTGTTCCGGATCAGCCAGATGCCATTCTCGCCCGCGACCCGCAAAAGGGAGCCGTTCGGATATTTGATCAGAAACCAGCGCGACCAGATATTCCAGAAGGAAAGGTTGCCGGAAATATGCGGGGTGTAGGTGTACAATACCGCGGTGGCGTTATTGGCCGGAGTGACGGTTTCACCATCCACAATTTTAGTGATCCCGGGGCCGTAGCCGGAAATAGTGTGTCCGTATTTTTCCAAGCCCCCGAGATAATAATCGCCTCGCAGCCGGCTGCCGGCGTAGTAAAGCTGATTATAAAGTCCTTTATAGATCTGCAAAGCCGGATCAGATTTGGAACAGCTGTCGCAGACGCCGTAGCCCAAGGCCCAGTCGTACTGATCTTGCGAAGGGGAGGAGTCGGTTATCAGGCTCTGTTCTTTCTGCAGGGTGGTCAGAAGGAACTTAGGGTTCAAGCGGTAAGCAGTGGCTATCTCGCTGATGATTTCCGCGGCGGATTTTATCGTGCCGCTGACATTGCAGCTGTATTGGCCGAGAGTCCCGCCCTTGACCGTTAAAAATTCCTGGATCCTTGAAAGCGACATGGCGCTGGAGTTCGTCAGATCGCTGTCCGAGATAATATTATTCTTGTCAAAAGCGTAGGCCAGAACCAAGTTCGGGCTTAAGGAAGCAAGCAGGCAAATAATGGCGATCGTTTTTTTCATGGGATAAATATTCCTTTTAATTGATAATGGCACTTCGGGCATTGGCCTTTAATATCATGCCTGGCGACCTCGTAGCCGAGCCGCTCGATAATTATTGTCTGGCATTGCGGGCAAGAAGTGTTTTCGCCTTCGCCAGGAAGATTGCCGAGATAAACGTATTTCAAGCCGGCTCTCATACCGATCTCTCTGGCCTGGGTCAGGGTTTCAACCGGCGTATCCGGCAAACCCCCGAGCTTATAGGATATCGAGCCGGAAAACCGCGAAATGTGCCAGGGAGTCTCCGCTCCTAACTTATCATAAATAAATTTTGCCATTTTTTCAAACATAACCGGAGAATCAGAAAGAGTGGGGACAGAAAGGGTGGTTATTTCCAGCCAGACGCCCATTTTTTTTAAAGTGATTAGATTATTAAGGATCGGATCCAAATGAGCGCCGCAATTTTTCAAATAAGCCTTATCGTCAAAAAATTTCAGGTCGACATTTATGGCGTCAAGATATCCTTCAGCCATTTTCAGGCAATCAGGAGTCATGTAGCCGTTGGAGACAAAGACATTCTTTAGCCCTTTTTTCTGGGCCAGCTTCATGGTGTCGAGAGCGTATTCAAAGAAAATGGTCGGCTCGGTGTAAGTATAAGCGATCGAAGCGCACTTGTTCTTTAAAGCGTCGGCCACGATCTTTTCCGGGGGCAAGTTTTGGCCGGCAATTTCGCCGCCCGCTTTAGAACCTTGCGAAATTTGCCAATTCTGGCAGTTATCACAGCGGAAATTGCAGCCTAAAGCGGCAAAGGATAAGGCCTTGCTTCCCGGCAAAAAATGAAATAAAGGCTTTTTTTCGATCGGATCAATGGCTTCACTGATGGCTTTGCCATAAACTAAGGTATACAGCTTGCCCTCTATGTTTTCCCGTACGCCGCAAATACCCCTGGATCCCGGGTTAATCAGGCAAAAGTGGTGACAAAGTCCGCACTTGACCTGATTATTTTTTAATTTTTCAGATAATAAGGCCTCTTTCATGAGTTTTTATTATAGCACTTCAAGCCGGGTTTGAAAAAACCGGCAAAATCTGTTATAATTAGGTCATGAACATCCGATCTTTTGTGGCTTTAGATCTTGATCAGGCCGCGAGGGAAAAATTAGAGGTTTTGATCTCGTCCCTTAAAAAAGATTTTAATAGTTTCCGTTTCTTGGACGGCCGCAGCGTTCATTTGACTTTAAGATTCTTAGGCAATATTTCTCCGGAAGAGATCGAAGAAAGCCGAAAGATCCTCATTAGAATCGCCGCTTCGTTTTCTCCTTTTTCTCTTGAATTTGATGGCTTTACTGCTTTTCCCTCGCTTTCTGAAGCGAAGGTTCTAGCCTTAACGGTGAAAAACAGACCGGAGCTGACGGGATTATTCGAGGCCGTAAAAAAGGAATTCGGCATTTTGGCGATCGGCCTTGAGGAAAAAAGAAAATTTGTCCCGCATTTGACCCTGGGCCGGGCAAGGAATGAAGCGGAAGACATTACTAATTTAGAAAAAAAGAAAATAAACGGATGTTTTCAAGTTTCCGCCCTCTCATTGATGAAAAGCCTCCCGGCTTCGCGATATGAAATTATTCAATCATTTTCCTTATGTCAAAAGTAAATATTTTAGGAGTGGAAATTGATTCTCTTGATGAAGAAGAAATTTCGGAAAAATTAGCATCTTTATTGCATAACGGACGTCCACATTTAATTACTACCCCCAATCCGGAAATCATTCTGGCGGCCGGGCACGATCCGGAATTTAAAAAAATCCTGAATAATTCCGATCTGGCTTTGCCGGACGGTTTCGGCCTGATGCTCGCTTCGTGTTATTTAAAAAAGAGATTGAAGCGGAGAATGGCCGGGATAGATCTGATGCTTAAGATCTGCCGGCTGGCCGCGGAAAAAAATCATTCCGTTTTTCTGCTCGGCGGGCAGGGGAGAGTGCCGGAAAAAACTGCGGAAAAACTTTTGGCAAAATTTCCGAATTTAAAGATCGCGGGCTTTGAAAACGGCTTCCGGTCCTGGGGCTGGCGTCTGCCCGAAGGTAAATTACGGGAAAAAATCAAACGCGCCAAGCCGGATATTATTTTCGTGGCCTTTGGGGCCCCTCGCCAGGAAAAATGGCTGTATAATAATTTGCCAAAATTGACCAGCGTAAAAATCGGCATGGGCGTGGGCGGGGCCTTTGATTATATTTCCGGCCAGGTCAGGCGGGCGCCGGCAATAATGCGCCAGCTGGGACTGGAATGGCTTTTTCGCCTCTGGCGGCAGCCCTGGCGCTGGCCGAGAATTATAAACGCCACCTTTCGTTTCAGCCTTGAAATATTAAAAATAAAGAAAAATAAATGAGTAAAAAAACCATATTTGCTTTGGCCACTTTTACCGGGACCATCATCGGTTCAGGTTTTTTCGGACTGCCATACGTCGCTTCGCAAAGCGGTTTTTGGGTCATGCTTTTGTATTTTGTCATTGTCGGCTCGACTATTCTGGTGGCCGGTCTTCTTTACGGCCAGGTGGTCACCGCCACCGACGGCTCTCACCGCTTGCCGGTTTACGCGGAAAAATATTTAGGCAAAAAGGCCAAGCATATCGTATTTTTTTCCATTTCATTCGGCTTAATCGGCACCCTTCTTTCATATCTGATAATCGGCGGCCAATTTTTGCACGGGCTTTTTAACCCTTTGATCGGCGGCCCGATAATCTTATACGTGCTCATGTACTTCGCTTTCGGCGCTTTTTTGGTCTTTCGTGACGCAAGAACAATCGCCCGAGTGGAAATAATCATGCTCGCCTTGTTTTTTTTGTTGGTGATCTTGTTTACGATTTCCGGTTATCATCACATTTCCTGGGAAAACCTAAAATTGCCTTCCAGTAATATTTTTCTTCCTTTTGGCGTGCTTACCTTCGCCCTCTGGGGGCTTTCCGTGATCCCGGAAATAAAGGACATCTTAAAAGGCGAAGAGAAACGGATGAAAGGGGTAATAATCTGGGGTGTGATAATCTCGGCGATTTTTTATCTCTCCTTCATTATCTTGGTCTTAGGCATCACCGGCAATCAAACATCAACGGATGCGGTCAGCGGGCTTAAGGGTTTGCTCGGGGATAAGATCATCCTGTTCAGCTATATATTCGGATTTTTGGCCACTTTCACTTCGTTTATCACTCTGGGCCTGGTCTTAAAGAAGATTATGACCTTTGATTACGGGATCCCGAAAAACTATTCCTGGTTTTTCGCCATGTTCATCCCGCTGGCCCTGTATTTGCTGGGTTTAAAAAGCTTTATCAATATTATCGGGGTGACCGGCGCCTTTTTGATGGGCATAGAAGGGATCATTATCTTTCTCATTTGCCTGAGGGCAAAAAAACAATGCGACGGACGGTTCGCCTATAAATTTTGGCTGCCGACATTCGCCAAATATTTCTACATCCTGATCTTTGTCACCGGAGTCGTTTTTGAAATTATTAATTTATTGAAAAAACTATGAGCGTCAAGGTCCGATTCGCGCCATCACCCACCGGCGACCTTCATGTTGGAGGCCTGCGCACGGCGCTTTTTAACTGGTTATTCGCCAAAAATAAAGGCGGCCAGTTTATTTTAAGGGTTGAGGACACTGACCGGGAAAGATTCCGGGAATCAAGCGTTAGCGGGATCACCGAGGCCTTAAAATGGCTGGGATTGTCCTGGGATGAAGGCCCGATCTTCCAGTCCGAACGCCTGGCCATCTACAAAGAATACGTGATGAAGCTCATCGAAAGCCATGACGCTTATTACTGCTTTTGCTCCAAAGAGCGTTTGGAAAAAATGAGGATCGAGCAGGCGGAAACCAAGCAGCCGCCGCGCTATGACAAATGCTGTTTGAGCCTGTCTAAAGAAGAGATCGAACAAAAAATAAAGAATGGTGAGCCCTATGTCATCCGTCAGAACATCGATCCGCAAGGCGATACCGAATTCACGGACCTTATCCGGGGCCAGGTCAGCTTTGAGAACCAGAATCTTGATGATTCCGTGCTTTTGAAATCCGATGGCTTTCCCACTTACCATTTGGCCGTGGTGATTGACGATCATCTGATGGGCATCACTCATGTCATCCGGGCGGAAGAATGGCTGCCTTCCACCCCGAAGCATATCCAGCTTTACGAGGCATTCGGCTGGCCGCGGCCGCAATTCGCCCATTTGCCCATGATCTTAGGCCATGACAAGAAAAAACTTTCCAAGCGCCATGGGGCCACTTCCGTTCAGCAGTATATTGAGGACGGCTATCTGCCGGAAGCGATGCTGAATTTTTTGTCATTTTTAGGCTGGAATCCGAAAACGGAAAAAGAATTCTTTTCGCGCAAAGAACTGATCAGGGATTTTTCCCTGGAAAACGTGAATAAGGCCGGCGCGATCTTTAATATTGACAAGCTCTTGTGGCTCAATGGTTTGTATATCAGGAATATGTCTTCGGAAGAATTGGCCAAGATCGGGGAAAGCTATCTTTTGCCTGCGTATCTGGCCGCCTTAAAAAAAGAAAAAATTGATCCGGTAAAACTTTGGGCCATGGCCAAAGAAAGGATCAACACCTTAAAGCAGATCAACAGCCTCTGCGATTTTGTCTTTGAAAAAGGGGATTATCCGGCGGAGATCCTGGTGCCGCCAAAAAGCCAAAAAGAGGAAACTTTGAAAAATTTGAAAACCGCTTCCCAAGAGCTTAAAAAGATAAAAGAGGCGGACTTTAAAGCCGGATACTTGAGGGAATATTTCTTGAAATTCATCAAGGAAAATAATTTAAAAACCAATAATTTTTTGTGGCCTTTGCGGACGGCTCTCTCAGGCAAGCGGGCCTCGCCGGATGTCTTCGACATCCTGGAAATATTCGGACCGGTTAAATCACTGAACGAATTGGAAGAAGCGATCAAAAAGCTTAAGAACTTGTAAAACCGGCTATTTTTTGCTATAATGGGTAAGCGCTTAAGAAAGGCTAAAATAGGCAAAAATGACGGAAAATAAAAATAAAATACGAGCTAAAATACTTTTATTGCCGACAGTCATTGTGTTAATGGCTGTTTTTTTGCTTATGGCTTTTCCCTTGGTCGCCCAGGAAACAAACAGCAACAACAATATTAACGATAATGTAAACGCTGACCCCGAGACCAGCGTCAATGACAATGCCAATACTAATTCCGCCGTGGCCGCCGACGCGCCGGTAGGGGACCTGACCAATGAGATAAACGAGAAAAAGAAAAGAATCGATGAATTGAACGAACAATCAAAGATCTACCAGGAAAATCTGAAAGAAAAGCAAAATGAAAAAGCCAGCTTAAGCAATGAAGTTTACATTCTTAATAATCAGATAAGCTTGACCAATCTTGATATTAGCAAGAAACAGACGGAAATTGAAAGTCTGATGCTTTCCATTGAAGAGGCGCAGGGTAAAATTGACGAAAAAGTCGAAGAGATTAATCAGCAAAAAAGCCAGATCGCCGAGTTTGTCCAAATCATGTACAAAAATGAGCAGACGTCTTATCTGGAGATCGCTTTGCTCAACGACAGTTTTTCCGATTTTTTCAACCAGGTGAAATATATCAGCAATGTCCAAAGCCAGGTGAAAAAAGACCTGGATAAATTCGTCCAGTTAAAGCATGATCTGGAAATAACAAAAGAGGATCTGGCCGGCAAAAAATTGGAGCTTGACGACTCCCGCCAGACGTTAGTTTCAAAAAAATCAGACCTAAGCGAGCAGATTGATTACCAAAATATTCTTTTGGATCAAACAGCCAGCAGCGAGAGCCAATACGCCGCCCTTTTAGATTCGGCCAAAAAAGAAGCCTTAGCTGTCCGGGGCGAAGTTTCATCTTTGGAAAAAAGGATGCGTGAGAAGCTCATGCTGGAAAAAGGCGAGCAGTATTACGGCGAATTTTCCGGGGTATTTATCTGGCCGGTGAATTCGCGGATCGTCAGCTGCGGTTTTCACTGTTCAGGATATCCATATGAAAAATGGCTCGGTCCGCATCCGGCCATAGACATTGCCGTGGCCCAAGGTTCTCCTGTTTATGCCGCCGCGGACGGCTATGTGGCCGTGGCCAGAAAATTAGACTGGATTATTTATTCCTATGATGAGAAGACATGTAAAGATCCAAAAGGTTGCAAAAGATCTGCATATAATTACATTAGCATCGTCCATAATGAAGAGCTCTCCACTTTGTACGGCCATTTAAGCCAGGTCAGCGTGGGAGAAGGCGATTTTGTCACTAAAGGTCAGGTAATTGGTGCCAGCGGAGGATTACCTGGTATGGCAGGTACCGGACTCTATTCTACTGGTGCTCATCTGCATTTTGAAGCGCGCAAAGTCAATGAAAACGGCATTCCGATTCCGGTTGATCCGGCGCAGTATCTTCCTTAATTTTTTCAGTTTTTTGTCAGGGCAAGAATTTGGCCGTCTCTTGGTTGTACAGTCTATTTTTTATTGGAAATTCTAAATCCCAAATTCGAAACTTATTCTACTCTTGTCATTCCGGGCTCGACCCGGAATCCCGTTAAATAATGTTGCTCGGTTTTTTACCGAGACCCCGAATCAAGTTCGGGGTGGCAGTAACAACAAATAAAGTTCGGATTTCAAATTTTCTTAACCATCCGGCAAAAGCCCGATTTTGGCTTCTATTAGAGAAAATTAGACTCTAGTTTGACTCATTTATAGAGTTTGGTTATAATGCCTATATGAAATATTTTGTCATTCAAGTATATTTAGAAATAAACCGGTTCAAACCGGCGTGATTTGTCATAAAGCCTCCTATTCTTCGTGAATAATCCCGCCGACGCGGGGTTTTTTAAATCATTGGTTCTAATTAACAGTATTATATGCGTTTTAACATCAGAAAAACATTAGGCTATTACTGGCGGGCCAGCTTACATTATAAAAAAACGGCTGTTCTGACCGTCGTCGGGGTGATCGGCGCGGCGGTGATCAACGTGGTCGTGCCTTTGTATTTGAAAAAATTCGTTGACCTGATGACCAGCGGAGAGATGATTTCCAGTGTAGCAAAGAGTTTAATTTCCGTGGTCGTCATCATCGCTATCCTGCGCTTTGGCCAATGGCTTTTTTACCGGCTATGCACTTTTTCCGCCAGCTATTTTCAGTCCAAAGTGATGGCGGATCTGACTGATTTTTGCTTCGGCTATCTGCAGAAGCACTCATACGGTTTTTTCACGGATAATTTCGTCGGCTCGCTCGTCAAAAAAGTTAAATGGTTCGGCCGCTCGTTTGAGGTCATTACCGACAAATTATTCTGGGATCTGGGCCCATTGTTCGTGAACATCGCCATCATCATTTACATCCTTTTCCGCCGGAATTTTTATTTGGGGGCGGGTCTTTTGGTTTGGCTCGTGATTTTCCTTATCGTCAACAGTGTCTTTATCCGTTTTAAGCTGAAATATGATCTGGCGAGAAGCGAAGCGGAAACCCGGACCACGGCCGTGATCGCCGACAGCATAACCAACCAAAGCACGATCAAGCTTTTTGACGGCTATGAGCGCGAGGTTTCTGGTTTTAGTCAGGTCAACGAACAGTTAAGGCGTTTGCGCAAGCTGACCTGGGATTACGGCAATATTTTTGAGGCGGTCCAGGGTTTGCTTATGACGGCCTTGGAGATCGGGATCTTCTTTTTAGCCATTGATTTATGGCAAAAGGGCGTTTTGACCATCGGCGATTTTGTCCTGATCCAGACCTATCTTCTTAACATATTCGCCCGCATCTGGGATTTCGGCAAAATAATCCGCCATATCTATGAAAGCCTGGCGGACGCGGAAGAAATGACCGTTATTTTGGAAACACCGGTAGAAATCACGGACGTGCCAAAAGCCAAAGATCTCCGCGTTTCCGAAGCGCGCCTAAATTTTGACCGCGTTGATTTCAATTACCAGCAAACCCGGACCGTTTTAAAGGATTTCAGCTTGGAAGTCAAGCCTCGCGAAAGACTGGCCATTGTCGGCCCTTCCGGCGCGGGCAAAACAACCCTGATCAAGCTTTTGCTCCGCCTGCATGAAGTGACGGCCGGACAGATACTTATTGATAACCAGAATATCAGCCGCGTCAGCCAAAAAAGCCTGCGCCGACAGATCAGCCTGGTGCCCCAGGATCCGATCTTGTTCCACCGGAGCTTAATGGATAACATTCGCTACGGCCGGCCGGAAGCCAAAGATAGCGAAGTCATAGAGGCGGCGAAAAAAGCCCATTGCCATGAGTTCATCGAGAAGCTGGCCGAAGGCTATATGACTCACGTCGGCGAGAGGGGCATCAAGCTGTCAAGCGGCGAGCGCCAGCGGGTGGCCATTGCCCGGGCGATTCTTTATAACGCGCCGATTCTGGTTTTGGACGAAGCGACTTCATCTTTGGATTCTGAATCAGAGCGACTGATCCAGGACGCTTTGGATAAATTGATGAAAAATAAAACCGTACTGGCCATTGCCCACCGTCTTTCCACCATTAAAAAAATGGACCGGATCATTGTGATAGACCAGGGCAAGATCGCGGAAGAGGGGACGCATAATCAATTGATCAGAAAACCGGGCGGCATCTATAAAAATCTCTGGCAGCTTCAGGCGGGAGGGTTTATATAGCTTTGCTGGTATGGTTTTGGGTATGGCCGCTGGTTAAGTCCTAAGGTTTGGTCTTAGGGCTATTTTGTGAAGCACAAAGCTCAAAATCCTAAGCACAAAACAATATTTAAATCCTCAGCCAGAGGCTGATCCGCCTCTGGAGGAAAATACCAAAATATAAAAACCGCCTATATTTGTAATTCAGAGTGAAACGAAAAATCTCACCTAAATCATTATTAAACATCCGACGGAAGCCGGATTTTTTAAAGATGAAAAAAGCGACCCAAGGGGCCGCTTCGCGCTAAATTTATATTTCACATATTCCCAGGGAACCGATATCAACCTCCTGATCAAGGTAAAAATAGATTCCGAGGCTTCGGTACGGCTCGTTGAGCTCTTCGAGAAGCCGAAGAATTTTAACCAGCATCGGCCGGTCAATGGAATTGGCGTCGAAATGAACGAGAATCCTGCCGGATTTCGGCACGCTCGGCTGCTCAAAGCAATGGCGGATTCTTTTAAGAAGCTGATTATCCGGCTTGGTTTCCTCCTCGCAGACGGCCAGAAGGAAATTTTGACGGACATTCAGTCTTTTTGGCAGTAGAAACCCTAAGGGTACCTTGCCCCGGCGGTCCATGTCCGGAAAAAGCGTCCGGTAAAAATCAGCGTTCTCACCGGAAAATCTGCCATTTCTGGTGCCGGTAATCACGAACTGGTAAAGAAAGCCTTTCTGGCCTTCAGGCGTTCCGATACGTGGCAGCATTTTTTTCCTCCGTTTCAAGAATCGTTTCTGAGCAAAATGAACGACAGTAAAAGTTAGCATAAATTCTTTAATATGTCAAGAAGTAGGGGTTGGTCTTGACAAGATAAACAAGGTATGATAAGGTGTTAGTATTCGCAGAACCTCCCTTTCAGCTGACGCCAAATGGGCAAACCTGCCCGGTGCGTCCAAGGGGAGTATCTATGAACGTTATCTCCACTTCACGAAGCCGTAAAAAGCTTCACCATATCGCCCCTTCGCATATCATATTAAACTGATATGACCCACTCCTTGAGCTCGCGGCATCCGCTGCGGGCTCTATTTTTTTATTTATAAATATCCGGTATTGACTTGGAAAAATTTAAATGCTAATATTTTTAACTGATCTTTTTTATCACGTTCATTAACCAGGAGGCGGTCATGAACAGGATTCTTGGCATGCTATTGCTTGTCTACGGGCTTTTTGTGCTGTATGTCCTCAGCAACGGTTTTCGCTGTCTTCGCAACATTATCGGAAAGCTGAACGGCTGGGGAATATGCCCCGGCTGCGGCGATACCTGGTGGGGGAAAAAAGGCGGAATGATTTTGTATAAACCCCAGAATGACGAGCCGCCGAGACAAGCCAGCTTTTCGCTTTGTGATTTCTGTTTGGCCAACCCGTGCCTGCTGGATGGGGCCGAGATTGCCCGCCATCTGACAAAAGACGAAGGCTGGTCCGGCAGACGCATTGAGGCGGTCAAGGAAGCGGTTATAAGGTTCCAAGCCGACGGCGGCAATCTGCGCCGCCTCTGAAACCCCGATTTATCAGGAAAGGAGGGAAAACCGATGAGAAAGCCCTTTGTTAAAGTCTTAGTGGATCATCGCTGCGTCCCGCAGGTGAGTGTAGTTTTGCCTTCCGGCGAAGACGTGACGCGATACATCCGCAAGGTAATCGGCACCGTGACCGTCGAAGAGCTGACCTTGAACGACGATCACGTGAATGTCGACTTCGGTGATAACGGCATTCTTCCGTGCTCCAGATCCGAAGTGACTTTCATCGCCGATTTCACGGCCGGCTGATCCCTGGCCAGAAGTTCAAAACAATAACTAAGAGCCGTCTTCCTTCCGGAAGCGGCTTTTTTCTTATTGTTTAAATAAAAGCAGGGGATTGACAAAAAGTCAGCGATAGCCAGCCGCTTTTTTATTCCTTGATTTTTGGCTTGACACAATTGCTAAATAGAAGTAAGACATAGGTATTAATTCATGATCTGGCTGTTTTGGGTTTTCATGGCAAAAGGAGGAAAAAGTCATGAAAAGAACGCTCTTTGTCATCTTTATCGCGCTCATCACCCTGTTTGCCGCAAGTCTGGCTCAAGCGGAAGACCCGCCGGAGTTTATCCTCAAGTGGGGAACTGCCGGTACTGGCGATGGTCAGTTTAATTGCCCAGCGGGTATCGCAGCTGACGCCTGGGGTAATGTCTATGTGGCTGATTATATGAACGACCGCGTCCAGAAGTTCACGAGTGACGGCGTGTTTATCCGCAAGTGGGGAACATACGGTACTGGCAATGGTCAGTTTAATTACCCTGCGGGTATCGCGGCTGACGCCTGGGGTAATGTCTATGTGGCTGAATATGGAAACAACCGCGTCCAGAAGTTCACGAGTGACGGCACCTTTATCCTCAAATGGGGGTCATACGGCGCTGGCGATGGTCAGTTTTATGCTCCTTTTGGCATCACGGTTGACGCCGGGAATAATGTCTATGTGGCTGATTATGGAAACAACCGCGTCCAGAAGTTCACGAGTGAAGGCGAGTTTATCACTAAGTGGGGAACTGCCGGTACTGGCGATGGTCAGTTTAATTACCCTGCGGGCATCGCAGCTGACGCCTGGGGTAATATCTATGTGACTGATTATGGAAACTATCGCGTCCAGAAGTTCACGAGTGACGGCGAGTTTATCCTCAAGTGGGGAACTATCGGCATTGGCGATGGTCAGTTTTATTACCCCCGTGGCATCACGGTTGACGCCTGGGGTAATGTCTATGTGGCTGAATATGAAAACAACCGCGTCCAGAAGTTCACGAGTGAAGGCGTGTTTATCCTCAAGTGGGGAACAAGCGGCGGTGGTGATGGTCAGTTTAGGTGGCCTGCGGATATCGCAGCTGACGCCTGGGGTAATATCTATGTGACTGATTATTTAAACAACCGCGTCCAGAAGTTCGGGTTTCTGGCCCCGCATGACTTGGTTATCAAGGACGTTGTGAACGATCAAGGCCGGTTGGTTCGTCTTAACTTTACCAAATCAGGAAGAGACTCTTACAATTCTCTCACCCCGATCCTGCAGTATGAGGCATACCGCCGGATTGATCCCTTGCTGAACGCAACCGTGAACAGCGCGCCAACCAAAATCCAAGGCCAGATATTGCATCCTTCGCCGATGCTTATGGATTGGGAATTTGTCGGCGCCATTCCAGCTCACGGCGAAGACGGATACAACATGATTGCGCCCACGCTGGCCGATTCCACCAAAGAACAAGGCATCTACTGGTCAGAGTTCTTCATCCGGGCGGCCACGGCCGACCCTCTGGTTTACTTTGACTCTGCGGTTGACTCCGGTTATTCCGTGGACAATCTTGCCCCGGCCGCGCCTCTGAATCTGAGCGTCGAAGCGGACATGCTCACTTGGAACCCGGCGAGCGAGCCTGATTTCAACTTCTACTCAATCTACGGGTCTTCGTCAGCCGAGTTCGACGAAACAGCTGTGCTGATCGAACACACTACGGAAAACAGCTATGATCTGAGCGAAGCAACCGGGTGCACCTATTACTTCGTTTCCGTCACCGATTTCAACGGCAACGAAAGCGGCGTGTCCTCACCGGCCTACCTGACCGGCGTGGAAGATCTGCCCCCGCTGAAACTGGCCTTAAGCGCTTACCCGAATCCTTTTAACCCGATGACGACGATCATCTACAACGTGCCGAAGGCCGGCTTGATCTCGCTTTCGGTCTACGACGTAAACGGAGGGCTGGTCAAGACTCTTATCAACCATGAGCAGAGGGAAACGGGTCAATACCGGTTCGCGTACCAGCACCAAGGTGCTTCCGGGGTCTACTTCCTCCGGCTCTCATCCGGCGCGGAAATCAAAACGCAGAAGATCGTAGTTCTGCGGTAGCAGTTCGTTCTCTAGTTTAAGACGCGGCTCGTCCCACAAGGGGATTGAGCCGCTTTTTTTATCTAAAAAAAGCCCTGTCCATGATTTGATCTAGAACAGGGCATAAATAAAATTTACAATTTCCAGGCTTTTCGCCAAGGTTCAACTAAGGGCCGGGCAAAGGCGCAAACCAGCTTTTCCAGCTGGCGATCATTAAGCTCGCCCAGGTATTGTTCAACCAGCTGGCCCCAGGCCGGTTCGTGTTGGCCGAAAAAAGCCAAGAATTCGCCCAAGTGTTTGATTTCATCAGCCAAAATCTCCGGCCTTATGGAAAAATTCTCTCCTTTTACCCATAATACATTTTCATGGCCAGCGTAATGGATCGGACCAATTATGCTGACCAGGACTTTGACGACCTTTTCCACTTCTCCTGGGGTTTGAAGCTCTTTAAAGCGGATTTCGGTTCTTTCTTTCTGGCCGTACAGATGAATTTCGGGCAAGAAACCGGCTTTTTGTTCAAAGAGGTAGTCGTTAACGTAGCTTCGGAAAAGAGCGTCTGTTTCAGATACCACAAACCGCCAAAAAAAACTCCAAACATAGCCCTCGTCAAAAAGCCGCTTGGTCATCTGAACATGAACAGGAAGGACTTTCATTTCAGGCTCCTTTTTTAAGATAAATAATTATTAATGAACTTGAATAAAGCTTATAAGCTTACATCTATTTCAGTTTTTTGTCAACTGGTTTGATGAGGGTCGATTAATAAAAAAGCTCCCCGAAGGGAGCTTGAAGACAAAACTAGTTTAATGAGCAATAGTGAGGCCGCCGCTGGCGTGGTAACCGGTAAAAGTAACAACCGGAATAACCCGCTGGTCCGGCGTGACCATATAGATACCCTCGGCCCCTCTGACCAGGAAGAAGTCACTCTCCGGCGACCAGGCAATCCGGGTCGGGAAGTAAATATCCTTATTCAAGGCCGGATTTTCCCAGTTGCCGATCGGCCCGTAACAAACGTTGGGGTAGGCATAGTAGGCGTATTGCTGCTGGTCAGGCGAAGTGGTCAGAAAGCTGATTGCTTTTTGATTTACCCGGCTGACTGTTCTGCTACGGAGGTCAAAAGTGTAAAGGCCGTAAAGAGTGCCTTTGGTCCTTGTGGTCCGAAAAACCAGAAGGCTGTCGCCGGCCCAGTTAAGCTGGATGTTCTCGTCGTATTCCGTCAGGAATTCGCCGGAAGTCATCTGCACCAGAGAACCGTCCGCCTTCATGACAAAAAGGCTGGCCTGGGTTTCCCACTCATGCCGGACAAAAGCGACCCGCTGGTCATCCTGGTCATAGACCGGACAATGGCTGTAGCGGTAGCCGGGCGTGGCATAGATCCTGGCCACTGCTTTGGTCTCGGTGTCGTAGCGGTAGATCCCCGGCGTGTAAACGCCCCAGACCAGATAGCGGCTGTCATGCGACCAGGTGTGGTCATTAGCCCGGTTGGTGTAGGGGATCAGGTATTCTTCCTGGCCCTCAGAATTGATGACCCGGATACCCGAACCGTTGCCATAAGCGAGACACTTTCCGTCCGGCGACATCACTAAACCGTTACCGTCATTTTTGTAATCGGAAGCCAGGGTTTTAAGGTTGGTTCCGTCAAGACGGCAGTGGTAAATGACTGAGCCGATGGTGTAAGCGAGAGCGTAGTCCGGGCAGCGGACCAGAGAGGAAAAGACCGTTTTCGTGTCGCCGTAATGAAGCTCCACTTTTTCGTCATAAGGGAAGTAGCCCGGTTTACGCAAGCCGATCAGGTAGGGGCCGGGATTGAAATTCCGGATGGTGTCCGGGGTCGTCATGCCGTTGATCACTCCGTTAACCGTGATCATCGCTCCCGGCGGGTCTGAATTGACGATCAAGATGATCGGTTTCAGCGAAAGCTGGGCAAAGACCGAATCAGTATGATTCTCCTTGATCAAGATCATGGCTGACCAGTCTTCGTAATTCTCAAGCGAAACTACCACTCGCCGGCTGCCGGTTTCAATATGAGTGACCAGAGACGGAGTTTTCTGGCCGGTGTCTCTGCCGTCAATAAGGACAGAGGCGTTTTCCGGAGCCGAATTAACATAAAGGTAGCCGTAGGTCGGCTTCACCGGTTTTGTGGTCTGATCGCAGGATAGAGAGAGAAACAGGATCATAAGCAGGAAATAGAATAGCGGCTTCATTTTAACCACTCCTTTGCTAAGTTTAAGGTTTTCAAACAGCAAAATTAGTAATTTGACCTTATCACTAATTATTCTTTTGTCAAGATGCAGTTTGTCCTTTTTTATCCCCAAAGTCCCGAGCCCAGACCCTGCTCTAAGCAACGACGGAGGAAAGACTTGATTATCAGGTTGACAAAAAAAGAAAGACTTGCTAATATTCGGAGTTGACTAGATTTAACTGATCGCTTTTTTATACAAATCTAAGGAGAATCAAAAATCACTTCTAAGGAGGTTCGAGATGTCGCACACTATTGATGAAGCTACTCATTGTAGATACGGCTTGGCCTTTCTGTTGGAGAATATGGTTGAGGCCAACTGGGAGGAGGACAGTGAGGAATGCGTTGTTATTCGCATTCAAGACTATCCGTTGCGCATGATCAGGTATGGGGGAGAGCCGCCGCGGGTTTATCTGCTTAAAAGCCGGCTGGACCCCTGGGAGAACGCCAAGATTTTTGCCCGCTTAATTGCCACGGAGTCCCAATCGATTGACGATAACTATGTCCGTGAGCTCTGGGTCCATCAGTTTGAGGCCCAGGAAGGGGAAGAGTCGCCGAAGTACATATATTGTTATGAAGTGCAGTTTTGTGAAAGGGTATTCGCTGGTTTTGCCGGCGATGATTTTACCGATGGCGGACGACTGGCCAAAAGGGACATGGACGGACTTTTTGCCGTCCTAAGCCAGATTTGGCAGACGGGTGGTATCACGACCGATAGCCATTGGCAGGGTAAATGGCTATTGGGTAAGTATGACGGCCTAGTTTCGGCAAAAAAATAAACTTCTTTTCCGATCTTATAGGGAGCCCATCAAACGGCTCCCTGTTTTTTTATCTACGTTTGGGCTTTCGGTCATTGGAATTTGGAATTTGTTTCCCTGTTTAGAAACGGCGTTTCTAACGTGGTTTTGGATTTGGAATTTAGATATTCGGATTTGTTTTGGATTTAGGATTTGGTGCTTTGAATTTATTTGTAGCTTGCCCGCCGGTCGGTGAGGCAGGGTGCTTGGGATTTGCCCAATAGGGGATTGAGCCGCTTTTTTTATTTTAGAGTAAAGCATATTATGGACTTGATTTTTTATTTACCCGTAGGCCTTGACAGTTTCTTTAATAAGGTATATAAAAGAGAGAAGCCCGAGATCTTGAGCACAGGGCTAGAATAGAAAGACTTGGATCAGGGCAAAACAATGGCCTGTTCTTTTACAAATAAGGAGGGTGTCATGAAAGGGATTTCCGGATTTTGGTTTTCTCCAACTTACGATTGCAAAAACCGTTGTCGAATGTGCTACGCCGGGGCAAAGCTTTCTAAAGAGAGTGCTGTGACACTCGAGACCGCAAAATCTTACGTGCGGCAGTTGGCGGCGGCGGGTGCAAAATCGTGCATTCTTGTGGGCGGCGAACCGACAGACTACACTGATATTGTGCCGTTGGTGCACTTCATGTCCGGTCTCGGGATTGAAGTAAGGATCATGAGCAACGGCCGCGCGCTAAAAGACATGGCCCTAGTGACGGCACTCAAGCAGGCGGGTTTGCATTATTGCGCCGTCTCAATTGAAGGGACTGAAGCGGTCCATGACCACATCACTCGAGTGCCCGGTTCATTCCAGGAGTCTATGCAGGGTTTGCGTAATCTGATAACGGCGGATATCCGCTGCAACAGCATTACCACCGTCAGCCGCTACAACCTTGAGATTATTGAAGAGGTGGTACAAATACTCCGTGATTTACGGGTGCGCGTTGCCGCCTTCAATATGTGCTCAGCGCAGCCAAGCGGGTACCCGCCTCGCGAACATAACGGACAGATTGATTTGGCGGATTACGCCCGCGTGGTCGAGTCGATCGGGCAGAAGTATGATTTTGTGCGGTTCTACGCGCTGATACCTCTCTGCCTTTTTGACCAGGCGGCCCTTCCTCAACTCATTCAGTCAGGTAGGCTACGTGTGTCCTGCAGTTTCTATGGCACGGCAGTAGCGGTCGATCCTTTCGGCAATCTTAATCCTTGCACCCACATGCCTGACTTAAGCTATGGCAATCTGAATGATCCGGAAGCGATCACGAGTTTCCTGAAAACGCGAGAAATAGAGAAACTCTTTTTGGAAACGCACGCGCCCAGTGACAAATGCACGGATTGCCGGCTCTGGACGACTTGCCGCGGCGGATGCAATCTCATCTGGTTTGCGCGCGATGCCAGAGCAAGTATTCCCGGCCTTCCAAAGGCCTCATGAAAGAAAGGAGGTTTATTTTCTCTAAATGTCTCATGATAGAAAGGAGGAACCCCTACCATGAGCAGTATCATTGAAGGTCTAGTCAGCCGTGATTTTGCCACGGTTTCTGCCAAGGCAATGGCTGAAACGCCGCTGCGGGCGTTCGCGGCCGGTGTCAACGGCGGTTGCGACTGCGATGGCGATTGCGGCCAAAATGACTGTGATTGTCCTTCCGGTCCCGACCAAGGCGACGATCCAGGGGACTAGTCAAAATCTTCTAGTCCTTTTCAGCGGGCTGTATCCTAACAGCCCGCTTTTTTTATCTAATTTCCAATGCTATAATGAATTTATATGCCGATGCTCGAATCAAAAACCCGGAATATATTAATGATCATCGTTCTGGTCTTTATAGTGATTTTTCTTGTGATCGCCCGCTCTTATCCGAGCGTGGGCATGCTTTCCCTCGGCCTGGCCGTACTGATCTTTTTACCGCTTTTTCCCCAGATAACCGGCGAATCGTTCACTCGTTATATCAAGAAAACGGCCGCCATTTTTCCGCTGAATTATAGTCATGAATCCAAAGAGATAGAGGAGCCCTGGACAGAGATGCATCTGATCCATGATTGGCAGAAAGTGAGGATCGTGGAGGAGGCGCGGGGAATAATAGACGGCCATGATTTTTTTCTGGTGCAATTGGCCGGTGAAATACAGGATAGGGAAGGAATTTGCCCTATTGAAGATCTGTTTATAGGGATCAAGCACCGGGGTTTTGTGCCTGGCAGCGTGATGATCAAACGGCATGAATCACCGATGACATTTTATCTTAAAAGCGGCAAACAGGTTTTTCTGGAAAGCCGGGAGTTCAACCGTTATTATGGCGTCACGGCTTCTGACGCCAAGCTGGCTTTTGAGCTTTTAGACCCTCATCTCATGCGCGTCATCCTTGAGCAAAAGGTCAAAGCCTTGATGGAATTCAGCGGCCGCTACTTTTTTATCCGGCTAAATTCGCGAAAACTGGATCATCCGGAAAAGGAGATCAGGACGGACATAAAGATAATCGGTATGGTCGAAAAATATTTCGACTAAATTTAAATTACATGAGTGCCTTGCCCGCGGGGGTCAGAGCCGCTTTTTTATTCTTGAGGTAAAAGGTATAATTGAAGCATGAATATCCGGCGCAAAAGAATTATTTTAACCCTTTCAAACACCCTTATATTCCTCTTCTTAGGCTACATTTTTTCGACTTTAGGGCATGCCACGGACATGCCGCATAAATGGGGTCTGCCTTTTTGGTATTTTCAGGAAGGCTCTTACATGATCGGTGGTCCAATGGCCGATGTCTTCAGGCCCCTTTATTTGATATTAGATTTTATTATTTTTCTGATCCCGGCTTATCTGCTCGCTTATCGTAAATACCGGAAATAAGAGAACAAACTTTGTGGCGCCTCAAAGAAAAACAATTAGCAGAAACTAAATCCTTTAGCATACTGGGGTCTGGGGGCTTCCTTTTTGTACCCACGGGGGTCAGAATACAAATAAGATGTTAGTAACAAAAAAATTGAAGCCCCCAGCAGTCTTTGGTTCTTTCTGCTGTCAGAAAGAGCAACAAATCCAACCAAGCCGGGATTTTTTTATTTTTTACCTAAAGTGTTATAATAAAAACATATTTATTATTTAAAAGACATTTATGACCAAAGTATTGATCGTTATCCTGGTTTTAGGGGTCGGGGCCCTGGGTTATTACTTTTTAGCCGGACGGACGGAAAATCTGCCGGAAGAGACAGGCGTGGACGAAAATACGGACTTGGAGCAAGTGACTGAAGGCTTAAAAGAAACCGGCCCGAGAAAGGTTTATGCCAGCTGCAATGACATTGTTAATTCCAGCAATTGTATTGATTATGTCGGTTCCATGTGGAATGACAGCGACTCCGCCAAATTAAATTGCGGAGAAAGCCGGACTTTTTCCCTGAACGCCTGCCCTTATTCCGAATTCGGCGGCTGCCAGATGAATGGCGGCTCTGTCATGGAATCAATCGCCTGGGCTTACAGTGAAGGCTCTGGAGGCTATACCGATGAATCCGTGGCTTACGCCGCCGCCGCCTGCAACAGCGTGCCGAATGGGAAATGGGTGACGCCGGAAGATTTATTGGAATAATAATTAAATCGATTATTATGCGAGCAAGATCAGATAAGGATGTTATTTTCTTCTTAATCTTCATTATTTTAATCATCGCCGGCTATTTTAGCCATGGCCATTTGCCTGATTACGTTATTTATCCCGTTATCATCGCTTTTGTCTGTATAATGTTTGCGCGCTCCGCCGGCCGGTTCTTCTCTGTCTTTAAGGGAATGCGCCAGCTGGGCCAGTCAAACCTGGTTTTGTCGCCTAAAGTCTGGTCCTGGCAGGAAGGCGAAGCGCTTTCTTTCGCTGATATTTTTCCCGGCCTGGGGGAAATGATCCGATTTTTCAGCCGGCAGCCGAAGATCTGGCCCAAGAAAATGGGACAGGGGACAAAGCAGGGGGTAAATTATCAAATTTTCCAGATCAACTTTATGCCTGAAGAAGCGATGCCCGCCGGGCCGGCCCGACCGGCTATTTCCGCGCCTTTTGGCAAACGGGTATTTGTCCATAAAATAAACTCGCCGGCCGCAAGCGGCCAGGCCCAAATGACCGGCCAATTCCGGATCATGCAGGCCCGGGTGAATTTTCCGAAAGAGTTTCCCGGCCGGCTGATCCTGCAGAGAGTCAACGGGCCGACCATCGGCCGCGATATTGACCTGGAGAGCGTGGAATTCAATAAAAAAACCCTGGTTCACACTGACCAGGCGAAGATCGCTTATCAGATCCTTTCCCCGGATTTTATGGAGTGGTATCTGAAACTGTCCGGCCAGCCGATCATTTTCTTTGACCATCAGCAGTGCTTTTATACTCATATCGGCTTTGATTCCAGATCAGAAGCGGATATGGGTTCGATTATTGAAGAACTGATCGACCGGGTTACGCATTCCGGCGCTCTAATTTCTTCGAAAATTTAAAAATAGAAAATATTTTTTAACATAAATCAGGCCCTTTCGGCCGGGTTTTTAATTAAGAAAAAGCCCGGCGAGGATCGTCGGGCGAAGAGCGGAATGAGACCGTTTTTTGGCCTCATGTTTTTTCTTTTTTCGGAAAGAAAACCCGTTTGTGGCATCTTGGACAGAAAGGGTTGTCTTTGCTCACCACAACACTTTTTATCCAGCCGTCTGGACATGAAGACAGGAGGGGTTCAGGGTCATTCGGGTCATACCGACCGAATAAGTCGACGCTGTATAGATGACCGCCATTGAGGGAGAACATTTTTCTGGCTTTTGCCGCCAGCCAAGATAAAAAACGGTTCATTTCGACCTCCTTGGAATTTGACGCGCAATCTGTTTTAGTTGGTAATTATTTCAATTGCTTGGCTTTTTGTCAAGCCTGAACTTCAAAGCAGGGGATAGCCGTCGTGTTTCGAATTTTGAATTTTGAGCATTTGATATTGTTTTGGATTTGGTGCTTTGTGCTTTGGATTTAACAAAAAAGGCCCTTTCGGCCGGGTTTTTTGCCCCCAGAAGTAATATCCTTACCTCATGCCTCACTTTTACGGCAAGCTGATGATCTAGTAGGGGATAGTCGTGTTTCCTTGACTATTTTATTTTTTGTAATAAGATAAGGTTAATTAAATTAGTGTTCAGCCTCACCGAAAGAAAAAGGAGGATTCTATGAAACAGGGAGGTTCTGAATACGCGCAAGCGGTGGATTACCGCAAGATCGAACCTTTCAAACGTATCATGATCGAGGCCTGTCGGAGGACCCTCGGGTGTCCCAACTGGCGCGGGTTCTACGTCAAGGAGTCTCTGCTCCACAGCCACGGCGGGGTCTTCGAGTATCGAGGCGATTTACCCCACATCTGGTGCAAGACCACGGAAGGCCTTGGCAACAAGAACTGGATCGCCGAATGGATGTATCAGTTTTCGGGCACGGGCAGGACTTTCTACGAGTACATCATGTGGGACACCATGCTGATGGCGATCAACGATCTCATCGCTCAGGGCGCTATGCCGGCGATTTACACCGACGAGGTGGCGGCCGGCGACAGCGACTGGTTTTTGGACGAAAAAAGAAGCCAGGCTTTGACGGTCGGCATGCTGGAGCTTTGCTTCCAGGATGGCATTGCGGTCGTGGCCGGAGAGTCGCCCTCGCTGGTCTATCTTATCAAAGCCGCGCCGCCGGTCAAAAGCGCCCCGTCTTTTTCCGGCTGCACTACCGGCGTCATCGCACCGTCCAGCCGGCTGATAAGCGGAGAAAAGCTCTGCGCGGGGGACCACATCCTCGGCGCGCCTTCCACCGGCATCCATGCCAACGGCATTTCACTGGTAATCAGGCGGGCCATGACTCTTCCGGAGAAATTCCTCACTCTTCTGCCCGACGGCCGAACCCTGGGTGAGCACGCCCTGATACCCACACGTTCCTACGTGGCCTTGGTTGAGGCTTTGCTTGACGCCGGCGTGGACATTCACGCTTTGTTGCCTGGCACCGGCAGCGGCGTGGCCAAGATCGCTTTCGACCACCGGCCGTTCACGTATCGCATCAGCAAATGGGTGGATGAGATTCCCCAGATTTTCCTCTTCATGCGCCAGCTCGGCGTAACTCTGTCAGACTGCCTGACTACCTTCAACTGGGGCATCGGCTACTATATTTACGTGCCGGAAAGCGAAGTGGAAGTCGCCATCGCCATGGCCAAGCCAGCCGGCTACGATCTCATTGATCTCGGCCGGGTCGAGGAAGGGGAAAGAAAGGTCATCTTCGAGCCCGAAGGTATCACCTTGCCGCCGCCTGGCGAATAATTCTGATTCGAATCAACACGTTCCCAACGAACCCTGCAGCCTTCTGCGGGGTTCTTCTTTAGTTATAATTTAAGAGTAGGGGATAGTCGTGCTTGAAATTTCGAATTTCGAATTTGTTTAGAATTTAGAATTTTGGATTTATTATTTAACAAAAAGGGCCCTTTCGGCCTGTTTTAGTCTAAGAACCGTTATTAATTATTATTTAAGAAAAGTCGGACCGCTTCTTGTTGATTTTTCAGATATAACCATGTTATCGCCTTTTTTGGCTCTAACCAGATTAATTCATGGTCTTTTTCGGTCTGAACGTTTATAACGCTTTCAATTTTTCCTTCATAAAAATGGCCGATATTTTCCATATCCGTCTGTTTCGTGGTGGAAAAAAAGTAATAATTGCCTTGGCTGATTTTTTTAATTACTTTGATCTTTATTCCTATTTCTTCCAGACATTCCCTAACTAAGCAATTTTCCGGAGATTCATTTTTTTCCAGTCCGCCACCCGGTAAAAAATAACCTGTTTTTGTTTTTACGGTCGCCAATAAATTGTCATTAATAATAATGACGTATGCTCCGATACGCTGAAAATATTTTTTATCTTTTTCCGGCTGATTAACGCTAAAATTTATCATTGCTTATTTTTTAACGGATGAAATTTTTTCATTGTCTCTTCTGCATATCTATCAGAGGCATGAACATAACGAGTTGTCGTATCTAACGACTCATGGCCTAGTAATATTTGAATTGCCGCGGGATTGGCGCCGGATTCGGCTAAATATGTGGCAAAGCCGTGTCTTAAACTATGGGCTGACGTTGGTACGTTTATTTTTAAAAGCTCCCGGTATCTTTTTATTCTTTCCTGAATATAATTTATGGAAATTCTTCGGTGCGTGGTTTTGACCGCCGAGCCGCGGTAGGGGATGAATAGGCTAGGGGAATTGTCTTTTCTGGTATTTAGATAGTTTTTCAGATGTTCTTTGGCTCTCTCGGTCAGATAAACGAATCTTTCTTTTTTCCCTTTGCCCATGACAAAGATCTTGCCGGAATTATCAATCTGGTCGCGGTTAAGATTGGTCAGCTCCGAGATGCGCAAGCCAGTGGAAAATAAAACTTCCAGCATGGCGCGGTTGCGCAAAATCACTTCCTTGTTTTTTTCAAAAACAGCAGGGGATTCAATTAAGCGGATCAAGTCCTGGAGTTCCGCGACTCTGGGGTGTTTTTTCTCTGTCTTAGTCAGCTTCACCACTTCCGGTGAAATGGGTGTTTCGTATTCATTATCAATTAAGTACTTGAGGTAAGATCTAAGGCTTGAAAGCATGCGATTAATGCTGTAAGAGCCCAATTTAGCCTCTATTTTGGCGTTCTGGGCCGTTTTTCGGTCAATGGAGGTCAAATAGGCCTTGTATTGTTCAATGGCCCTCCGATTGAGCTTTTTCCAGGGGAGACCCATCTCCTGCAGGAATTCTTCAAAGACTTTCAAATCTCTTTCGTAATTGTAAACGGTTTCTTTGGAATAGATTTTTGTGTTTAAATATGAAATATATTCTTTGAATAGGGGAAGCATATTATTATAATTCAAATTCTATCGCTTTGTTATTCTGCGGAACCAATAAGATGATGCACTCTTTCATGTTAAGTAAATTTACGCACAATTTATAAATAGACGTTTTTCCCACTTCAACATAGATGTTTTTCTTGCCATTTTTGTGTATTCCTAAATCTGCACGGCCGTGAAATAAATTCGGTTCAATGGATACTTCGTAATCTTGCTCAGTAAAATACTTTTCTAATATGTCGATCATTCTTTTATGCCAATCCTGTCCATGTTTTGCTTTTATGGGTTCGGTAAAAGTTTTTGTCAAATTATCCCATAAATCTTGGTTATTTTTCGCATTTATTTCTCTCGCTTTAACATCTCCTCGTACAATGGCAATGGCTATTAAACGATAAATAAAATAGTACGAAGTCCATTTGTCCACTTGCTCGGGCGCAAAAAGAAAATTTAGGTTTTCCTGGGTGTCAACAACGTTTTTTAACCAAGTAATTTCTTTATGAATAGATTTTTCTACTTCATGCCAAGGTAAATTGTTATTCATATAATCACTCGTTTTTTAGCTTATTTCCGCTATGAAAGGCTCTATGAACGTCTCGTAGATGTTTATTAGTGACATGAGTATAGACTTGAGTGGTAACGATATTTTGATGGCCCAAGAATTCCTGAATGGTGCGCAAGTCAACACCTTGTTCTAATAAATCTGTGGCGTATGAATGTCTTATGGTGTGCGGAGTAGTGGTAATCGGCAGACCTTGTATTTTACAATACTTTTTGATCATTTTCTCAACTGAACGAGAAGTCAGACGTTTTGACTGCGTGGATTTATTTTTTAAGACATTTATGAATAAAGCCGGATCATTATCATTTCTTTTCTCGAGAAACTTGATCAGCCACTCAATTGTCCTCTCTGACAGGTAAACTGTTCTGGGTTTATTGCCTTTTCCGACAATGACCAACTCCATGTCTTTATTCCGATTTTTTCGCAATAATTCCAGGTTAATCTGGTCTCGATTAAGGTTTATAAGCTCAGTAACACGTAAACCCGTGCTGAAAAGAGTTTCTAGGATGGCACGGTCACGCAAACCGATTATATTAGTAAGGTCAGGAGCCATCAAAAGTTTTTCAATCTGGTCAAGAGACAAAAATTTAATCACCCGGCTCTTGTTTTTCTTGCTTAGTTTAATTTTCTCCGGGGGCAGGGAAGTGATGTCTTTTTCCGCGAAATAGGATAAAAGTCCCCTTAGGGCGATCAAATAATAGTTCTGGGTCGTTTTTTGCAGGTTCTTTTTGGTATTAACTATCACAAACCGGGAAAGAAACGGCCGAAAGTCCCAGATATGCTGCTTAGTTAACTCATGAGGCAATAACCGAGTCAGGTTATTCTTTTGAAGCCACTTTTTAAAAGGTACTAAAAATTCGTCGTAATTTTTTACGGAAAGATTAGCTAATCCCTTTTCCACCTCGCAAAACTCAAGGTAATCGGGAATATGGCTAATTATGGGTTTATTAGATTTGTTCATAAAATAGACACTCTTGGGGCGCTTAACCTATATTATATGACTCTCTATTCATTTTAAACCTATAGCCAAAATACGTCAAGATGCTACTCCCCTAAGAAAAAACAGGTCACTCGGGGGAGGACCTGTTATTATGAGGCTGTCTTATTTTCTATAAAAGAGATATATGGAAAGAACGATGAGAATCGCGGCGCTGATCAGAAGACACCCGATGAATCGTCGAACCGCTTTCTTTTCGGTCGGGTATGTCGTAATCTTGGGCCGAACCTCCCCTGTCTCCTCTTCGAACAGCTGTCTGCCGGCGAAAGGCAGGACTAACTGCCAAAGAACGACAGAAACCACTAAACAAAGGGCCGAGCCAAATAAAGAACAAAGAGCTCCTATTTGTGTCGGTGACATGCGATAACCTCCTTCAAGAAGCTGGTAGTCAATAAATAGTTCTTATCGGGTTAATTATCTTATTACATAATAAGGTATGTCGTCAAATCCATGTGTCACAAAATAAAAAAGGCTGCCCGAGAGGGACAGCCCCGTAAGAAATAGGACCGACAAAAATATAATTTCACGGAAAGAACTTATGGGCTATCCACATCAGAAAAAGAGAAATGATCAATAAGCCTACGGCATTAGCCGACGCATTATATGCTTTCAATACTGGAGTTCTTTTCCGGTAGACAAACCCGGCAATCCCCCAGCCGAGGCTTAAGGCCAAAAAGACTAACGCCATCAGCCATATTAGATTCTTTATACTGAACATATCAACCCCCTTCAAGGAACGACAAATTTAACTTTATATTATATAAATATATTATTTAAGTCAAATCCTATGTGTCGCAAAAATCTATTTTATAAAAAAAGGCCGCGTCCTAGCTGACGCAGCCCGCTAATCTTTTTTCCAGCTTCCCGAGCCATTCCCCCATTTCTTACGTTAGAAGAAAGAAGAGAATGAAGCCTAAAAGGGTGATAGTTATGCAAGTAAGTGTTCTGGTCCAATTGATTTTCTTAATTGCATCTGGATTTATCCAATTGAAATCTATCTCCCTCTTTATCTTCCGGCTGGTCATTTCGAGCAGAATGACCGTTACGAGGCCGCTAAGAAGACCCAGACTTGCCAAGACGATTAATAGCACCTCTTTGACGTTCATGATTCCCCCTTTGAAAGACGGCTTATCAGTCAACCCGCATATCTCTGGTAAACAAGAATGATCGTAATTGCCAAACAGATCAGAGCAAACGTGAAGGCGATCCTTTTTAACCGATCATACTTAAAAAAATGGCTGTGTTTGAATTGGATCTGAAAGGGGCCATGTATGAACTTATCCAGGTCACTTTTGTACTTCTTCTTTTTTGCCTCCTTGAGCGATTTCTTAAGCTTTTTCATTCGCTGGCGAACAGAAGCGTTCCAAGGGAACCTATAATCAAAAAAATATGTGGCTAATCTCCGCCACCTCTCAGCTAACATGAGACAAATGACTGATAGCACGAAAAAGACAATTATCTTTACCATGGGCACCTCTTTTTTTAAAGAACCTGTTAGTTAAACATCTTAAGCTCTTTTATTGATAAAGTCAATCTATATATATGTGATCGCAAAATAAATTAGGCTATCCGAGGGGACAGCCTAATGAAAAAGAAAACGGGGTGATTCACCGGATAAACCAGGTCGCGATCAGCAGGAAACCGACGGCGAGAAAAAAGAATCTTGCGTCGCCCCAAAACTCCGTCTTCTGGGACCTCCTCCTAATCATAATATGAATGACCAGGGCCGTTATTAAGCCTGCGAGTCCCCCGCCAAAAAGCAGATAAGGAACTATCGTGTGCCACATACAAGGCCTCCTTTTACTAGCGAACTTTACACTTTATATTATCTCCAATTATATGTCAAATCCTATGGGTCGCAAAATATGTAATCGATATATTATAAATCTTGACTATTTTCTTCTTTTAAAATAAGATACGGGCACGAATCAATCAGCTGATCATTTTTTTTAAAACATCAAAAACTGGAGGTGTGAGATGTCCAAGATGCTGGGTAAAGTCGTCGCCACCACTTTTTGCCCGGTACTAAACGCTTTTGGTTGTGTCAGTCTATGCTGTCAGATTGAACGGACCGGACGAGTGATTATCCGGCCCTATAGCAAGGAGGAGAGAATACCCGGCGCGGAAACGCATTTTTTTCAGGGAGACTTTGATCACAAAATCATCAGTCTTAAAGCCCACAACCTTCTGGTTACGGGCGAAACAAACGGCCAGATAAGCGGTTGGTTCGGTCCTATCCGGGTCACTTATCGGGGTAAGAGCCGGTTAGCATTCGATATTCAAATTGACGACTATTACCAGTCCGTCCGTGTCCTGAAAACCGACCTTCTTGCCCATCTTTCCTGGCTTCAGGCTAAACGTCGCACTTATCTCCGCCAGGCGGCCTGAAAACTGCCTATGTAACCAAGATAATCCCCTCTTCTGTCAAGTCGAGGGGATTTTTATTTTTATAAAATCTTAATAAATCAAAACACAAGTTTTTTTATTTTCGGCAACTCTTTCTCCGCGGCTATTTCACCGGTCCGGATGATCTTTTTTACGTTCTTATGGTCAAAAAATTTGCCGAAGCCGACGATATCGTCGCCGCCGACTTCGGGGGAAATAATGACATCCGCTTCACTCATGGAAGTTTCCGCCAAATGCCAGGCCAGGATATTATACGATCTTAAGGCGACTTTTAAAAAAGAGACTTTTTTCCGGTGCAGGGCCTGTTTAAAGTTGCCGTTTTCTAAATTAACGGCGATGACCTTGTCCGCCCCCATATTTTTAACCACTCCGTCCGGGACCGGATCAACTAACCCGCCGTCCGCCAGTAATTTGCCCTGAAAGACGATCGGTTCAAAAATCAAGGGTACGGAAAAACTGGCCCGGATCGCCTTGACCAGATTTCCTTTTGTCACGACAAGCTCCTGGCCCGTGGAAAGGTCAGTTGCGACTACGCCAATAGGAATTTTTATATGCTCAAAACAGGTGTGGCCGAGCCATTTTTTAATTAAATTTTCAATCTTTTTGCCTTTGACCAATCCTCCATGCCGGCCCAGATCAAAAATGGAAACACCCATTTTCCAGTCGGTTTTTAAGGCAATTTCTTCAATTTTTTTGATATCCCGGCAGTCAGCGTAAAAAGCACCGATCAGGGCGCCGATACTGGAGCCGGCGATATAATCAATCGGGATATTGTTTCTTTCCAGGACTTTAATGACGCCGATATGAGCCAGTCCCCGAAACCCCCCGCTGCCCAGGGCGAGGCCGATTTTTGGCCGGTTTTTTCCCATTTAATTATTGTATGATTTGATAATATCGCGGTACGATTCGTCGCTTTCTTCCTGCTCCTGCTTGGTCGGCTCGAATTTTTGGCTCATATCCGTGCGGGTGTCGGCGAAGTCGTAACGGGTGAAAAATATCTTGGCGGCGCCGGCCGCCAAAGCGCCTTTCACGTTTTCCGCTGTTGTTTTCGCGTTATCCTCTAAGGTCTGGCCGGTCATCATTTCCGCTTCCGTGACCCAGAGAGGCTTATCAATCCCGTTCCTCAGCAGCATCTGTTTATAGGGCACGACGTTGAAAGAATTGGTGCTGCGGTCATTGGAAATGCAGTGGATATTGGCGATGTCAAAATAATTAGCCAGAGTGGCATCGGCTTTTAACATATTCTCATAAAAACTTATAAAACGCGTATCCCCTCCGGCCGCCCCGGAGATCAGGACCTGGGCGGTGGCGTCCGCGGCTTTGACCGCTTCATAAGTATTTTTAAGAGGTTCGGCGTACTCCGAATAACCCTGTTTGTAAAAATCCAGACCCATACCCCCGGAAAGATCCGGCTCGTTCATAACTTCCCAATATTTTATCGGGTATTGCAGCCTCTCGTAGTCACCTATGCCGTCCCCGTCGTATCTTTCCACTACCTGGGAGACAAAATTCTTATAAGTATCCCAATCAGAAGGATTGCATCTATATAAAGGCAGGTAGGAATCGCGGCCTTTTTTGTCGTTTTGGGGCAAAAATTCGTCATCTGAAGAGACCTGACAGGCGGACGCATCGCTTCTTTTCATCTGGTCCCAGTTGGCAAAGGGCCAGATCGTGATCAGTAAATTTATGCCGTAAGCCTGGGAGGCCTTGACAATACTGTCCATATTGGTGAAATCTATTGCCTGGTTTTCTTTATTTTGCATCATGTCCCAGACCATGGGGCCCGGATGCGGCCTGACCCAGCCGCCGCCCTGGCCGGAGACGTAATTAAAACTGTTCTCGTCCCCGCCCAGCCAGCCGAAACGGTTGTTAATGTCAATCTGTTCCGCCAAGATATTATTTTTGTCTTTATCGCCGGTATCTACGGATACGTCTTTTTTGGCGCAGCTGGAAAGAAAAAATAATAAAAATAGACTGACACTTAAAAATAAGAATTTTTTCATAATTTATTCATGATGTTTATTTTTTTCGGCTTTCGTAATCCTTGATGGCCTTGGCCAGGGCTTCGGCCGCCAAATTGGAGCAGTGCATCTTGACCGGCGGCAGACCGCCTAATTCAGAGGCAACGTCTTCCCGGGAGATCAATTTGGCTTCCTTTATTGTTTTGCCCCGGGCTAAATCTGTGATCATGGACGAAGTGGCAATAGCCGCGCCGCAGCCCAGAGTTTCAAATTTAATTTCCGTGATCTTATCGTCTTTGACCTTAATGTAGAGCTTCATGATGTCGCCGCAGACCGGATTGCCCACTTCACCGACTCCGTCAGCGTTTTCTATCCGTCCCAAGTTATGGGGGTTTTGGAAGTGACTTAGAACTTTTTGAGTATATTGCATGTTGTTAGTTGATTGGCTGGTTAGTTAAATGGCTAATTGGACAGCGCGGGCCGCTGTGCCCGCGATCAAAAAAAGAAATTTTAAATCAGATACCGCCAGAAGAACCAGCCGACAATCCAGGCGGCGGTGACCGCCGACAAGGTAAAAGGCAGGCCGATCTTTACGAATTCCCAGAAGCTGATTTTTTCGTCCGCTTTCTTTTTGGCCAGTCCGACCGCGACGATGTTGGCCGAGGCGCCGATCGGGGTAATATTACCACCGACGGAAGCTCCGATCAAGAGAGAAAAATAAAAAAGATACGGACTGACGCCTAAATGGCTGGCCAGACCCATAGCCACCGGCAGCATCATTAATATATAGGGCACATTGTCTATAAAGGCGGAGGCGATGACAGAAAACCACATAATGATCGAGTAGGTCAGGAATACATTGGAGCCGGTCAGGGATTTCATAACTTCGGTTAATTTATCGATCACGCCGGCCGGAGTCAAGCTGCCGACAATGACAAATATACAAAGGAGAAAAAAACTGGTATTCCAATCCAGGGGTTTTAAAAGGCCGGAGAGGGAACCGTAGCCTTCGCGCAGCAGCTTCCATAAAAGGCCGAACAAAGCAAAAATAAGGGTGATAATGCCGGTAATATAGTAATATTGGCGGCCGTAAATAGAAGCATAGGCCAGTGAGACGATAAGCAAAATTATGAGCCAGGTCGGCACCCAGGAATTGACATGGACGCCTTCAAGCTCCCCGACTCCGCGGCGATGTTTGCGAAAAATTATATAAAGGACGACAAATGAAACAACAGCTGCGATCTGAACCGCGAAAAAAATTCCCGGCCGGCCGTTGAACCAAAAAAAATCGTTAAAGGTCATTTTTCCCCAGCCGGCCAGGATCATGCTCGGCGGGTCGCCGACCAGGGTGGCCGTCCCCTGCAGATTGGAGCAGATGGCAATGCCGATGAGAAACGGGGCCACCTTGATATTCAAATGCCGGGCCAAAGAAATAGCGATCGGCGCGATGATCAGGACCGTGGCCACATTTTCCACGAAAGCGGAAATAAAACTGGTCAAAGCGCAGATAAAAATAAAGGCCAAAGCCGTGGTCTTTGCCTTGGAAGCCAGGGCCCGAGCCAGATAGGCCGGGACGCGCGAATCAATGAACATGTCCGCCAAGACCAGCATGCCGACAAAAATAGCGATCACGTTCCAATTGACGAAATCAAAGGCCTGGGGAAGGCTTATGATCCGGGTAAAGATCAGGAGTCCGGCGGAAACCCCAACCACCAGAAGCTTATTGATCCTGCCCCAGACAAGAAAAATATAAGTAATAATGAATAAGGCTAAAACGAAATAGTTCATTGGTAATAGATCCGGTTATCAAATCTTAAATCAATATATTTTAAGGTTGAGGTTTTTCCCTTTAATTTGGTGGTGAGCACCAGGTTCAGATTATTTATCTGGACCGCGATGTTCCGGTCAGTAGCCAGATATATTTGATAGCCATCTTTCATCAAGACATCTATCCGCGTTAATTTTTTCAGCTCATCCTTAAGCCGGCATTCGGGAGCGCTCGCGTTAATATTATCATTTAAATTCAGGTTCAAATTTTCATTATCGTCAATCTCGGCGTTGGTATTTTCATTCAGATTGCCATTCGCGTTAAGAGTGATCTCTTCATCGGTACTGACAGGCAATTCCGGCGAATAACAGCGGACAACCGGCACTAGAAAATGGTCAAAAGCCAGGTTATTATCGCCTAGATCCTTGGTTATTTCCGGGATTGACGCAAGCCATTGAGGACTGACCGTCTGTTCCTGGGGCGCGGTCAACAAATTATTCAGATCCTCAATTAAGGGGAAATTTTTATCCACTTCTTCTTCGGCCACGCTTTGAGCCACGATTCCGCTTTTATCCAGGTAATAATAATCGCTTCCGGTTTTCCAGGTTAAGGAGGGTATTGTCTCTTTTAAGCGGACAGAGACCGTCCGGGGAAAACGCTTGTCGAGCGAGTATTCTTCCAGGCCAATTGTGGCTTGGATTTTTTCCCTGACCTTTTCCCTCACAGATTTTTCATCCAGAAAGAAATAGTTTGATTGAGGCAAAAAACCAAGGCGCTGGCCGGAAAGCTCTTCCCTAACATAGCTTTCAATGGTCTCGGCCGGCACTTTAACCGCTCCCTTGACGACAATGAAGCGGATCTGGAAGATCTCGGAAAAAAATATCAAGTATAAAAGGCCGAAAGTCAAAAGAATTATCAGGCCGTAATGGATTTTTAAGGTCCGGAACAGCACGTCGCTGAAATTCTCCCGGCTGAAAAACGGGTTCTTAAAGACCCTTTTGGGGGCGGCAAAACCTTTGACCGTTCTTCGTTTGCGAAAAGGGTTGAAACGCATAATTACTTATACCAATTTTTTTTCGGCCGGTAAGAGGTCTGCAAGGCTTTTTTTTGCCGGTTCCTTTCCCTGGCCAATCTTATCAGTTCAGAAATCAGATCCGCGTAATCCAAGCCGGAAGCCTGCCAGAGCTTCGGATACATGGAAATGGAAGTGAAGCCGGGAATTGTGTTGATCTCGTTCAAATATATTTTAAAGCCTTTTTTTTCTACTAAAAAATCCGCTCTGGCCATGCCCGAAATATTTAACAGTTTAAAGGCGGCTAGGGCGTAGGCCTGAATTTTTTTTATAACTGTTTTCGGGAGCTTGGCCGGAATAACGGCTTTTGACCGGTTGTCGATGTATTTAGCCTCATAATCGTAGAATTCGTTTGAAGGCACGATCTCGCCGGGAAGGGAGACTCGCGGCTGGTCATTCCCTAAGACGGAAATTTCTATTTCCCGGGCTTCTTCCACGCTTTTTTCCACGATCACCTTAAGGTCATAGCGGAAAGCCATCTTTATCGCCTTAATAAGATCCTTTTCCTGCCGGACCTTTGAAATGCCGACGGAAGAGCCTAAATTCGGCGGTTTTATGAAACACGGGAATCCAATTTCCTTTTTTATCCGTTTAATGATTTTGTTACGATCTTTGCGCCAGTCCGATTGATGGAAAAATATGAATTTTGGAGTGGGAATCCCGGCCTGCTCATAAAGCTGTTTTTGTGCCACTTTATCCATGCCTAAAGCGGATGCCAAAACGCCGGCCCCGACGTAAGGGATATCGGTCAATTCAAGCAAACCCTGAATAGTGCCGTCCTCGCCGTATGGGCCGTGCAAAACCGGAAAAAAAACGTCGATCGCTAAAGTCCTGGCCTTTTTCTCGGCTCTAACCAGTCCTTTCTGCAAGACATTGGTCGGCGGCGTCACCGGATTCACCTGTTTTAAATTTCCGGATTTCAAGGCTTTCAGAGGCTCGCCGACCAGCCACTGGCCTTGTTTGGTGATGCCGATCGGGATCACTTCGTATATTTTTTGATCCAAGGCGGAAATGACCGAAGCGGCGGAAACCAGGGAAACCTCGTGCTCCGCGGAACGGCCGCCGAAGATCACTCCGACTCTTATTTTTTTAGCCATAGACTCGTGGGATTAAAGGATTAATTCTGGCCACCACTTCGTAGTTAATGGTGCCGATTTTTTTGGCCAGCTCATCAGCGGTTATCTCTTTATTCTTCTGCTTGCCGATCAAAGTCGCTCTATCCCCTGTTTTTATATTATTGATCTTTGAAACATCGACCATAATCATGTTCATGCAGACGCGGCCTAAGACCGGGCAGCGCCGGCCTTTGATCAAAACCTCGCCTTTGTTTGACAATCGGCGGTCATAGCCTTCGTAGTACCCGACCGGCAAAACCGCTATTTTTATTTTCTTATTTGCCTTATATGTTCCGCCGTAACCGATCCGGGAATTTTTAGGCAGAATTTTTATTTGGATTATTTTTGTCTGCCAGGAAAGAGCCGGTTTCAAGGAAAACCATTTATGTTTATTTAAGGCCCGCCGCCGGGTACTCTCCGATGGCCAAAGCCCGTAAAGAGAAAGGCCGAGCCGGATCAGGTTAAAATGCGTCTCTTTGCTTCCCAAGGCGGCGGCCGAACAAGCGATATGCTTAACCGGAATTTTTTGGCCGGCTTTTTCCGCCAGAATAATGATTTTTTTAAATAGAGCCAATTGCTTAAGAGTAAAGTTCCAATTCTGGTTTTCCGAATCCGCGAAATGGGCGAATAACCCGTCAATTTTAATATATTTTAATTTATGTAATTTTTTAATAAACAGCGGGAGATTGCGAGGCATAAGCCCGAGGCGCGAGGTCCCCACGTCCGCCTTCACATGAATTTTAACCTGTTTTTTTAGTTTCTGGCCTAACCGGTTTAATTTCTCGGCAAAAGCCAGGGAATAAACGGAAAAAATGATATTTTGCTTTATACCGGCGGCCAGATCCGCGTTAGCGTAACTTAAGACCAAAATAGGCTTTTTTATCCCGTCCCGCCGCAATAACAAGGCCTCCTCCAAATTGACCCCGCCAAAGCCCCAAATCGGCTGATTTTGAAGAGTTTTTGCCGCCTGAGCCATATCATGGCCATAGGCAAAAGACTTAATAATAGGGCAGATTTTAACCCCTTTCCCCGCTAATCTGATGAACTGATCCAGATTATGCAAAAGAGCTGATTTATCAATTTCAACCCAGGTGGCTAAATTATTATTCCGGTATTTAATCATCTACTTTATTTCTTTAAAACCGCAATATTTTTGCAAAATTTTTGGCACTTTGACCGTCCCCTCTTTGGTCTGATAATTTTCCATGATGGCGATCAAGATCCGGCCCATGGCAAAGACCGTGCTGTTCAAAGTATGAACAAATTGTGTTTGGTTGTTTTTGTCTTTAAATTTTATCCTCAGTCGGCGAGCCTGGTAATCAGTGCAATTTGAGCAGGAATGCGTTTCCCGGTATTTATTCTGACCGGGCAGCCAAGTTTCTATGTCGAAGGTCCGGGCCGAAGGCAGAACCAGGTCGCCGGTGCACATTTTTACCACCCGGTACGGCAATTTTAGGTCAGCCATCAATTTTTCAACCACGGAAAAAAGATGGAGCTGCTCTTCGCCGCTTTTTGAAGGCTCGGAAAAACTCACCATTTCCAATTTATCAAACTGGTGCGAACGCAAAATTCCCCTGGTGTCCTGGCCGTAAGACCCGGCTTCCCTCCGAAAGGCGGGAGTGAAGGCAAAGTAGCGCAAAGGCAAAGCCTCAACTTTCAAGGTCTGGTTCATATGATACGGGATCAATGAATGTTCGGCCGTAGCGATCAAATATAAACCGTCCTTTTCAAAATGATATTTTTCCTGCTCCTCGATCCCCTCGATATAGCCTAAACCGCGCATCACTTCATCCTTGATCATTAAAGGCGGGACTAGAGGCTTAAATCCGGATTTTATCAAATGTTTAAAGGCAAAATTAAGGACCGCCTGCTGAAGCTGGACCAATCGTCCTTTTAAATAACTGAAGCGTGAGCCGGAGACGAGAGCCGCCTGATTAAGGTCAATCAGATCAAGAGACTGAGTCAGGGTCAAGTAATCCTTTGGTGAAAAGTTAAACTTTGTTCTTTCCCCCACAGTTTTGACAATTTCATTATCTTTATCGCTCTGCCCGATCTTTACATCGTCTAAAGGAATGTTCGGCAAACTCAAAAGAATTTTATCCCTTTCTTTCGTGTATTCCGCCAAACCCATTTCCAGGGTTTTAATGGTGCCCTTACGGTGTTTCAAAAAAGCATGGTCTTCATCTGAAGGCTTTTTCTTAGAATTGACATTTCTTTCGTGCCTAAGCTCTTCGATCCGTTTGAGGAAATTATTGACCTTTGTATCCAGATCCAAAAACCGGTCCACCGCTTGGGCGTCAAAATTCCGGCTTTTTATTTTTTCTTTGGCTAAATCCGGATTTTTCCGGATTAAATTTATATCGAGCATATTTTTATAAATTTAAATCCTCAGATATTTCCTTCATGGCTTCCAAACCGATTTCAGAAAATGCTTCCAAACTAAGTCCGATCTTCTGGCAGTCCGCTATCGCCTGACGATTGGCGCCTCGGGCGAAAGATTTTTCCCGGTAACGGTTTAAAACTGAGTCTTTGGTCAAGGAATTAATTTTTTTTCGGGCAGGACGAGAGTGGCGGCCACGATCAAACCGGTTAACGGGTCTGAGCTGTATAAAGCCTTGTCTAAAAGTGAATTTCTCGGCCAGCCATGAACTTCATTGTGGACTTTTACCGCATAAATAATTTCTGGCTTAAGCCCGAGTTTATCTAATTCCTCCGCGCCTATAATACTGTGTTTTTCAGGGTCATCCTTGGTTTCCTCATAATCAATATCATGCAGCAAACCGGCCAGGCCCCAGTCTTCCTCGTCCTGTTTTAAATGACGGGCTAACCGGCGCATAACGGCCTCGACCGCCAAACAATGCTTGATAAGATTCTTGTTTTTGATCCTATTTTCTACCAGTTTTATGGCTTGGGAGCGGGTCATCTTTTGGTTTTAATGTCGGGAAAAAGATCACTTCCTTGATATTATGGGAATTGGTTAAAATGGCGACCAGGCGATCGATCCCTAAGCCGAAACCAGCGGTCGGCGGCAGGCCGTATTCCAAGGCTTCAATAAAATCCTTGTCTATTCTTTGCGCCTCGGCATCCCCTTCAGCCCGCAGTTTTTCCTGCTCAAAAAATCTCTCCGCCTGATCCTGCGGATCATTCAGCTCGGAAAAAGCGTTGCAGAGCTCCAGGCCGGCCGCCACCAGCTGAAAACGCTCGGTGAATTTAGGGTCAGCCGCCTTTTTTTTGCTTAAGGGCGAAATTTCAAGGGGATAATCAGTGACAAAAGTCGGCTGGATCAGATTCGGCCGGATAACTTTTTTGAATAATTCATCTATTATTTTCGCCCGGTGAAATCCTTTTTCAATTTTTAAACCGGCTTTTTCCGCGGCCTCTTTGATATCTCCGCCGGCCTTCAAATCGAATTTGGCGTATTTTTTCAAAGCCTCGTTGAAGGTCAAGCGCTGATAAGGCGGGTTAAAATCAATTTTATTGTTTTCATAGTTTATTATCAGGTCAGAATCCATATTTTTCAGGATATACACCAGCATCCTTTCCGTGAATTTCATCAGTTCCTCATAATCAGCGTAGGCCCAGTAAAATTCCACCTGGGTGAATTCCGGATTGTGGCTGTGGTCAATCCCCTCGTTGCGGAAGCAACGCGATATCTCATACACTTTTTCAAAACCGCCGACGATCAGTCTTTTTAAATAAAGCTCGGGGGCGATCCTCAAGTAGAGATCCGCGTTCAAAGCGTTGTGATGAGTGACAAATGGCCGGGCGTTGGCCCCTCCCGGGATAGGCTGCAAGATCGGAGTATCAACCTCCAAAAAATTATGATTATCCAAAAATTCACGGATGGATTTAATGACCCGGCTGCGTTTGCGAAAAATTCCCCTGACTTCAGGATTGGCGATCAGATCCAGATATCTTTTTCTGAACCTGACTTCCGTGTCGGTCAAGCCGTGCCACTTCTCAGGCAGCGGCCGCAGGGCTTTGGCCAAAATTTTAAACCCCTTTACGTTTAGGGTCTTTTCCCCTTTTTTAGTCACAAATAAATGGCCTGAGGTTTCGACAAAATCTCCGATATCGATATTTTCGGTAAAGAGCCGGAAACTGTCCTCTCCGATCTCGTCTTTTCGCATGAAGTTTTGCAGACTTTCCGTGCCGTCCGCCAGATGGAAAAACAGAGAGCCGCCGTGCAGACGCAGACTTATCAAGCGGCCGGCCAGGGTCACTTCCTTTTTACCCGTCATGAGCTTTTCAAAATCCAGAATAGTTTCCTCGGCGGTATGATTTCTCTTTGTCCGGCTGGGATAGGGATCAATCCCCATTTTTTTCAGCTGAGCAAGCTTTGTTTTTCGGTATTGATATTGATCGAGTTCTTTTTCCGGCATAATTTTAAGTGATTAACTCAAATTATTATAGCATCTTTTCTTTGCTTTGCCAAACCAAAAATACCAGCGACGTATATATTGCCGGTCATTAGCCAGGCTGATTAGCCGATGGAGATTATCTTATAATCCCTGAGTCCGTTGGGAACCTCGATTTGGACCACTTCTCCAATGCGCTTGCCTAAAAAAGCCCGGCCTAAAGGCGATTCATGGGAGATTTTTCCTTCAACGGGATTGCTTTCGCTCGGGCCGACGATAAAATAGGTGACCATTTTTTCGGCCGCCTCAACCTTAACCTTTGAGCCCAAAGAGACTTTGCTATGATCGTTCTTATTATTTTCGATGATAGTGACATTTCTTAAGATATTTTCCAGTTCAGAAATGCGGCCTTCCATGAAAGCCTGCTCGTTCTTGGCTTCGGCATATTCCGCGTTCTCGGACAGATCGCCGAGTTCTTTCGCTTCTTGGATGCGCCAGGCGATCTCTTTCCGTTTAACGGTTTTTAACTCCTGAAGCTCTTTTTTCAGTTTTTCCAAGCCTTTTTCCGTGATAAATGTCGTGTCGTTTTCCATAAAATTTTACCAATAAAAAATAACAAGTTTATTTGTTATATATCATACTATAGACCATGGCCAGAATTTGTCAAGCCCCAAATTTTACTCAGGTCTATTTATGGCTGAAATACCAGGATAACACCTCCCGGGCCACCGGGATGGCGGCAATATTCCCCTCTCCCCCTTCTTCAACAATGACCGTGACCACGATCTCCGGATCTTCATACGGGGCGAAACTGGTGAACCAGGCATGGGTCGTTTTATTTTACGCGAACTGGGCGGAGCCGGTTTTCCCCGCCACGCTGAAAGGGAGATTAGAAAGACTCCGGGCGGAACCGGAAATGACGGCCTCACGCATCCCTTTTTTCACGGTTTCAATATTACCGGGACTGATAAAACCGCTGTTTATAATATTGGGGTTTTTTTGTGTTACCGTATTGTTGTTAAAATCAGTAAGATGATCAACGACGTAAGGCCGATAGACCGTGCCGCCGTTGGCGATCGCCGCTGTAAAGTCCGCCACCTGTAAAGGCGTGACCAGGATATCGCCCTGGCCGATGCCGATATGATAGGTGTCGCCAATATACCAAGCTTCGTTTTTAGTCTCTTCTTTCCATTCACGACTGGGCAGAAAACCGGATTTTTCGCCCGGTAAATCTATGCCTAATTTATTCCCTAAGCCGAATAACTTAAAATACTTCACCATTTTTTCCAGACCCAAACCGGTAATATCCTGATAACCGCCGGAAACGGCGTAGAAAAATGTATTGACTGATTCAGCCAGGGCTTTAATGACATTTGTGACCCCGTGGCCGCCGGCTTTCCAGTCCGGGAAAAACCATTTATCAATGGCCAGGCCGCCTGTGCTTAAAACAGTGGTTGTCGCCGAAATAATTTTTTCCTGCAAAGCGGCGGCGGCAAGCGTCGGTTTGATGGTGGAGCCGGAGGGATATTCGCCGCTGATCGTTCGGTCAATAAAAGGATTGGAAGAATTTTCGGAGATCTTATTATAATCTTCGGCGCTTATCCCTTTGTAAAACAGGTTGTTATCAAATGAGGGATAGCTGGTGATGGCCAGAATCCGCCCGTTATTCGGGTTTAGGGCGATAGCGGCTCCCGCCTTGGCTCTATTTTGTTTGACCGCGTTTTTTAAGGCATTGTACATGGTCTCCTGCAGTCCGGCGTCAACCGTTAAGACCAGATTTTCGCCGGGTACTGATTCCTGAGTGGCAATCACTCTTTTCGATTTGTTAAAACTGTCTCTTTCAATCTGCTGGCGGCCGTTAACCCCTTTCAACTCCTTTTCATAATACACCTCCAGGCCGGTTTTCCCTGAATAATCCAAGCGGCCGTAATCTGAATTTTTTTCCAGTTCTTCCGGAGAGACCTTCCCCATATAACCTAAGAGATGGGAAAAAGCCTCGCGGGTCTGATATTCACGGACCAATTGGATATCCAAGTTCAAAAATGGATCTTCATTAATGATGATTTTTAAACGCAGTGCTTGATCATAGCCGATATATTCTTTGATTAGAACGGGTAAACTTGAATCTTTTTCGGCGGAAACGAAGCTTTTAAAAATTTCATCCGCGGGTATTTCCAATATATCGGCAAGATTTTCCGTGAGAGGCTTTAGGCTGTTTAAATCTTCAGGCAGATCTGACGGGATAAAATAAAAAGTAAAATTCGGGGCGTTGCTAACCAAGGGTTTATTATTTTTATCATAAATAATGCCCCGGGTAGCCGTAACATTCTCTATTTTAATTCTGTTATGCTCCGCTTTTTGCCGGTATTCCTGGCCGGAAACAACCTGAAGAGCGAATATTCTTGAGAGAATGATAAAAAAACCAATCAAAAAGGCCAGGCTCAGGAAACTAATTTTTGCCGGCGTAATGCTTTTTCTTAATGAAGTAGGATTATCTTTGGCCAGTGTAATATCGGCCTCAATTTCAAATTTTTCGTAGCCTTTTGTCAAACGGTCGTCTTTTATATCCGGCGCATAAAATATATCTTTTGAGCTTTTCATTTATTATTGGATTTCAGGATAAAATTCGCCTTTAAACGGTTCGAAAATGAGGAGAAAATATAATAGATTAAACCCATAAATACGGAATTGATTAATATCTGGACCAAAATGGCCAGAGTCAACTGATTATTCATTTGCCAGGTTAATTCCGAAAAATTTAAAATATATAATAAAGTAGTCAGAGCCATGAGTAGCAAATAGTAAAATAAGGTACTGGCCGCCGTTAAAAAAACAAATGAGTAAAAGGTGTGATTAGTGATGAATTTTTGAAAAAAATAGTGAACCAGTAAAACCATAACCATTAACGATATAATATGAATGCCGAAATTAAACAACGAATATATGTCTAAAAGAAAGCCGCCGATGATGACCCAAAATATCGTTATTTTGGCGCTATAAAAAAGGGAAACAAAAATAATTGAAAACAACAAAGGATTGACAAAAGTAAATAATTCCCCGGAAAAATTTATAAAGCTGTATTGGAGTAAAAAAATGGCTAATATTAAAATAAAGCCGAAAATGTATTTTTTCATCGCTTAATAATGGGTAATTATTGAAACAACTTCCAATTGATCGTAGGAAAGAAAAGGCGTAAGATACGCGGTTTGAAAAAAATCGCCGGCTTTAGTCTTTATACTTTCAATTTTGCCGAGCAGAAGTCCTTTAGGGATGTAATTTTCCAGGCCGCTGGAAATTACGGATTGGCTATTTTCAATCGCATCATCTTTTGGGATAAAATCCATTTTTAAGGTCAGTCCGAACTCGCCGGCGACGATCCCGGGCGAAGCGGATTCATTCTGTATCTGAGCGGAAGTATTGCTCCGGGCGTCATTTAAAAGCAAAACTTCAGCCCGGTTGCTTTCCGTCCGAATAATCTTACCTACCAGATAACCCTGATTAGCCACCACCGGCATGCCTACCTCGACTCCCTCCTGCTTCCCCTGATTGATGGTCATGGCCTTGAAAGTCGGATCCACGCTCCGGCTGATAACCCTGGCCATGACGTAATTATAATTCTTTTCCTGCAGAAATTTAACCTGGGGCGCGATAATTTCATTTTCTTTCAAAGTTGTTTTTAAAAGGCTGTTTTCCCGGGTCAATTCGCTTATTTTTTCGTTTAACCGGATGTTTTCTTGAAATAAATCGTTATTATTAGTGATCCTTTCAAAAAAGCTGCTGACTGAACGACTGGCTCCTATTAAAACCCATTGCACCGGCTTCATAAAAGAAGACAGTCCTTTCTCCAGAGGACTTAGGATATTAAGTGAATGTAAAAAAATAAGCAGAAATACGACTGCCATACTAATAAATAGTATTTTTTTATTTTCGCGAAAATAATTCTTCATGATTAAGAGGTTATTTCAGAAGGAAAAATAAGAACCTCTTTAAGCTTGTCAAAATCTTCTAAAATCAAACCCATGCCTCTGACCACGCTGGTCAGCGGATCATCGGTTATATGGGCCGGGATCTGAGTTTCTTGCTGAATAAGCGTATCAATTTTATTAAGCAGGGCGCCGCCGCCCGTCAGGGTAATTCCGCGCTCATAAATATCGGAAACCAGTTCCGGAGGTGTTTCTTCAATGGTCGTCTTTATGTTGTCAATCAAAATTTTTAAGGACCGGCCAATCGCCTCTCTGATTTGCCGACTAGTTATAGATACCTCTTTGGGCAAACCGGTGATAAGATCCCGGCCTCTAATCTTTGTCTCCTGCTCATCATTTTCCTCGATTAACGCCGTCCCAATTTTTTTCTTGGCTTCTTCCGCGCTGCCATCGCCGATCAGCAGGTTAAATTCGTCGCGGGCGAACTGAATAATGTTTTTATCCAGTTCATTGCCGGCCGTTTTTATGGATTTCCAGGAAACTATTCCACCCAAAGAAATAACGGCAATTTCCACCGTCCCTCCGCCGATATCCACCACCATATTGCCTGATGGATCTTGAACCGGCATCCTAGCCCCGATGGCCGCGGCCATCGGCTGCTCCACTAAAAATACTTCGCTCGCTCCGGCATTTATGGTCGCGTCTTCCACCGCCTTTTTTTCCACTTCCGTCACGCCCAAAGGAATGCCGATAATAACTTTCGGCCGGGGCACAAAAATCAAATTTTCCCGGTGCACTTTTTCAATGAAATATTTAAGCATTTTCTCCGTAACCTCAAAATCGGAAATTACTCCGGCGATCAAAGGCTTAGTCGCTTTAATATGGGGCGGGGTCTTGCCGACCATTTTTTTCGCTTCATCGCCAATGGCAATAATCTGATCAGTTTTGTTGTTTACGGCCACGACCGAGGGTTCGTTGATCACGATCCCCTTTTCCATAACATAGACCAGAGTATTCGCGGTTCCTAAATCAATACCGATGTTTTTAGAAAATCGGCTGAATATTTTTTTAAACATTTTTTAACAGTTGAGTGATAAAATTTTCCGGGGTCATTATTTTTTGTTCTGTTTTATTTCTCGCCTTCACTTCAATTTTTCCTTTTGTCTTGTCACTTAAAATTACCCGCCAAGGAATTCCGATAAGATCAGCGTCTTTCAGCTTGACGGACGGGGGGGTATCACGTTCATCAAATAACACGTCAACTGATTTATCCAGAAAAGAATTATAGATTTTTTCAGCGTATTTTTTGTCTGAGCAAAAATTTAAAAAATGAACCGCAAAGGGGCTGACTGATCGGGGCCAGATTAAGCCGTCCTCATCATGATGTTTCTCCGCTATCGTCGCCATCAGACGGCCTAAGCCAAGGCCGTAACATCCCATTTCCAGAGGTTTTTTACGGCCGTCTTTATCGGCAAAGCTGGCCTGCATCTTTTGACTGTAATTACGGCCAAGTTTAAAAATGTGACCGGCCTCAATACCGTTTTTTAAGTCCAGATCTCCGCCGCAATCCTGGCATGATTTTTTATCCTGAGCGGCTTCAAAATTTACCGCCTTACGGCATTTGCGGCAGATCAATATTTTGTCTTCGCCCGTCGGGGCTAAAGCCATAAATTCATGGCAATAATCACCGCCAATTGAACCGGAAACCGCCTTGACCACCACGACCTCAAGTTCGCATCTTTTAAATATTTTGTTATAAGCGTTTAAAACCTTAAGATAATAATCGTCCAAATCCTGGGAGGAAGCGTGAAAGCTATACAAATCTTTCATGATAAATTCCTTGACCCGCAGTAGCCCGCCGGAAACTCGAATTTCATTTCTGAATTTATTTTGAATTTGATAAAGATATAAAGGCAGCTGCTTATAGGAGTTGATGAAACGGCCGGCCAGATCAGTGATCACTTCCTCGTGAGTGGGGCCAAGGGCGAACTCTTTTTGATGGGCGTCCTTAATTTTGTACAAAGGCGGCTCCATCTTATCCCAGCGGCCTGACCGGATCCATAGATCCTTTGGCTGCAGGGTGGGCAGCAACAACTCCTGTCCGCCAATAGCGTCAATTTCTTCCCGAATAATATTTTCAATTTTTTTAAATACCCTAAAACCCAAGGGAAGGAGGCTCCAGATCCCGGCGGATATCTGGTCAATAAAAGTGGCGCGAACCAAAAGCTGATGACTTACGGTTTGGGCTTCTTTGGGACTTTCCCTTAAGGATCGGTAAAAAAGTGAAGTTTGACGCATAGGTTAAACGAAAATATTTTTTATATAATTATACAATGACTGGAAAATATTAAATCTCTGCAAATCCCTAAAACTGACCACAATTAAAAGCAAAAATAGCAGGTAAAATCCAAACGTATGCACTAAGTTTTCTATTCTTTGGTTAACCGGCTTGCCTCTTATTTTTTCGATAAACAAAAATAGCAGTCGCCCGCCGTCCAAAGCCGGCAGGGGTAAAAAGTTCATTATCGCCAGCGAAGTGGAAAGGATAGCGACGAATTGAAGGATATATATAAAACCCATTTTCGCCACTTGTCCGGAGATAACGGCGATGCCTACGGGTCCCGCAATATCGGTGGAAACATGATGGCTTATAATGGCGGTTTTTATAATATCATAGATACCGTATACGATTTGGGAAATCAAAGAACCGGTAGTGACCAGACCTTTATATAAAGCGATATGAACCGGATATGAAACCAAGGCGGTTTCCACCAAGCTCACGCCAAGTTTACCCTGCTTTGTCTCATCCATAACTTGAGGTTTTACGGAAATGGCGGTTAATTCGTTCCCTCTTTTCACGGTTAATTCCAGAGTTTGATCAATTTTATCCGCTTCATAGGCCTGCAAATCGTTTATTTTCGTGAATTTTTGTTCATCAATAGCGATAATCGCGTCCCCGGTCTTAAGGCCGGCCAGTTCAGCGGGCGAATTTTCTAAAACTTCATAAACTTGGATCTGCTCATTTCTGATTTTACCGGTCGTGTTTTCGTCAATCGCTGATGGCAAGCCGATTATATACCCTAGCGTCACCAGAAAAAAAGTCAGTAAAAAATTCATAAGGACGCCGGCGGATAGGATTAATGCTCGCTGCCAGATTTTTTTGCCGCTAAAACTATCTTTTTCTAAATCTTTTTCCTTGACCTCCCGGCTGCCCTCTTCCAATCCTTTTAATTTGACAAAACCGCCGAAAGGGATCCAGTTTAGGGAATATTCCGTGCCTTTCTTCTTTATGGCTTTCAAGCGGGGCGGATAGCCGAAACCGAATTCTTCCACCTTCACCCCCATCTTCCGACCAGCCATAAAATGACCGAATTCATGGACAAAAATTACGACACTGAAGACAATAATGAAAGTGATGAAAGTAAGAAGCATAAATTAAATGGTCATGACATCTTTTTCTTTTTCCTCGGCCAGCTCTTTGACCTTCTGGTTGAACTCCTCCACCTTTTCCTGCAATTCCTCCTGCAGACGGTAGAAGACGTCTTCACCGATCTCGCCGCCCTCTTTCTGTTTTTTTTGCTTTTTTATCTGCTCTTCTCTGATATTCCTGATTTTCATTTTGGCGCTTTCCGCTTTCTGATGGATAATCTTAACCAGCTCCAGCCGGCGCTCTTCGGTCATCAGAGGGATTATCAAGCGAATGACCTGACCTTCGTTAACAGGATTTAGGCCTAAGTCCGAGGCCTGAATGGCCTTTTCTATTTCTTTAATAATATTTTTGTCCCAGGGCTGAATCACTATCATTTTTGACTCGGGAATATTTATGCTGGCCAATTGGATCAAAGGGGTTTTCGTTCCGTAATAATCAACCATTAAATTTTCAATGAGGGCGGGCGAGGCTCTGCCGGTCCGGATAGTAGAAAGATCGTTTTTAAAAAAATCGACTATTTTTTGACCCTCAACCACTATTTTGTCGTTATCCATAAGTATATATTATTTTTTCTTCGGCGCTTTTTTAACGGTCAGATATAAAACTGAACCTTTTATCTTTTCCGGATCGGGGTAAATTTTCAGGTCGCTGACAGAATTATCAGTGGGCAAGAGGATTGTTTGCCACTTATTTCCGCCATTTTCCGTTTTATGAAGCTTGTTGTCTTTGACAATATATATAATATCGGAATTATCGGAATCAAAAATAGCTTTATCGATTTTCGTTCCAAAAGTCAAAAGAGTGGTAACCGCTTTAAAACTCCCGCCTTTATTTTCGCTGATCAGCAAACCGTAATCAGTCGTAATCAGAAAAACATCCGGATTTTTAGGAAAAAAGGAAAAACCGTTTATGTTCAATGCTTTGGGAAAATCCTTTAAACTTTCGGCGATAAGCTGCCAATTGACTCCCCCGTCATCGGTGCGGTAGATGCCCTTTCCAGAGATAACAATATATATTATTTTTGAATCACGGGGATCAAGAATTATCCTATTGATGTAAGTTTTTCCGAAACGCTTAAATATCTGCCAGGTCGTCCCGTAATCCTCGCTTTTTATCAAGGCTCCGGTGTTCGTCGTGGCGTAAATTACCTTGCCTTGGCTGTGATCAACCGCCAAATCCGTAATATGTTGCCCGGCCTGCGTCTCAAAATATAATGTCTGCCAGCTTTTTCCCCCATTAACCGATTTAATGATACGCCCGTCATAAGCGGTATATAAAATATCGGAATTTTCCGGGTCAAAGCCTAAATTGACGTATGAACCCTGATTTAGTGCCGTAGATTGCCAGAGCTCGCCTTTATCGTGAGAAACATAAATCCCTCGGTCTGTAGTCAGTAAATATATGTTTTCCAACGTCAAGGGATCAAAAATAATTTTATTCACACTTAGGCCACTTATGGTTATGGCCTTCTTTCCTGATACGCCGGCGTTCACTTTTTGCTGCCAAGAATCAGCGAAATTTTCCGATTTATAAACACCAAGATTAGAGGAAGATTTTGTATTTATTGATAAGGAACAGCCAGTTATCAATAAGGTCGAAATGATGACGATAAATAAAATTCTTTTCATAATATTATATCTTTAGCATATAATTTTCCAAGATTATTCTTGGGTTAATGTTTTTTTTAAGCAAGAAAGGAGCGGTCAAGGAAAAATCAAGAAGTTCTTGGAGTTTTTTAAAATCTTTTTTTGCCCCGATATTACTAAAAATAACTTTTTTACTTCGCTGAGTGAGAAGATCGTTTAAACCCAGTTTATTAAGAAGTAAGTCCCGGCTGACCACCTGCCAAGTGTCAAAGAAAGAATATATTTCACCCGCCATATCATCGGAAAATTTTAATCGCGAGATTTCCGCCAGTCTGCGGCCCAGAGAAGACTTAATTAATTCAAGAAATTGCTCAATTTTTCTTTCTTCTTCCTCAAGAATATCAGGATTATCCGCCAAGTTAATCGCCCGACCGGGACAGCCACGGGACAATTCCGCCATTACTTTTGCCGGCAAAGTATCAAGATTTTTATTTGCTTTTAAATACTCGCGGATTTCTCGCTCAGGAACTGACCGATATCGGATAATCTGACAGCGGGATAATATTGTCTTGGGAATGGCTTCTTCATTTGAACCGATCAAAATAATTATGGTTTTTGGCGCCGGTTCTTCAAGGGTTTTTAAAAAACTATTGGCCGCCTCAGAAGTCAAATATTCAATTTCATTGATAATTACGAATTTATAACCGGCCTGGGAAGACTTTAAGCTTAGGTGGTGCCGGATAGCCCGGATCTGCTCGATACTGATATTTTTTTTGCCCGCCTCTCGCTCTATTTCATAAAAATCTGGATACTGGCCGCGGGAAAATTCCCGGCAGGCCGAACATTCACCGCAGGGTATTATACTGATATTTTTGTTAAACGAATGACAAAGAATACTTTGAAAGAAGTGAAAAGCGACTGTTTTCTTGCCCAAACCTGGGCGGCCAAGAAAAAGATAAGCGTGAGCGAGCCGGTCATTTATTACCCCTTTTTTAAGATAATCAATAATTCCTTTATGGCCTAAGATCTTGTTTGTTCTATCAAAATGCGTCTTCATAATTTAGCGACATCAGTTTAAAAATTGTAAAAATATAATACCATATTATTCAATTCACGTCAAGAAAAAGATGGCTGGATTCAACCCTCTAACGCAAATCCGGTTTAATTAGCATTTGAGAAAATACTTCATTTGGTTTCAAAAAATTGAGGGCTTTTCTGGGCCGGTCATTAAGTGAATTTTGAACTCGTTTGATTTCCTGCCGACTGACTT
>JBDRMK010000008.1:0-6083 GCA_043812155.1 Patescibacteria group bacterium | reverse complement strand
AAGTCAGTCGGCAGGAAATCAAACGAGTTCAAAATTCACTTAATGACCGGCCCAGAAAAGCCCTCAATTTTTTGAAACCAAATGAAGTATTTTCTCAAATGCTAATTAAACCGGATTTGCGTTAGAGGGTTGAATCCAGCCGGCCTTTTCCTTGATATATATATTGACTTTATTAAATATACTCTCCTGGCCGGGAAAATTGGCAATTATCTTATGCTCGTCGGTTTCAACGTATTCTATTTTCTTGTCTTGAGATTTTATCCTTCTAAAAAGGTAGTCCGCGCTTTGAAAATTGATTACCTTGTCTTTTGTGGATTGAATGATATATACCGGTATTTCAATTTCCGGCAAAATCTCTTTGGTCTCCTGGACCAGCTTGTAGTACTGCCAGGCGCTGTCCAGGGGTATCCGCAAATAGGTCCCCTGATCCATTTTTTCAAAGTAATTATCCATGTTCTTGGCCCATTTTTTAGTCGTGAATTTCTTGAAATTCTTTATTAAAGGGATAAACCAAAAAATTAAACGGCCGGGTTTGGTAAAAATCGGCGTATTAATCAGAACTAATCCAGAAACGCCGCCTTCAAGCTTAGTAAATAGAAGGGATAAATTGCCGCCCATAGAAAAACCGACGATATATATTTTTTTTACTTTTTTTCTCAGATCATCCGCCACCATTTTAAGCGAATAATACCAGTCAAAACGGTTGGTTTTTTTTAGGACTTCGTGGTGAACGCCATGGCCGGAGAGTCTGACGCCCGCCACCGTAAAACCCTTATCCGCTAAATATTCGCCCAACGGCCGCAAGTCATGAGGACTGCCGGTAAAACCATGTACCAAAATTATCCCGACTTCGTTTCCTTCAAAGTGGAACGGTTTTGTAATTTCCAAAAAATTATTTTCTTCAATCATAAATTATTTCTTTCTTGCCTAACCTTCCGTTCTTGCCAGAATGTACTGGGTTTAAATAAGCCACCGGTCCCGCCTTGGCGGGACGACCTTTGCTTTATGCCGCCACGGGCGGCACCCCGCCAGAGGCGGTGGCGAAAGCATTTGAACTGCAAGTAAAAATATATTTGGAGCCACCGGTCGGATTCGAACCGACGACCTTTGCTTTACGAAAGCACTGCTCTACCAACTGAGCTACGGTGGCGTCTTATAATAATACTAATGGATTTTGCTTAAATTGGCAACAAATGTCAATAAAAAGACTAGAATCAGTCTAGTCTTTTTTAGACTTTTTTTAACTTATTTATTCTGTGGCTGCGTTAAATACCGCTTCCTCCGCATCTCTGTCCCATTTCATTCCATTTTTAAAAACATAAACGCGGGTATCTTTAAGCTGCTCGCTGATATAAGTATCAATATCCAAGGTTTTAATTAAAATATGGGCCAGCTCCCTTTCCTCGCTCTCTCCTTCTCCGTTTATATTCAAAACCTTAATGATATGAAAACCGTATATCGTGCGGACTAAACCGCTTACCTCGCCTTTTTGAAGGCTAAAGGCGGCCTCCTCAAATTCTGATATCATTTGGCCGCGGGTAACAGACCCAAGATTGCCTCCTTCCGGAGCGGAAGTGTCTTCACTGTAATTTTTTGCCAGATTTTCAAAAGTATCAGCCTCGCCCTTAATCTTATCCAAAACCTCCTCCGCCTTTTTTTTCGCGTCGATATTAAACGCCTGCGAATCGTCATAAGAGATTTTGTCCTGGATTTGACTGCGTAATAGATAATAAAAGAGGACATTATCCCGGTATTGTTCCGTGCTCCAATTATACAAATTTAAAAGGGTCTTTTCCGCGTCAGCCGGGTTATCAGACTGCCCGATGATTTTTTGCATTTCTTCTTCAAGCTCAATTTTATCTACTTTAACTTTATAGTCTTTCGCGATTTGTTTGGTCACTTCATTCCTGACCAGACGCTGGATAACGGCTTTATCCAAATTTTCCGGACTTGGAGAGGTCAGCCCCTCGCCGTTCTTGGCCAAGGCGTCATAATAGAAAACCAACGTCGCCAAGTCAGATTGATAGCTCGCGTATGGTATGAATTTATAATTAACCAGAGCCACGGGATAAGGGATAATTTTTTCCACTTTTTGGGTCACGTTATCTTGCCAATTGAATCCGTAGATACCGATGGCAAAAACCGCGACCACAACAACGATGACCGATAAAATAGAAAGCGATATTAATCCGATCAACCGGCTTGGCTTAGCCGTCTTTATTATTTTGTTTTCTTTTGTCTCCGGTGTTTCGTTTTTCATTTATTTATTTGTTATTTAAAAAAATAATTCCACCATTTTTGCGAAGCCGGGGCTTCATTTATTAAATCCGAACCTTCTGTCCCGGAATTAACCCCTTGGGCTGAATTTATCAAATAATCCTTGGGCAGTATAATCATCTGTTCCCCTTCTTTTTCTAATCCTAGCTTGAGCCTTGCTTCGCGCTCGCGATAGCTCTCACTTTTAAAATAAGCGATCAGTTCGGAGAGGTCGGAATTTTTTTTCTCAAGAGAAGAGATCTCATTTTCCAGAGAAGAAACCTGTGTGCTAATTTCCACCCGCCTGACCACTTCCTTGCTTAAAGAAACGCCCATAAACACTAAAACCGCAAAACCCGTGATAATGAATAATTTGGAAGAGATTATTTGTATGAAAAATGATCTATTTTTTACCGGCATTTTTATTACCTATAGATTATATACTAATTTTGTAATTATGTAAATGCTATTTTTTATCGTATATTTTATTCAGCGCCTCTTCGTCCACCCCTTGATTTTTTTGCCGCAAGGCGTAAAGCAAATTCTCCTTGGTTATTTCCTTATCTTCCTCGATTGGCAATGATGCTTTTCTTTGTTGATCAGTGATCATCTCCTGGACGCGGGCCGGATTTTTTAAAAAATTAAGCTCCAGGTTGGCCACATTTCCGGCCGTTTGAATATTAATGCTGCCAAATTTAAATATAGTGGCGATCACTCCCTTAATTGTGTAACTCACGTCCTGGATTTTTTCATAATTGCATTCGGAGACGGTTTTGCTGAAAAAACCGTGCTGGTCAACATCAATGACCCTTCTGTTGGTGATGATAAAAACATTTCTGGACCAAATAACCCAAGTCCTGAAGCCAAGGGTTAAGACAACCATTAATACGGCAAAAAACAAGGCGGCTCCCCACCAGCCCTGAGAAAATAATAAAACTAAAAAGAAAAAATCCAAAATAACAAACAACCCGGCGGCTATCAGCGGCCCTATCATGATTATAGGATGACACCTGACCGTCTCAATCATCTCTTCACCTTCGTTTAAATTTTTGCTATAATATGAATTGTCCATGACTAGTAAATAATATGATCTCAAAAGGCCAAAAAAGAAGAGTCAGAATTATCTGGATTATTATAACTGTTGTCGGCATTTTTGCCATGATCGTCTTCACTATACTGCCCGCTTTCTCCTAAAGATCATCGTTTTAATAACTTCAAATAGGCTTGGCTGGGGATCTCAACTTTTCCCCTTTCTTTTAATTTTTTCTTGCCTTTTTTTGTTTCTCCAAAAGCTTCCTTTTTCGGGTAACATCCCCTCCGTAAAGTTTGGCGGTCACGTCTTTTCTCAGGGCTTTCAAGTGGCTGGCCGCGATTATCTGGCCGCCCAAGGCCGCCTGGATCTTGACCACGAACTGCTGCTTCGGCAGAACATCGGCTAGAATATCAACGATCTTCCGGCCCTCGCTGTAAGCCTTAAAACGGTAGACCAGACTGGACAAGGCCGGCACCCGCTCTTCCGCCACCAATATGTCAAGTTTCACCAGATCAACCGGCCTATAATCGCAAAATTCATAATTCAAAGAGGCAAAACCGGAACTGGCACTTTTTAGTTTATCATAAAAATCAACCAGAATGGAAGCCAGCGGTATTTCATAATGAAGGATAAGCCGCGAATTCGCGCTGAAATCCAGATACTCGGTCGATTTGTATTGTCCGCCGGCCTCGGTTAAAAGAGCAAAAACGTGGCCCAGATAATCCTTGGGCGTGATAATGTCCAATTTTACATAAGGCTCCTGCGCCTTGGTGATCTGGCTGACATTAGGCCATTCTTCAGCGCTATGGATAATTATAGGCTCATCTTGATTAATAAGATAGACCTTGTAGGCCACGCTCGGCACCGTGGTCACAACTGGCAGATTATATTCCCGGACCAGCCTTTCCTGCACGATTTCCAGGTGTAATAACCCTAAAAATCCGCCGCGAAAGCCAAAACCCAAGGCTTGAGAATGTTCCGGCGTAAATACCAAAGAAGCGTCATTTAATTTTAACTTGCCTAAAGCTTCTCTTAACTTGCCGTATTCTTCTCCTGAAGATGAATACAAACTGGCAAAAACCATGGGCTTGATCTCTTTATAACCAGGCAAGGGATGAATATCATACCCTTGTTTCATTATCGTGTCGCCGACTCTTACCTGGCTTAGATCTTTTAAGCCCGAAGCCAGATAGCCGATCTGACCGGCGGTGAGTAAGCTTTCTTTTTTTAATTCCGGAGAAAAACTGCCGACCTCCAAAACTTCAGCCACGGTCTGGCCGATAAAAAATTTAACCTTTTCCCCGGGTTTTATTTCTCCTTCCATCACTCTGATAAAAGCCACGACCCCGCGGTATTCGTCAAACTGAGAGTCAAAGATCAAGGCGCTGAACCCCTCCGACGGCCCCCCCTTTGGCGCAGGAACATTCTGAATTACCCGGTCTAAAATTAAAGAAACATTATCCCCCCTTTTGGCGGATATCTTAATGACTGTTTCTTCGGGAACGCCGAGCAGCTGGCTTAATTCCTTCACTGTTTGTTCCACGGCCGCGTTCGGCAGATCAATTTTATTGACCACCGGAATGATCACTAAATTATGCTCCAAGGCCAGGTAAAGATTGCCTAAAGTCTGGGCCTGGATCCCCTGACTGGCATCGACCAGCAAAACCGCTCCTTCCACCGCGGCCAAAGAGCGGGAAACTTCGTAAGTGAAATCCACATGGCCGGGCGTGTCGATCAGATTCAACTCATAATCACGGTAATGCATTTTTACCGGCTGGAGTTTGATGGTGATCCCCCGCTCCCTTTCCAGATCCATTTGATCCAGGTACTGGGCCCGCATCTTTCTCTGGGGTATTTGGTTGGTTATTTCCAAAAAACGATCGGCCAGTGTCGACTTGCCATGATCAATATGAGCGATAATGCAGAAATTACGGATATTGCTTGCCATAAGAAATATAAATTATATTACCGAGTCCTGTCCGCCGAAGTCCCGAGCAGAGTTGAGGGACGAAGGCGGATGATCAATATGAGCAATAATACAAAAGTTTCTAATATTATTTGACATTTAAGTAAGTGTTGTAATCTTAGCCATCCTGAGCCACGCCGAAGGATGCGCGATGATGCAAAAATTACGGATTGAACTTTCCATTTTTATTCTCTTCTCCGTTAACGATTTCCTTTTTTGTCTTAAAAATCCATCGCCTTAATATTGATATTTCATCAAAACGAAAGATAAAGGCGATCAAAAGGTAAAAAATGAGGCCGACCGTACCGGCGACCAGACCCTGGAGAAAAACGCCGACGAATGTCTGCATGTTGATGCCCAGGACTAAAAATCTTTTTATCAGCCAGATAACTCCGGCCATAAAGGCGGAAGCTGATATAATTCGAACCGTTGAATTGATTATTTTTTTATCGTCAAGATTGCCGAATCGGCGGCGCAAAACCAGGATAAGAAGGGCCATATTGACCAGATTTGAAAGGGAAAAAGAAAGAGCCAGTCCTAAGATTCCCATATAATGGCCTAATATGATTGAACCAATGATATTAATAAGGAGAGAAACAATGCTTATTTTTACCGGCGTCTTTGTGTCCTGATGGGCGTAAAAAGACCGGGCCAGCATCGGGATAAGACTTTGGGCGAAAAGCGAAAGGGAAAAATAGCCCAAAGCCTGGGCGGTTAAATACGTGTCCTGCCAGTCAAAAGCCCCCGCCCCCAAAACCACCCGGACGATCTGGGCCCTCAGCAAAATTATGATGACCGAGGCGGGAATAATCAAAAATAAAACCCGGC
>JBDRMK010000007.1:0-62735 GCA_043812155.1 Patescibacteria group bacterium | reverse complement strand
GGCGGGAATAATCAAAAATAAAACCCGGCGCAAAGTGACGGAAAACTGGACCACGAATTTTTCCGTGGACCGGGAAGCAAAAGCCTCGCTCATCAGAGGAAAAGCGGCAATGGCCAAAGAAACGCCAAAGACATTAATGGGAAAACTCTGCAGATTATTGGCCAGATTAAAAACGGCCAGCGACCCGGCCGCCAGAAAAGAAGCGACAATGGTGATCACCAGCTGGTTGATCTGACCCACCGCCAGGCCGAAAGTACGGGGCAGAATAAGGCGGAACATTTTTTTGACGCCGGGATGGTGAAAATCAAAAAGCCATTGGTAATGATAGCCGGTCTTCAAGACCGAAGGCAGCTGAATAACCATATGCAAAAAAGCGCCTAAGACAACACCCCAGGCCAGACCCGCCAGCCCCCACCATTTGTAAAAAAACGTAATGCCCAGAATAATTCCGATATTATACATCACCGGCGCGAAAGCAAAAGCGACGAATTTCCGGAAAGAATTAAGAATACTGCCGATAATATTGGAAACGCCAAAAAATATTATTGATAAAAGCATTATCCGGGTCAATTTCATGGTCATCGCCTGTTTTTCCGGAGAAAAACCGGGCGTTATCCAGGAAGTGATCTGGGGAGCAAAAATAAAAAATATCAAGCCTAAAAAAACAAGGATCAGGCAAAAAATGTTTAAAACGGAATTGGTGATCCGCCAGGCTTCCTTGGGGGTAAAACCCCCTTCTTTATCTTTTTGCCAATATTCCAAAAATACCGGGATAAAAGCGGCGGAAAGGGCGCCTAAGACCAAAACATTAAAAATAAGGTCCGGCAAACGGAAGGCCGCGTAGTAGCTGTCCAAAATATCCCCTGCTCCGAAAGTGGAGGCGAACAAGCGGTCGCGCAATAATCCTAAAAGGCGGGAAATAATAGAAGCAAAAGCGATGATCATCGCTCCCCCGGCCACGGTTGTTTGCAATTTATGCCATATTTTACCAAACATAATAAACGAATTTTAACAGAAATTCGCGCTTTTGACAACTGGCCGCGCTTTTTATATAATTGTGATAGGTGGCTTTGGAAGGCCTCTTTTTATGTTTAAGCACCAAATCACAAATCCCAAAACACAAATAAATCCTCAGCCCAAGGCTGTTCCGCCTCGGGCGGACAATGACCAAAATTTCAATGACCGAAACAAATACTATGACTTAGAGGAAAGATGTTTTAAGTTCGCCAAAAACGTCGCTCTTTATACGCAAAAAATACCCTACACGGCGGCCAACTTGGAATATAAAAAACAAGTGGTAAGATCAGCCGGTTCTGTTGGTGCCAATTATATTGAGGCCAATGAGTCTTTGAGCCGAAAAGATTTTCTTTTAAGAGCAAAAATTTGCCGCAAAGAAGCGAAAGAATCCGCCTATTGGCTAAGATTGTTAATGGAAACCAATAAAGAAGATATCCAAAAACAAGGCTATTTCCTTTTTAACGAATCCATTGAGCTCAAGAAAATCTTCTGTTCTATAATTGAAAAATCCAAATAACCTTGTGTTTTGAATTTTGGTTTTGAAATTTGGAGCTTATTTGAAATTTGATGCTTGAAATTTGGAATTTAACCAGCAGTATGCTTAAAATAACAATAACCAACCCAGTTTCAAAGCGAAAAAATAAAGTAAACGCAAAAAGCTGCCTGTAAGCTTTGTAAATTTGAGAATGACTGTTCAGTAGCTTTGCTTTAAAAACTTGCGTTTCTAAAACAAGAGGAGAGAGATTTGCTATTGCCACAGAAATTCTTGATTTTAGGCTTACAGACAGCTTTCTGTCTTCAATATATAACTATATTGAATAAAATGTCAAGGGGTTAATAAATATTACCCTTCTCAAGCCACTATTTTGGTAGTAATAATGACCTAGGAAGGAAGGCACGTCCGAAGAGTTGGACTTGAACGTGCCCGATATGACGAAAAAAGGGCAATTCCCTACTCACCGCTTGGCGAGTATACGGCGTACAGATGTTCTGTAAAATCCTCCTTCCAGTATACTGCAAAACTGCTATCGAGATTCATAGTGATACATGGCGCATGCCGGATCTCGATGACGTCCTTATAGACCATCATCGAATCCATGGAGATTACCGGTATCCCTGCTTCGGAACACCGAGTAACGATCGAATCAGCCAGAGTCGTGCCGCCGATTTTGGCCGATAACGACTCCGGCGGTCGGCCGTTCAATTCCTCATAATGGACGGCCACAGCATAATAGAAAGAGCAGATCCGGCGGACATCATTCAGTTCCTTCTTCTCAAGGATATAGGAACGAAGGGAGAGCCCGCCGACTACGGCCAAAAAAATCAAGGCGAAAATCAAGGCTTTTCTCATCACTAACCTCCGTTACTTTGGACAGACGATGACTGTATCACCTATAATACCAACGGCGGTAATCGTACAGCCGACCGGGATACTGTCCTGAAAATTTGGCAAGTATCCGACCTGCCCAATCTTCCAGGCTATCCCGTTGATTACTACCGTGACCCCGTTCTTGGTGAACGGATTAGAAATGCTGTCGTATGCAGACACGATATCCCGAAGCGTTTGTCCGGACGGCGTTTTATCTTTATCGATATTCCGAGGAAAACGGCCGTAATTCTGAATAGCGAAATCCTCGGCTGCTTTCTGGACAGCGGAATAATTGACCGCGAACTCCGCTTCCCGAGCCCGTACCAGCCAGAGAGTCAATGAAGGTGACAAGACTGCCGCGAGCAAAGCCACCACGACTATACCAATAAAGACTTCAATCAAACTAATCTTCTTCACGTCATAACCTCCGCGCTAGTTGTTTTAAAACTTTCAATGAACCTATTTGAGCCTACAATTATACACTTTATTAATTGCGGACTCAAGTAGGTTGGGGAGCAAACGAATTTTTCAAAACGTTCGCTCCCCTTCCAAAGATCAATTACCTGCGGTGAGACAGGTAATCAGAGATTAGAGCGAAGCTAGGGCTTCGAGGGACCTCTCCTTGAGCACGTCGCGCAGGTAGCCGCGATACATCGCGGCATCGTACGCGTTGAAGATCTCATCAACATCCTGCTTAAGGCAGCGATTGATGTACTGGAAAGCCTTGGTCATCTTGCCCTCTTTGATCGCGGACTTGAGCGCATCTTTCGCTCCCAGCGTCTGTTTCAGTAGGGCAGACTTGATTTTAAGCTGATTCCTCACCATGCCTTCGGCCGTGACCGAAAACTGCTCTATATCGGCGATCTGCGGATAAAACCCGAAGAAGTTTTTGAAAGCCTTATCCACTTGGCCATCAACCATCTTCTTCTTCATTTCCATCAGAAGAAATGCGGCGGCGCCGATGCCGACGACGACAATTCCCGTGCTCCAGCACAGGGAGTCCAAAGCCGGACGATCACCAAAAAACGGCTTGAAGCAAAGGACCAGAACGAGACCGACGATGATCAAACACCCGACGAAGAACTTGACCAGATTGCTGGCTCGGCGGTATTCCGCTTCGAGCCTCTCAACATATACGTTCGACATTTCGAACCTCCCTGATTTATGACGGTTTCGGGCCGTCGGTATGAAATCCGGATTTCGGGTCCGGGTAACAGTCGAGGGTTTCGGGCCCTCATTTGCCGCCTTATCGGCAAAAATAATCGCTCACCCGATTATTTTACTGTCTGATTTCGGGTCAAACAGGATTGGCAGCGGCCCAACTGCTAGCGTATGGCTTATAGCCTATAGCTTATGGAAAAAACTACTAAACAAACAAACTATATGCCATAAGCCATAGGCTATATGCTAACAGACGAACCGCTGCCAACTTTTTTCTCAAAGAACTCTCTTCAGTCTACCAGATTTTTTCTGATAGGCTCAAGAGAGCGGAAGGGGCGGACAAAACTGTATTTCAAGTCTTGCGAGCCCCTTCCTAATTTTTATACGATGTCAGGCGGTCTTCTGCTCGCGCCAGCGTTTCGAGAACTTCTCGACGAGCTCTTCATTGCTCTGCCGGGCCTTTTCCGAAGCCTGGAAAATCGGCTTGATGATTCGCCGATTCTTTTCCCGACGATGGGAATTGGCGGCCTGACCGAGAGTCCAGCCGCGACCGTTCGGCCGAATACCGAGTCTTTCCAGGGTATCATAGAGCGGACTGATATTCGTCTGGCACGAAGGGTACAGCTGGGAGAAGCGACGGCGGCACTTCTCACAGAGAATCACCGCGGGGTAATCCTGGCCGAAGGTCACGACGTAGAGTCCGTCGAACCTTTGCCGGTAGAAGCGCGGGTGCCGGGCGCAGTTTCCGCAGTCGTACTGATCCGTGAGCAGATGCCCCTGGGCATCCGTCAGCCACACCGCGAAGAGCGTTTTCTGCTCATCATCGCTCGGCTTCCTTCCCTCCTCCAGAATGGAGTGAAGAAGCTGAAGCCGGCCATCGTGGTGCTCGTCAAACTTGACGGTCCTGACCGACTTGGCTTGCGACGCGGCTAAAGCTTCCGCTCTGACCGCGAAAGCCTGCGGCTTTCCCTGCCATACCCGGGTCTGAAACTCCACCCGGGCGTTGAGTTCGATCCTGCCACGGAAGCTGGAATAGACCCATTCGTCGCGGGAATAGTAGTTGCCCCCGTCATCGCCGGCGATAAAAAAGTAACCGGCGTCTCCCGTCTTGCTGATTCTACCGTTCATGACCGTACCTCCTAGCAAAGGTTGAATAACTGCCTGAAAAGTTCAATACTTAAATTAATTATTCTTTCCGCCACCTCACTGGAGGTGAGTTAAATTGGCTTGTCTTTACTCTTTTCAGAAGTAAAGGGCCTAAGGGATAATCAACTGATCTAACTTAGTGAAACCAAGTTAAACAATCAATATATCCCCAGTCGATTGCCCCCGTCATTCGACAGGGTCAACTCACCCTCCATAGAGGTGGCGGAGAAAGGTTTGATATAAAGAACTTTTCCTTCTTAAACCGGCAATTCATTGTCGGCTTGAGAAGGAAGGGGCTTAAGACTTAGTTGTGCGCTCAAGCCCCCGCGGAACTTCAGTTTCAGGCGTCCGCCGCCATATCTTTTAGTGTTTTTTAAGGTGGTCTCACCTCCACCTAAGGTTCGTACGTCATCAATCCTTCTTTTCATGAGAAAAACTCTACCATCTTAGGCTGGCAGACGCCCGTAAAACCGTAGGTACTACTTGGTCGAGTTCATTTCCTTTCGGAACAAATTGACCAAAAGCCCAACACGATACCCAATACGCCAATGACCGTAGCGGCAATCTTGGCTTGCGTCATCACCTTGCTATGAATCTGCAAGCCGTGACACATTGCCAGAGGAATAACCCAGATTGCGACAATCAAAACCCCGAATATAACGAGAGCCATTATGAGCATCTGTTTCAGCCAAGCATTATACGCTTGCTGACCTTCCTGGCGAAAACTGCCTTCATAGTCGTCCATGACGACTCCTTTCTTGACCGCCTTTTCTAGCAGTCTTTCTGAAACCGTTGTTTCTTCTTCCACCACCTCACTGGAGGTGAGTTTAATTTGGCTGATCTTTACCCGGTTAAGAAGTAAAGGGCCTAAGGGATAATCAACTAATTTAACTTAGTGAAACCAAGTTAAACAATCAATATATCCCCAGTCGATTGCCCTATCTTTCGACAGGGAGACTCACCCTCCATGGAGGTGGCGAAGAAAGATTTTTAGTCAAAGAGCTGATAAGACGGATTTATATTTAATATATTAATGCATCTTGACGCTTTTTAAAGGCTAAACTATAATAAGTAAGCAGTTTTGGCGGCTAAATAGGAAGATAGATTATGAAAAAGTCAAAAAAACAAATTACTCTGAATGAATTGGCCAGGATGGTGGCCCGTGGTTTTGACGAAACCGCAACTAAACGCGATATTGCCGATATGGCAACGAAACAGGATATTAAGGACATGGCAACTAAGCAGGATTTACAAGTTATTCACGAGGAACTCTCTGATCACGGCCAACGCCTATCAAGAATAGAAGCTAAGCTTGACCGCGCTCTTTATAAAGAGGTTGCCCGCCTGGAAGACCTAATCCGCCAGCTGGCGCGTAAAGTTAAGGTTAAACTGGAATATTAAATTTTCAAAATACCCGTTTCTCAAATCCTGTGGCTCATGGCCATGGGATTTTTTGGTCAAGCTCAACGGAATACCCGATGACAAACATCAGGGCTTGCCAAACAGAAATAAACATGGTTTTACTGAGTCTCGCGCGCCGAAATCTCCCGCAGGGAGACGGAGGCGTGTCAAAGAACTCTTTCCTAAGCTAACCAATTTATTGCTTAGCTTGGGAAAGCCGAGAGAAAAAAGCGCTAGAAGCGGATCTCTCTCTCGGGTAAAAGTGCGTTGCCTCTACTTTATTCTGTTCTTACGGGATATAAGAACAAAATTGAGGCTTCCCAAAATCACCTGTATGGTCGCCAAGATGCTGATTCCAAGCTGAATCTTATGATTTGCATTCAATCCAATCGCCAAGATGACACACGCAATACTTGATATCAGTAAATTGATAAGAATCTCACGCATGACTGACCTCCTTAAAATTTACAAACAGCCGACTTCATTCTCTTCTGAAAGCACTAATCTTTTAATGCTCTCGGAAGATAGGGGGTCGTTGCTGTTTCGGACCCCCCAAAGGTTGGTTGTGCAAGAAGGTGCATAATGGCCGATATGGCTACCGGCCGAGGATTCTCCTTGTCATCTGCCACCAACGGCGAGAAAACCGAGTAGTGGCGATGAAATCGTATATGCCGACCCCCAGGACAACGCATACCACGTAATATGGCGGCATTAGCGTTGCCAGAACGGTAATCGCGGCCAAGTATAGGCACGCATCCACCGTTACCAGAAGTATACAGATGGCTTTCATCTTATTGCCTCCTTTACCGACGGGCTTGGCGTCAACACAATGGTAAGCGTCAGCGTCAAACCGCCGAAGATCAGTCCGCAACCGATCGTATGAGTCAACCAATGGTTGACCCCGAGCGGCCCGAAACCGAGCACGAACAGCAGCATCCCGCAGTTTGATAAACCTACCTTTTTCCAAGTCATTTCAGAACCTCCTGTTCGAGTTGTCAAAATCTACCTGACCACTTTCACTCTCTTGAAAGCATTTTGTTTCAATGCTCTCAAGGGAATGGAGGAATCGGGTCTTTGATACGACTCCCCCGGGGATGACCAGTAAACTGGTCTTAGCGGGGAGATACCTTTGTGGGGCATCTCTTAAAGAAGAACAATGTCCAAATTAATTTGGACTTTTTCTAAGGCACTAAAGCATTAATGCCCTTGAAAAAGTCCGGGGGACGAGAGTGATGCGAAAGCTTTGAAGCAATGGCAATCTCGTTCCCCGGTTTTGGCCAAAGACTGGCCTGGAATATATCCTTTAGAAAAGAACAAAGATTTAATGGCAAACTGCCTGCCAGAAGATACTTCCTTTCGCCCGCCAGAACGCCTTCCCGCAGCAAGTACATTCCCGCATTTCGCTGGGATCGTATTCACGAGGAATATAACGCCAGCAGCCTTCATCTTTCCATATCCACCATACAGGGCGATGAACGCCATGCTTGGTAATATGGAAATGAAGATTAAGTATCCGACGAATTACTATCATAGTACCGACAATAATCAATACTTTGAACATAATCACTTCTTCATTTCGGAATTCCTTATCCAAACGTTTGTTATGTAATCCAGAGCACGCACACGGAGGTGAGAATAAAATGGCAATCTTTTCTTAAAAAAAGAACAGGCCTAAAGATGAAGTGAGTGGATGATCGAGTAAACCCGACCAAACATTCAACATCATCCGAAATGATTTTCTCACCCTCCCTGTGACTACCCTGGAGGTTTTATTTTTTTTCAAGGAAAACTACGGTAGGAAGAGAGAGGATACTAGACCCCCTCCCCTCCTTGCTCCTCAAAGATCTTTAAGGAGAGAACAGAAGGATAGTGCGGCTTGATTCTCATATCGATTGATTTGAGACCAGGCCCGGCCTTTCGTGAAAGTTCTAGGGCAAGATAATTCCTGCCCTGACTTTCTCTCAGGCCTCGGTCGTTCCAAGCCCTTTCGGGGAGAACGCCTTAACTACCCTCCTTTTCTCTCATTAAGATAATAAGCCAACAAAAAAGGACCCTACCAACATATTTGGAGAGAGCCCTTTTTCAATATTAAAAACACTTTAATATAAATCTTCTATTACCGACTATATAAAAATCGGTTCTCTCTCCTCTTTCTCCTCACTCTTATTTGGTTGTCAAAGTCCCCTCCTCTAAGACTTTGTCTCTCTCCCTCTTTTCACTTAACTGGTCAATATAGAATGGCCTGGTTTTATTGTCAAGGGGGGTTATCCCCACCCCAGTCTATTTTTGCCTAATGTTAGGTTAAATTAATTATTTAATATGATCAAAAACAAGGCAAAATCAGTCAAAAATGCCTGTTTTTTGGATATTAAAAAAAGGCCAACATCTGGCCTTTGTGGATAACTGCTGAATTACGCTGCTATTCTAATTTATCCAATTCCACGCCGTAAACCTTATCTTCATTAATGGTTGTTTGATAATTAACCTCATTATCTTTAATTATGCCTTCGGGCAAGCCTTGGATTAAGCTGAAATCTGAAGGCAGGGTTAAAGTGCCGGTGAACGAGGAATCGTTTACTCCCGGCTGTTTTTGTAAATACAAAGAATAAACACCCGCCTCTTCAAGTTTAAAGGGCAGTTTATATTTTAGAACAACTTCCTTGCTTTCTCCCACTTCCACGTTTAACCAATTAGCAAAACAAGTCTTGCCGAATTCAGAAGTTATCCGCGTGTTGCTTCTTTCGTCAATCACCGGATCTTTTTCAATATTCATCAGATCCTTGTCTTCAACCGCCTTTTCATCAGGATATTTAAGCAAATTTTTATCGATCTCGCTAAAACCGGAAGCGCTTAAAAGTTCGGCGCCGGCCGGCACATAAACTCTTAAATAATCCATATTTTTTATTTTAGTAACAGAATTATTAGGATCACCTTGATGCGTCCGTTTAATTGTTAAAGTATCTACAATCTCGCCGTCAGAATAAAAAGAAACCTCGTGTAAAATTTCCTGCCTAATCACGCCGTCGGTTTTCCCGCCGCCGATATTGGTATTGACCACCATTAGATAATCTTTAGGCGCGGTTTTGATCTCACCGCCCAAATCCAGGTCAATCAATTCTTTTTCCAAATTTTCGTCTTTGGCGTAGATCAGCAGGTTTTTTTCTGACACCGCTTTTTGTAAAACCTTTGCCAGTTCCAGAAAATCGCCGGGCTTGGTCTTTAAAACTTTATTTAAAAGCAGCGGGATCAAGTCTCCGATTATGGCTTTAGGCTGGTTAGTCGCTTTATCATACTCCACTTCCACCTTAAGCTGGGTTTTTTCAATGAAATTATCGGCGGTGATCACGGTTTCGTACTTATCCAAAGTTATCGGTCCGGTTATTCTCAACAGATCAATAATAATATCCGGGGTAAGGCTCACGATGCCGTCCACGGAAAAGCCGCGGGACAGTTCATAAAACCAGTTTATTTTTTGGGCTGTGGCCGGGAAATCGGGAAACCAGTTGGCGTCCTGTATCCCCCATTTATTGTTGACCAGCCACAAGGGCTTGGGTGGAATTATGTCGGCAGACAGATCATCGTTTATCTCGTACGGCCCCCGGCCCGGCACTTCCAAAATTTTCACCTCGCCGTTCTTCGCCGTCACCAAAGCCAGACTGCCCATAAAACCGCCGGTCGGCCTTATTTCCCGGTTATTTTGAAAAATGAAAATAAATTCCTGGGTCTTATTCTGGCCTAAAAGAGAAGTTAAGACGGAAAACATTGATTTGCTTTTTTCAAGATATTCATCCAAGGCCGGTAAGGCCTCTCTGATTTTCAGAATCTGGACCTGATATTCCTGAGGCAAACTCTCGATCTTTACCTTGTCTAAATCGTTTTTAACCGCTTTCATTTTATCCGACACCACTTCTAAGCTCTGTCGGAATGAAAACAGCACTTTTGGAACGACCAGTTCGCCTTCTTTAAGTTTAAGCTCTCCGGTTAAAGGCTTTAATTGTTCGCTGATAAGCTGGCCTATTTCCGCGATATTCTTGCCCGCGGAAATCAGATGCTGGCCGGAAGTCACGGTTTCCCCTTTAAAGGGAATGATTTTTATCAGGGCGAAAATTACGTCATTAATTTGGCTCAGTTCTTTTTGAGCGGCGTTAAAATCATTTTCCGCCTGATTGAAGCGGTCGGCGGCGGTCGCCATGTCAAAATTGCTCAAAGCCAGCCCGGCGCTTTTTAAATTATCCAAAGCGCTCACCGAAACACCCAAGACCCGGCCTTTTAGATTATTTATACCTTGATAGCCTTGGGCGCATAAAAAAGGCAATATCAAAACGAGACAGACTACCCCGAAAACTATCACATTTTTCCAGCCGATAACCAGCCCGCCGAGTTTTATTTTTTTTGCCGCGGGCAATTTTGGCCAAAATTTACTCAGATTAAATTTACCCCGCAGACTGGTTCTTTTCACCTCTTCTTCCGGGGCAAACAAATGTTTTAAATCTAAAACATTATCGCGGGGGACCCGTGTTTTTTTTAAATATTCCTCTTGATCATCTTTGGAGGTATTTTTCTGATAATGGCTGTTCATCGGTTATTTATGGCTGATTGATAAATCTCTAAGGTCTCTCGGGCCAAAACCGGCCATGCGTACTTTTTTACCTGGTTAATTCCTTTAGCTTTATAATTATTTCTCAAACTTCCATCACTAGTCATTTTAATAATCGCCTCAGCCATTTCTTTCTCGCTTTTCGGATCAAAGTAGTAAGCCGCTTCATTCAATATTTCCGGCAAACAGGAAGCTTTGCTTGACACCACAGGCAGGCCTTGGGTCATCGCCTCCAAAGGCGGCAAGCCAAATCCTTCCTCAAGAGAAGGAAAAACGTAAAGCAAGGCATTCTGATACAAAAATTTAAGTTCTTCATCCTCGACATAACCCAAGAAATACACCTTATGGTCTAATTTTAATTCATTGACCAGATTTTGCAATCGGGTGTAAAAATAATCCAGCTTGCCGACAAAGACCAGCTTCAAGTCAAGGCTTTTCTCCTGGACCAGAGTCTTAAACACGGAAATTAATCTTTCTAAATTTTTGTGGGGATAAGCGTTGCCAACGTACAAAAGATATGGCTTTTGGATCTTGTATTTAAGGGAAAAATCCTCCTCGGAAACTTTGGCCGGCGTCGGCTTGAAATCACTGGTCGCTTCGTAAGTGACCGCGATTTTATTTTGAGCCACTCCGAAATTGGCAATAATCTGTTTTTTGGAATATTGGGAAATGGTAATGATCCTGGCCGCTTTTTTCACCGCTCGTCGGATCACGAGCCGGTAAGCCAAATGTTTCAGCCAATAGACTAAAGGACTTAAAGTGGAGGCCCGTTGGGTGGGAAAATGAGTTAATATAAGATCGTGGATAGTGACGACAAACTTATCCCGATATAATAACGGGACGTTGAAATGCGGAAAATGCATTAGATCCAAGTGTTGTTTTTTTATCAGACCCGGCATTTTAATCTGCTCCGCCAGAGAATACCAGCGAAAATCGGCCAAGACTTTTTTGAAATTGGCGTTCTTCGGCTGAAATTTTTCCCAAGTCTCCTTCCTCAAAAAAATAACATACTCATTCTGGTGGTCCAATTCCTGCAAATACTGAATCAATTTTTCACTATAACGCCCTAGCCCCTTGGTCAATGGGCCGTAAAAACGGGCGTCAATGCCGATCCGCATAAATTAATAGTGGCTTTCTTTTTTTTCTGACTTTAAGTAATAAATAAAATAAGCGAGGAATAAACCAATGATCAGGCCGGACGTCGAACCAATCAGCGTGATTAAAAAAACCTTTGGCTTGTTGGTAACAATTACGACCGGTGAAGCCACGGCCTCAAAAAGCGCTTTTGTATCTGCGGTCTTGTTAAGGTCGGCAACTTTTTTACTAATGACGTCAATCATGGCCAAGGCCAACTTCTCAGCCGTGCTTTTTTCCGCCATCGTGAACTTCACGCCGATATTCTGCCCGGAGTATTTTTTTGTGTTAAAAAGATTGGCGTATTCATTCAATGAATCCAAGTCCGGATTGATTCCTGCTTCGGCGTATATCTCCTTGACCACGGAAGGCGTGGAAAACCAGCTGACCACCGTTTGAGAAACCAGGTCAGAAGCCTGAATGGCATAATAACCGTCATATTCATACTGGGTGGTTATTTCCCGATTTATCCGGTTGACGGCAAAAGAAACTGAAGCGTCATAAACTGCCGGCTTAAAAAAACTTAATAAAAAAGCGGATATTCCCGCCAACAACAAAATAAAAATTACCAAGAATTTGTATTTGTTTACCACGGAAAAATATTCTTTCAATTCCATAAATTTTATCCTTTATTTAATTTTCTCTTGATATTTTTGAAAAGATTGCTCAACGTAATTTTTGATTTTCTCCTTAAATTTGGCCGTGTCAAATTCATAAGCGTGCTGTTTTATAGCGGCGGATTTAAAATTCTCCGGCTTAAAGCGAATGACCGCGTCGGCCAATGCTTCCCATTCCTGATCGTCGAAAAAGACCCCGGTTTGGCCCTCTATAACCGTTTCCAAGGCGCCGCCCGCGGCGTAAGCGATCACTGGCCGGCCGGAGGCCATCGCTTCCACGGCCGTAATGCCAAAATCCTCCTCCTGCGGGTGCAAGAAAGCGAGACAGTGGCTATAAAGTTTTTTCAGCTCATCCGCCGAAACCTTGCCTAAAAATTCAATGTTTGATTTCGCGTTCTCCCGCAATTTATCAAATTCCGGGCCTTCGCCAAAAACCTTCAAAGGAATGCCCAATTTGGAAAAAGCCTTGATCGCCAGATCATACCTTTTATAAGCGACCAAACGGCCGCCGATCAGGTAATAATTATCCACCTTGTCGCTCAAAGCGAATTGAGTGGTTTCCACCGGCGGCAGAATAACGCTTGAATCACGGCGATAATACTTATAGATCCTTTTCTGGATGGTCCGGGAATTAGCGATAAATTCGTCCACCCGGTCGGCCGCCAGCCTATCCCAGGTTCTCAAACGAGTAAGATAATAAGGGATGATTTTTTTGATCAACCGGCTGAAAGGAAGTTCGCCCACGTATGAATGAGTGTCACTCCATAAATAACGGGTGGGCGAATGACAATAACAGATATGCACCGTTTTTGGCAAGGTAATTACCCCCTTGGCAAAGGCCGAGGCAGAGGATAAAACCACGTCATATTCTGACAGATCATATCCTTCTACCGCCGTCGGCATTAAAAGCAAGAGCCATTTATATTTTTTCACTCCCAGGGGTATTTTCTGCAAAAAAGAAGTCCTTATATCCTTGCCTAAAAAATCGGGATTCGCCATTTTTTTGTCATAAACAAGAGTATAGGTCGGAGCCTCAGGGTATATATCCTGAAAAATCTTCAGAACCTTTTCCGCTCCCCCGTCTTGAGCCAGATGTTCATGGACTAAAGCGATCTTCATAAAATATTCAGCCGGCGGATTTAGTTGATAATACGACAAAAGGGGTTCTGATGATTATCTGCAGATCAAGGCTAAATGACCAGTTTTCAATATAATAAATGTCTAATTTTGCCTCTTCCTCAAAAACAAGGTCTGATCGGCCGGAAATCTGGGCCAGACCTGAAATGCCCGGCTTAATGGCGAGCAATTTACGGTGATTTTTCTGATATTGGGCCACTTCTTCCGGTTCATGAGGACGGGGTCCGACCACGCTCATTTCCCCTTTTAAAACGTTAAAAAACTGGGGTAGCTCATCCAAACTTGTTTTGCGGATAAAACCGCCGACTCGCGTTATCCGGGGATCATTTTTAATCTTAAAAAGAGGGCCGTCTTTCCTTTCGTTTAAAGCAACGAGATTCTTCTTTAGGTCATGAGCGTTCTTTATCATGGACCGAAATTTAAAGAGAATAAAAGGACGCCCGCTCTCGCCGATCCGCTCCAAACGGGCGAAAACCGGGCCGCTCGAATCCAATTTTACGACCAAGGCGACGAGGATAAATACGGGAGATAATACTATCAAAACAAACAGGGAAAATACGATATCAAAAACTCTTTTAAGTATCTTGCCCCAGCCATCCAGTGGCGTTCTTTTCACTTCGACAATCGGTATACCGGCCAAAGTATTTACTTCCAGGTGAACTGTTTGCGCCTCGGCGAAACCCGCCGCGTATTTATAGACGAGATGATAATTATTGCAAAAATCAATCAGTCTTAATACCTCTTCTCTGGGTAAATTTGAATCAGCTTGTATAATTTCGTCAATGGCTTGATTTTGTGCCATGACTTCGGCTAATTTTAGTTTTTCGTCATCAAAATTTTGCCAATGATTGATGATTTTATAGCCTAGTAAGGGCTTAAGGTGAATTTGTTTTACCACTTGGTCCGTATTATTGTCCCGGCCGATAATCAACACGTTGTGAACGCCAACACCTTTTCTAAATAATGAATGCTGAAAGGCCCGAATCAATATCCGGCCCAAGGAGACAAAAATAATGCTTAATACCCAGCCGGACAGAATAATAAAGCGCGAAGAAAAAAATTCGCGCTGGAAAAAGATCACGATAATGATCAACATGACCGTGGTCGAGCAGGCGATAAAAATTCGGGCCAGCTCGTCAATCGCTTTGCGGGTGCCGCGGATATTATAAAGCCCGGAAACGGCAAAAACACCCAGCCAGACGATTCCTGTCAGACTTAAAATTATGAAATAATGCTCCAGACTCATTTCATAAAAAACTTCACGCAGATCGGTCAGTGCCGATTGAAAACGCAAATAATAGGCAAAAAGACCCGCCGCTAAAATCATTAGATAATCTATGGGCACCAATACCGCGGAAAAAATTAGCTCAGATTTTTTCATAAAAATTCTATTAAAAATGCCTAAGTAAACCTATAAGCCGAATTCTGTCCACCTTCGCCAAGGCTACGGTGGACAAGTCCCTCCTTAAAATAAGAGGGCTTGCCTGCCGAAGTCTTGACGAAGGCAGGATGATCATCTCTCTTGCCCCTGGCCTTGCGGCCGGAGTCATGCGACCTACCCATCCCCGGCTAAATTTTAACCGGAAATAACTTTGGTCTTGCACCCGATAGGGTTTTCCCCTTTTCCAAGTCACCTTGGAAAAGCGTGAGCTCTTACCTTACTCCTTCGCCAAGGCTTCGGAGTATCAATCCTTGTAAAACAAAGATGATACAGAATGCGTTTGGTTTCGGAGAATCCGCCATAGTCTTCCGTAGGAAGACGAAGGAGGACACGATTTCACCCTTGCCAGCCCCGATAAGTGAATAGGGCTTGCGGCGGTATGTTTCTGTTGCACTTTCCCTAAAAAGCAAAGCGTCAAAAATTCGCGCGAGCGTTTTGACCACTTACCCTTCGGTTCTTGTTAAGAACTATCGTTGTTCTTTCGCCAAAAACTGGCGAAAGAGGTGTTCGGACTTTCCTCCCGCCTTCGCCCTACGTTTCACTTCGGGCTTCGGCGGGCAGGCCCCCTTATTTCTCTAAAAAAAGGGGCTTGCCCGCCGTAGCTCAAGCGTAAAGCGCAGAGCGAAGGCGGGCGATCATCCGGTTTACTTAGGCAATTAATACTTTAACCTAAAACAAGGATTTTGTCAATATAAAAACTGCCAATAAAAGGCAGCATTATTTACTTATTTATTAAAGCTATTTTTTCTCGTCAATCGCCTCATTGACCAGCTTGTCAGCTTCTGTATTTTTTTCCCGCGGGATATAAGTGAAGGTTATTTTCTTGAATGACTGGCGCAGATTCCAGATTTTTACAAACCAGGGAGCCAGTTCCTTGTTTTTCACCTTATAATTCATGTTCAACTGGTTGACCACCAGTTCGCTGTCCAAAAAACAATGTGCTTCCTGTATCCCTAATTCCTGGGCTTTTTGCAGGCCGAAATAAATCGCCTGGTATTCCGCCTGATTATTGGTTCCCTCGCCGATATATTTTTTAAAACGGCCAAGCAATTGATGGCCCTGCCAAATGACCACCCCGAGACCAGACGGGCCCGGATTGCCCCTGGAGCCGCCGTCCGTGAAAATTTCCGCGGTTTTTTTCATCATGTTTTTATTTTTAAATCACAGATCTTTATCTGTATTTCCTTCATCCCGTTCCAGTCGTTAAAAGAAGCCTCCCCGACCAGGTCAATGGTGTCGCCGACATTAAGTTTACCATGAGTCTCGGCCAAAGAAAAACCGATGCATTTGCGGACCAAGTTCTCTTTTTGGCTGACCATCAGCCGCAAATGCTGGGTCTTGGCGCCGACTTTTTCTATACCGACGACTGAAAGATCTTTCAGCAGGAATTTCGGCCGCTCGTTGCCCGAACCGAAAGGCTCGAATTTGGAAAGCTCCGTCAGTAGATCATAGTCAATCGCCTCCAAGCTGATCTCGCTTTCAATATGAATCTTGGGCTGCAGATCAAGGCCTTTTAACTGGTCGGCCGCTATTTTTTCTATTTCTTTTTGAAAACTCTTTAAATTTTTCTCGCCCGTCAGAGTGAAACCGCAGGCCTGGGCGTGGCCGCCGAAACGGCTAAAATACTGGCTGATCTTTTCAATGGCGGAAATTATGTCGAATTCCGCGATGCTGCGGCCGGAGCCCACGATCTCAAAATCCTCGCGGCCCATCACAATGGCCGGCTTATAATACTCATCGGATAACTTGCCGGCGACCAGGCCCACGACGCCGATAGACCAGCCGTCGCCGATGGCAAAAAGAACTTTTTTGTTCCTTTGCTTGGCCACCTGTTTTTCCGCTTCGTTCAATATTTTTTCGGTTATGCTTTTCCTTTCCTGATTGGTCTTTTCCAAGTCTTGGGCCAGCTTAGCCGCTTCTTTTTCATCACTGGATAAAAGCAGCTGATAAGAAGCCGAGGCGTGATTAAGCCGGCCGGAGGCGTTGAGGCGGGGGCCGAGCTGAAAAGAGATATTCCAGGTCAGAAGATCGCCGGCCGAGAGTTTTGAAACTTCCATCAGTTTCCTCAAGCCCAGACGCCGGGTTTTATTCAAAACAACCAAGCCGTACTTAATGATTGTTCTGTTCTCTCCCAGAACATCCACGCAATCCGTGACCGTTCCGATGGTTACCAGATCAAGCAGCCATTTCTCGTAAGCCGGGCCTAGATCCCGGCCGTATTTTTTGGCCTGCTGGATCAGGCCTTTAGCCAGTTTAAAAGCCACTCCGACGCCGGCCAGGTCTTTAAAGGGATAAGTCTCTCCTTTCACCTTAGGATTAATGATGGCGTAGGCGTCAGTGGGCGGATATAAGGGCTCATGATGATGGTCGGTAATGATGATCTCCATCCCGCTTTTTTTGACCAGGCTGACCTCGTTCTTGTTGGCAATGCCGCAATCCACGGTAATGATCAATTTAACGCCCCATTTTTTTATCTCTTCCACCGCTTTTTCATTCAATCCATATCCTTCGGAAAGCCGGTAAGGGATATAGACCAGCAGATCCTTGGCTTTTAGATCCCTTAATACCGTATACAAAAGCGCGGTGGCCGTGATGCCGTCCGCGTCATAATCGCCGTAAACCAGGATCTTTTCCTCTTTTTTAAGGGCCAAAAAAATGCGGTCAACCGCCTTTTGCATTTCCCGGAAAAGAAAAGGATCATACTGATCCTGGCCGTAATCCGGGTTTAAAAACTCGTCAATTTTATCCTGGGTAGAAAGCCCCCGATTATAAAGCAATTGTAAAATAACCGGATGGATCTCCGGAAATTCGTTTTTGAATTCCGCCGGCATCGGCGGCGCGATCTGCCACTTTTTTTCCATATTGGAGTTAATATTAACACAAATTTAGAGTTCTGGCAATAAAAAAACACTCTCTCATCAGAGTATCATTGAATTCTGCCTAAATATTTATCTAGCCGCCTCTTTAAGGTATTTTTCACAATGGCAATCAAATTTTCCGGGCCGATTCTTGATCATCAGATAAATTAACTTTTTAACTCTTTGCTCGTTATCGTTGAAAATTCTGACGATCTCCTTAAAATTCACCGGCTTGAAATCTTTATGGCCTTCCAAGCCGGCGTCGTAATCGGTGACCAAGGAAATATTCACGTAACAAATGCCCAGTTCACGCGCCAAAATGACTTCCGGGTACTGGGTCATGTTAATGAGATCAAAACCTTGTCTGGCAAAAAACCGGCTTTCGGCCCGGGTGGAAAATCGCGGGCCCTGGATAACCACCACCGTCCCCTTTTCCAAACATTTTATCTTCAATTTTTTACAGGACTGGATGGCAGATTTCCTTAAAATGGGGCAGTAAGGATCAGCGGTCGCGAGATGCACTGTCTTGGGGCCGTTATAAAATGTATCCAATCTTCCTTCAGTCCAATCAATAAACTGGTCGCAGACAACAAAAGTTCCCGGTTTGATCGTAAAGTTCAAACTGCCCACGGCCGCCGGCGCGATGATCCTCTTTACCCCTAAGCTTTTCAAAGCCCAGACATTAGCCAGATAAGGAATTGAATGGGGCGGAAACTGATGCTTTTCGCCGTGCCGGGGAATAAAAGCGACAGACCGGCCGGCGATTTTTCCTAAACTGATTTTTGCGGAAGGAAAACCATAAGGAGTTTTTACCTGAACTTTAATGGGATCCTTTATTAATTCATAAAGACCGGTCCCGCCCAAAATTCCGATCTCCGCTTTATTTTTCATCTTCTTTGAATTTGATTAATGAATTAACGGGATATTCGCCTAATTTTTTCCGGCCGGCCAGATCCGTCAGTTCAATCAAAAAAGAAATGCCCATTATTTTTCCGCCCAATTTTTCCACCAAATGAATGGTCGCTTCCATGCTCCCGCCGGTGGCCAGCAAATCATCAACGAGTAGGATTTTTTCGCCCTGGTTAATGGAATCCTCATGAATTTCTAAGGTATTGCTGGCGTATTCCAGGGAATAATCGCAGGCAATAGTTTTATGGGGCAATTTTCCTTTTTTGCGGATCAAGACCAGGCCGGCTGCGATTTGGTAAGCGACGGCCGAAGCAAGGATGAAGCCTCTGGCGTCTATTCCCACCACCGTGGTTATTCCTTGATTTAAGTAGGGTTTTGCTAGACAATCCACGGCTATTTTAAAAGCTTCCTTGTCTTTTAATAACGGCGTGATATCACGGAAAATAATCCCCTTTTTCGGCCAATCGGGGATATTCCTGATCTTTGCTTTCAAATCTTCGGCCAAAGCCATTTTATTTAAGCAATTTTTTCTTCGGCGGTTCAGCTAAAAGAGGCTCTTCACTTTCAAACTTCTCAATTTTTATGGCCGCGTCCGGACATCTTGTTTCGCAAGTTTTGCAGCTGATGCATTTTTCTATATCGCAATCCACCGCCGGAGTTTTATAATAACCGACTTCTTTAGACCATTTCAGGCATTTCTTAGGGCAGATCTCTATGCAGATACCGCAGCCTTTGCACAAGCCGCGGTAATTGGTGAATGACCGCTGGTTATTGGCAATCGTCGAGGGACTAAAAGTCTCTTTGCGGATGGATATTTTTTTCCGCTTGATGGTTTTATTCTTTAATTTTTTTATTTTCTTTTTCCTCATATTTTTGTGATCAGGGTCAAGATATTTATCGATTATTATAATTTGTTATTCTTAATATCTAAATATCTCAATATCTTGATATCTTATCTAACCAACTCCATCCCCATTTTCAGGGCATCGTTATTTAAAGTTTCCAATTCCGGCTTGGCTTTTATCTTCGCGCCTAAAGATTTCTTGATCGCCCGTTTCATTTCCGCGAAAGTGACCTTGCCGAGTTTACCTAAGATCGCCCCTAAAACAATGGTATTAAACACGCGCGGACTTTTCAGTTTATTCTGGGCCAAATTGGTCGCGTCAATGGGAATCAGATTTTTTATCCGCGGTTTCTGACTGTTTATCAGTTTAGGCGTGATATAAGAAGAATTGTAAATGACGATTGATTCCGAGCCGACATAGCGCCAGGTGCGCAAGACGGAGCGTTCGGATAAAATAACGACCAGATCGGCTTTATCAAACTTGGGAAAGATCACCGGCTTGTCCTGAATGTAAATAAAAGCGATGGACACGCCGCCCCGCTGCTCCACCCCGTAATTCGGGATATAAGAGACTTTCAAGCCCTTGTCATAAGCCGACTGGTTTAAAAGCTTGGCCATGGTCTGCACGCCCTGGCCGCCTTCGCCGGCGATCAGGATCTTCTTTATATCCCTTTTTACTTCCTTAATAATTTTCATATTATTTATAGAATTCCTTGACCGGAAAACAAACTTTGTTGTGGTTCAATTTGGCAAAAGTCTCCTTGGCGTCCGTCCGCCAATTTAAGGGGCAAACGGACAATGATTCCACGAAGGAAAAACCTTTATTGGCGATCTGGTTCTCTATGGCTTTTTTGAACATATTCTTAAGCTGAACCGGGTTATCAATTGCGCCTCGGGCGATATAATCGCCGGGCTTGGCAAAAGAACAGGCGACCATCTCCGGACCTTTCATAAAACTGTCATCCGCCCCTCCCGGCGTGGTTTTGGTGATTTCGCCGGGTAAAGTAGTCGGCGCTTCCTGGCCGCCGGTCATGCCGTAATTAGTGTTATTAACGACGATCATAGTTATATTGTCATGCCTTAAAGCGGCACTGACCAGATGCTGAGCTCCGATGGCGTAAGCGCCGCCATCGCCCACGTAAGCGATGCATATTTTTTCCGGGTCCATTTTTTTGTAGCCGACCATCACCGGCACGGTCCGGCCATGATGGGTCTGAAAAGAATCAACGTCAAAAAAATCCCAGGCCAAAAGAGAGCAGCCAATATCAAAACCGATCACGGTATTGCTTTGTATACCGAGCTCATCAATCGCCCAGCCCAAGGCTTTTAATGTAATGGGATGGCCGCAGCCCGGGCAGAACTTGTGGGGCTTTGACGATATTTTACAGCATTTGGGGAAAGGTAATTCTGGCATAAATATTAATTTTGATTATAATATGGATTTTTCTCTTTCATGCAATTTATGTAAGCTACGTTTTCCGTCCAGCCGCACCGGCCGTTTTTCTGCTTCTCGCACCTGGTCAAAGTAAGGCAGGAATACCAAGCCTGGATCTCGCAGGTAGTAATGATGTCGCTTCCTTCTTCCGTGCAGACCTGGCCTGAGCAGCCGGATTTTATGCAACCGGCTGAAGTTAAATCAGTGTTAAGATTATCCTTGATGTTTCCCTGTTTCTTGTCAACTGACAGCAAAACTAAAAATGTGAACGCGACGGCTGATATTACCATCACAGCCAAAGGTAAAATAAATGCTTTTCTCTGCTTTAAATACATAATTTAAAGAGAAGAAATCGATAATTTAACAATTAACACTGATAAGCCTATTGGATTGTCCACCAAACGATCAAGGCCACGGCCACGGCTGACATAGCCATGATCGCCAAGGGCATGACAAAAGATGCGCGCTGTTTTTTTGCCTCCATATTTTTTGTTTTAGTTGATTAAAATATCTTGTCTTATTTCAATAAATTCACGATCTCTTCAGGAGTGATGCCCAAGGCCGGTTTTCCGTATTGAGTGATCTTGACGGTCAGGCCATAAAGATGTTCCTTGAGAAGTTTGTTCAATTGATTCATGGCCGATTCCACCACGATCACTTCCTTGGCTTTTTTAAGGATCTTTCTCGCCTCTTTGCCTGGAAAAGGATTCAGAGTGATCGGCCGGAACAAGCCGATTTTCTTTTTTAATTTCCTTAATTCCATCACCGCTTCCCGGGCGGCCGCGCCGACAATGCCATGACTGACGATAATGGTTTCTGCGTCGTCGCACTTATAATTCTCAAATTCCGTTATCTCGCGGCTGGCTTTATCGTGAATTTTTTTTAATTTTAAATTAACTTCATAGATCTCCTCCTCTAAATCATAACAATTTCGCAAATTAGTGTAACCCTTGGATAGTAAATTCTGGGCCGGTACCATTTTTGGCGGCCGTTTCAGTAAAACATCGCTCTGCATCTTGCCCAAGTATCCGTCCGTCAGCAAAAATGTGGGCAAACGATAGGTCCAGGCGGTGTTAAAGCATTTTATCGTATAATCGTATATTTCCTGCAGAGTGGAGGGCGAATAAACAATCCTATACCCCTCCCCGTTCCCGCCCCAGCCGGTCAAAGTCACTTCCTGCTGGGAATAGATGACCGAACCGGTGGAAGGCCCGCCGCGCTGGGCAATTATGCCGACAAAAGGGATCCGCATCGCCTCCGCCATGGAAACCGCGTCCTGCATCAAGACATTGCCCGGTCCTGCCGTGGCGGTAAAGGCCTTGTGGCCGGACAAACAGGCACCAATAACGGCAAAACCGGCCGTCATTTCGTCCTCGCACTGTAAAAACTTAATATCCTGTTTTACCTGCGCCTTGGCCCAGGCGTGCATGATCTCCGAACCCGGAGTGATGGGATAGCCAAAAAACGCCTCCGCGCCGCAGGCTAAAGCCGCTTTTACGATTATTTCATTGCCAATTAGAAAAGCTTTTTCTGGCATATGCCTAAATTATACAATATATTCGGTATCTTGACAAAAGGAATATATTTTGTTAAGGTATGATATAAATCAGATTCTTCCAGATAGTCATTCCCAAACATTCTCGAAATAGGAGGTAATCATGGCAAAAGTGTACATTGTCACACATGGCAGCAAATATCCCGGCGGCGATCCCGCCATGACGGACGAAGGCTTCGAACAAATCCGGGCTTTGGTCGGACATCTGCCCAAGCACCCGAGCGAGGTGATCTGCGGCACGGGGCTGCGGCACCGTGATGTGGCCGAGGCTCTCGGCCTGGCCATCACCTGCTACAACGCTCTCGTCGGCCGGCCGGAAAGCCTGGAAAAAGACGGCACTGTGAGCTTGGCTGACTGCAAGAGCATCCCGCGCACGATGTACGATAAGCGCGGGATGAAAGAAGCTCTTCTCGTTCTCCTCTCTTCTTTACCCGACAATGCGGTGATCTGCGGCGGACGACCGATGTTAAACGACATCGGCGGAAAAGGCGAATCCGCGGCCGTCTACACCTGGGAAAATGGAACTTTCACAAAGATCGCCGCCTACGGCGATATCGGCGGCGGCGAAAAGGAAGTCTAAGACTTCATCAATAATGTACCAGATACGGGGCAGCACACGCTTCCCCGTTTTTATTTTAATCTAAATAACTTCTATAAATTTTTCCTTTATCAGCGTCTACGATAATCCAGTCCTCATTATTTAAAATGGTTAGGGCATCTTTGACGCTGACCAGGCAAGGAATCCCCCACTCGCGGGAAATCACCGCTGCGTGCGAAGTGGTTGTTCCCATTTCGCAGATAATCGCCCGGGCGAATTTTAAAGCCACGGCCAGAACAGGACTGGTGTATTTCACCACAACGATGCAATTTTTTTTGATTTTCGTCGGCCTTTTTTCAGGATTTCTGATTATCCAAACTTTGCCTTCAACCAAACCCGGCGAACCGCAGATACCTTTTAAAATAATATTATGTTTTTTTTCCTCCATATTTTTTGAGCAATAATTTTGACGCTTCCCGGATTTTTTCCAGGCGATATATAGTAAATTTATTTTGCGTCGTTATGGCCCACTCTAATATTACTCCCTTCATTTTTATTTGGCCAGCGGCCTCTCTTATTTTTCTTAATTCCGTTTGACCTAGAAAATTTTTCTGACCGGAAAATTCTCGTAAACGATTGCCATTATAAACATAAGAAGAGTTAATTTTTCCCTTCCTCATCAGATTTACAATTTCTCCCTTAACTGCTTCAATTATTGTTCTCCCCTTCTCTTTCAAGATTGTCCCTCCTTTTTTCCAACGCCAGGAAGGGTAAACGACAAATAAAGCTTTCCCCTTTTGTTTTCGCTGTAATTCATCAACTTTTGCCGGCACCTGTTTTTTCGGCAGCCAATTGACATATAAATTCCGCCAAGACCCTTTTTCCACCGCCACGGTGCGGATGGTCCAGCCGACATAATCTTTTACACTGTAGAACTTCTTTAAGCCTTTTAAAGTACGGACAAACTCCCATTCCGGATGAGGAAGTTTATACTTTTCAATTAATTTTAGGCCCTGGAGAATAGTCATATTTTCCTCACAATACCTATGTTCGCATCAACCTCCACCCTGTCTCCATCTTTTAAAACCTGAGTGGCAATTTTGGTTCCGACCACGCAGGGAATTTTCAATTCTCGGGAGACTATGGCGGCGTGGCAAGTAATTCCTCCTTCATCCGTGACAATTGCTCTAGCTTTTTTCATGGCAGGCACCATATCTGGATCAGTCATGGAAGTAACTAGTATTTCACCGGTTTTAAGCAATGCGGTTTGGTGTTCCAGGCGAATAACCCGTACTTTGCCCTTTACTTTGCCTTGTTGGGCAGTCATACCTTTTATAACCTTTATACCCTTATTGTCTGTGGCTATTTCTTTTTTAATGAATTTTTTTGCTTTCGGGCCATTAAGTTCTGTTATTTTGTTATTCAGCAATTGACAAACATAAGTTTTTTGCCTTAATCTAATTAACTCCCAGTGTTTTTTTGACAATTGGCTGTAAAGGGCTGAATATATTTGTTTATAATTTAACTGCCTAAGCGAGACTACGTCTATTTTTAGATTATCGGCAATGGCTTGGAATAAAGGATATGACCATAATAAGGATTTGCTAAAAGCGGCTTTTCTATTTTCTTTAAAAACGTTTACTCGCCGCAAAAATATTACAAAATCAGCTTCTTGTTTGGTAAATTTGTATTTTTTCATCAGTATTTTTTGTTTGTGGCGTACTTTTTTCGGCTTACTGATAAGTGTTTTCAGCTCAGAAATGGCCGTGCGGTCTTTTAATGTTTCTTTGATGGCATCAAGCGCCTGATCTAGGTTCATCGGCTGAACATGGTGAGTAACCGGTGTCCAGGCATATTCCCGTACATAGGATTCAAGCTGATAATAAATAGTGGGGGCAAACCCGCCCAAGTGGCTGATAATTTCATTGTTTGATTGTTTAAACAAATCTGTTAATTTTCTATCTTTTACTTTTTTAACTATTTTTAATAAAGCAATCCGTTCATTCGTAAAATCTGTTTGCCGGTCTGCTTCAATAAGGGCAGCGTAATCCTTGTCTTTTATTTTCTTGCTGATAAAGTTCGGCACTACACATGCTGCCGCTAGATCTATCATGCCCGGCATACCGTATACACCAAACTTCGCCCTAAATAGCACAACAAACTGAGCTAACATATCTTTTAATTCTTTGTTGCTTTTGCCCTGGTAATCTTTGTAATATAGCTGCCTGCAATAAGTTAGTATATTCTCATCAGTGGCTATGAAATTATCCATTATTTTGTTCTGTCTTGTTTTGTCTTTCGCAATACCGGCCAGGAATTTTTCAAACCTTTTTACTTCTTCGGCGCTTTGATTAACTGAGGTCAGCCGCCCCTCAGTAACAGTTACCCAGGCTTTGGCTTTATAGCCGATTAGACGCGGAACATCTATTTTATTTCCTTCAATAAAAAGATGCATATAAAAAGGCAATCTTGTTCCTGCTTTTACAAAATTTTCCCATTTCATATTTTAATTATTAAATATTAATATTTTAATCTTCTCACTATCCCCCTATTGGCGTCAACCTCCACTAAGTCGCCGTTTTTTAAAACCTGGGTGGCGATCTTCGTGCCGATGACGCAAGGGATGCGAAGTTCGCGGGCGACAATGGCCGCGTGACAGGTCAATCCCCCTTCGTCAGTGACAAAAGCCCCGGCTAATTTAACGGCCTGAATCATCCGCGGCGAAGTCATGGGCGTGACTAAAATCTCGCCTTTTTTCATTTTAGCGGCCTGCGTCCCGGTAAAAACCCGCCTAACCCGTCCCCGGATAATACCGGAATATGCGGCGCGGCCGGTAATTTTATGTTTAGCTTCTATTTTTACTTTTGGCAAATTTTTGGCGATAAAGGCGTCAAGGGCACGGCCGGTAAGTAAATTTATCTTATTATTGAGTAAAATAAGACCGTATTTTCTTTGCCTGGTTTTAATTACTTTGATTCTAACTTTTTGTCCGTCAGCCAGCAATTTGTTAAATTCTTCAGGGGTATAATATTGAAGTCTACTCCAATAAACGCCTTTTTGCCGTCCGACAAAAAGAAAAAATGACTTAAGGTTATCCCAAGCCTGGCAACTGAGTTCTTCAGATCTATGATGCCAACGACCGGCCCACCGGGCGAATCGGCGATCTTTTTTTTCCAGAGCCACGTTAACAACTTCGCGAGTATAAAAAACAATCGCCCGGCTGGTTTGATAATAATCTATAAATCTCCGGTAAAAACTAAAATCATTAGTTTTAACAAGTTTTTGCTGAAATGCTTTTAAATCCTCTAATACGGTTTCAAAATAAAGATTGAATTTGTTTACGGCATTTCTTTGGGAAAAATCACGCCGAATAATTCTTCTTCGCCATAAACTGGCCACCGGGTCATCATAAACACAGATTACATTTTTTTCGCTAAGAGTTAAAAAATTTTTGGCTTTTACCCGAGTAAGAGGGAAAAACCTTCTCGTGTATCCCTTTACCCGCCAGTATCTTTCTAAAAGACAGACCTCGCGGGTAACCAAAAGTTGCCAGTTTATTTTACCCATACAAATTACTAGGGATTTACTCTTCCAGCGTGCTTGTGTCGCCCAGCGGCTCGTTTAATTCCTTGGCCCGCAGAACCCGGCGCATGATTTTGCCGGAACGGGTTTTGGGCAATTTCTGAACGTATTCAATGTCTTTAAAGACTACGACCGGACCTAAAACTTCGCGAACTTTTAATTGCAGTTCTTTTTGCAATTCGGGCTTCGGTTCAATTCCTTTTTTCAAGATGACAAAGGCTTTGGCGATTTCTCCCCGTATCTGGTCAGGCACGCCGATCACGCCGGCTTCGGCCACACTTTCATGGGCCACTAAGGCGCTTTCAATTTCCGCGTTTCCGATCCTATGCCCGGCGATCTTCAAGACATCATCGCTTCTTCCCTGAATGCGGAAATAACCTTCTGAATCCCTGGTTGCCAAATCACCGGTGGTGTAGACACCGGGAATCTTTTGCCAATAGGTTTCTAAATAACGCTGCGGATTTTTATAAAGAGTAGTGAACATGGCTGGCCAGGGATTTTTAATGGCCAGAAATCCGCCCTTGCCAGGAGGCACAGAATCACCGTCTTTATCCACCACGTCAATAATAAGGCCGGGGAAAGGCTTGGTGGCCGAACCCGCTTTCAAAGGCAGAACCGGCAAAGGAGTGATCATGAACATGCCGGTTTCCGTTTGCCACCAGGTATCCATGATCGGACATTGCTCTTTGCCAATATTTTTATAATACCAGCGCCAGGCCTCTGGATTTATCGGCTCGCCGACCGAGCCTAACAGCCTTAATGACTCCATTTTGTATTTCTCCGGATATTGGTCGCCCAAACTCATCATCATGCGGATCAGGGTCGGCGCGGTGTAAAAAATCGTGCACTTATATTTTTCGACCACCTGCCATAATCGGTCCGGACCGGGAAAATCAGGCGCTCCGTCATACATAATACTGGTCGCCCCACAGATCAAAGGGGCATAAACAATATAACTATGGCCGGTGATCCAGCCCGGGTCAGCCGTGCACCAATAGACATCATTATCTTTGAGATCAAAGACCCATTTCAAGGTCCTGGCGATGCCCACCTGATAACCGCCGTGCACATGCAAAACACCTTTAGGCTTTGACGTGGTGCCGGAAGTATAAAGAATGAACAAAGGATCGGTCGCTTCCATTTTTTCCGTGGCGGGAATTTCCATTTCCTCTTTAACCAAATCTTCATAAAGTAAATCCCGCCCGGCTTCCATTTTAACCTCTATATCGGCGTATTTAACGATAATTACGTGTTTGACGGACGGACAGCCTAAATTCATAGCCTGGTCAACCGTATCCTTTAATTTGATCGCTTTGCCCCGCCTCATCCCGCCGTCCACGGTCACTATAATTTTCGCTTCGGCGTCATTTACCCGATCAGCCAAAGCGGCGGCGGAAAAACCGGCATAAACCACGGAATGGATCGCCCCTATCTTGGCGCAAGCAAGCATGGCCATGGCGGTTTCCGGAATATTCGGCATATAGATGGAAACTCGGTCGCCTTTGACCACCCCTAATTTTTTTAAAGCACCGGCGAATTTATTCGTCATTTCAAATAACTGCGCGTAGGTGATTTTACGAGACTGACCGCTCTCACTTTCCCAATAAAACGCGATTTTATCTTTAGTCGGCGTGTTTTGATGTCTTTCTAGAGCATTAAGAAAAATATTAGTCTGGCCGCCTTTAAACCATTTGTAAAAGGGTTTTTCGCTTTCATCAACCACCTTGTCCCATTTTTTATACCAGGAAAGTTCCTCGGCGGCTTCGGCCCAAAAACTCTCGTAGTCGCCTTCCGCTTTTACCACTACTTCCTCGTAATTTTTTACGTTAGCCTGGTTTTTTACCTTGGCCGATGGCTCATAAAGCTTGTCTTCTTTAAGAAGCACTTCGGTGGCTTCTTCAACGATCCCCTTGGTCATAATTATTCCTTTCTTTTTATTTAAAATATTTTTTTAAATCTTTTTTTGTAAGCAGGCCGTTCTGCGCCCCGGCCACGGTCACCAGCGAAGAAGTGTTATAGATGCCGAGCTTGATCGCTTTATGGATATCGCCTTTAAAAAGGATCATCCCGGCTAAAAATGAGGAGCCGAAGCAATCGCCCGCGCCGGTGGTATCAATGACTTTTGACTGGAAGATAGGCGAGAAATATATTTTATTGCCGTCGTATGCATAGGCGCCATGGCGGCCGTTAGTCAGGACAAAAATTTTAGGCCCCCACTGATGAATAGTTTTGAGAAGAACCCTGCTATTATTAATGCCTTTTATCCTTCCTTGGGAAGAAAGAACTAGCTCTATGGATTCATCCTTGTTTAATATGAGTATATCAGTGAATTTTAATAATTTGTTTAAACCTCTTTTTCCCATTTTTAATTGGGTTTCGCCCGGATTCCAGACCAGCTTGATCTTTTTATTTTTTAAAACTCTCAATATTTCATCGGAGATTTCCGGCCATCTTTTGCCGGATAGCGAAGTAACGTAAAGCCAATCAGAATTGACCCCCTTCCACTCCCCCTTTTTCACCCTAAAATATTCGTTCGCTCCCCGGTTAAGAAATATCACGTGTTCCTTGCTTGTTTCATCCGTGATGACAAAAGAAAAGCCAGTAGCGTAATGATCAGCCTTTTTCATCAAAGACGGGTCGACGCCTTCCCTTTGCAAATTGATGAGAACGGAGTCCCCTTCCCGGTCTTTGCCCACGCAGGCGATGCTGGCCACTTTAAGGCCCAAGCGGGCCAGACAAACTGAGGCGTTGCAGGCTCCGCCGCCCAGCGTAAAATTAACCTTTTCGGAAATCAGCTTGGCCCCGTATTCAAAAGCGATCATTTTCTGGCTGGTCAGGTCTTCCGGCGTGGCGATCACTTTCGCCCGCCGGGTAAAAAAATTGATATCCCGGGTGGCCCCGCCGATCGTCACGATCTGAAATTTTTTCATATTTTTTAGTGTTTAATGTATTTTAATAAACTTTGCCCCGTCATTTCTTTAGGTTTAGGCAAACCCATAAGCTCTAAAACGGTCGGGGCGACATCGGATAAAAGGCCAAAAGGAGTGAGAGAGCTTAGATCACTGCCCAAAGACAAAGCAGAAGGATGATTCTGCCATTCCTGGCCGATTATAAGCAGGGGCACTGGGTTAGAAGAATGTTCTTTAATTAAAAAACCGGTTTGCAGATCGATCTTTTCCTCGGCATTGCCGTGGTCCGCCGTCAGGATCAAGGCGCCGTTGACCCCTAAAACGCAGTCAATTAATTCGCCTAAGCATTCGTCCACGGTTTCAATCGCCTTGACAATGGCCGGAAAAATTCCGGTGTGTCCGACCATGTCCGCGTTCGCGTAATTTACGACCACAAATGCGTATTTTCCGGTATTGATTTCCTTGATCAATTTATCAGTTAGCGTCCGGGCCGACATCTCCGGCTTCTGATCATAACTGGACACAGAAGGCGAAGGAACCAATATCCTATTTTCATTTAAAAAAGGCTCTTCGCGGCCGCCGTTGAAGAAAAAAGTGACATGGGCGTATTTTTCCGTTTCCGCGATATGGAGCTGATTCAATTTATTGTCCGCTACAACTTTGGCCAAAGGCTCGGAAATTTTTTCCGGCGGGAAAGCGACCACTACCGGCAGATTGCTTTCATATTCAGTCATCGTCACGAAGAACAAATTTTTCAGATATTTTTCCCTGGGAAATTTTTCAAATCCCGGCAGAACAAAAGCCTTGGTCATTTCCCTGGCCCGGTCCGATCGGTAGTTGAAAAATATCAGCGCGTCCTCTTCCTTGACGGTGGCCAGCGGTTCGCCTTTATTGTCCGTAATGATCGTGGGAACAAATTCTTCGTCAAAGATGTTGTTTTTATACGATTCCTTTATGGCCTCAAGGGCATGGGGCGCCTTTTTTGCCGTTTTTCCTTGCGTCATGGCCAGATAAGCTTTTTCAATCCTGTCCCAGTGGTTATCGCGGTCCATGGCGTAAAACCGGCCGGATATTGTGGCGATCTGCCCGACTTTCAGCTCCTCCATTTTGACGCTTAATTTTTCAATAAAATTCTCCCCGGCTTTCGGCGGCGTGTCGCGGCCGTCCAAAAAAGCGTGGATATAAACTTTTTTCAAGCCTTCCTTAACGCAAAATTCTAGCAAGGCGTAAAGATGGTCTAGGGCGCTGTGGACTCCGCCGGTGGAAACCAAGCCCATGAGATGAAAATCCGAATTCTTCTTTTTTACCTGGCGAACCGCCTCTTTTAGGGCTTTATTGGCGTAAAATGTATTATCAACAATGGCTTTATTTATCCGCGGCAGATCCTGATAAATAATTTTTCCCGCTCCTAAATTCAAGTGCCCGACTTCCGAATTTCCCATTTCTCCCCAGGGCAAACCCACCGACTCGCCGGCCGCCTGCAAGGTCAGGCTGGGATAGGTAGCTAAGAGCTTATCCCAGACCGGCGTTTTCGCCTGGCTTAAAGCATTGGCCCGCGAAGGCGGCGCCACGCCCCAACCGTCCATAATAACTAAGACTACCGGTTTTTTTAAAATTGGCATAAACTTTTTCCCGTCATTAAGCCGGGCTTCGCCCGGCCCAAATATGCAAGAATAGTCGGCGCGACATCAGCCAGAATGCCGTCTTTTCTTAAAACTAATTTTTTCTTAACGTGCGGAGCGACAACAATAAACGGCACCGGAAAAGAGGAATGCTCCGTGTTTATTTCCCCGGAATCCAATTCTGTCATTTCCTCAATATTGCCGTGGTCAGCGGTGATAAATAAGGCGCCTTTTTTCGCCAAAACTTCGCTGACTAAAGTTTTTAAACATCCGTCCAAATATTCCACCGCCATAATGCCGGCCGGGAGATTGCCGGTGTGGCCGATCATGTCGCCATTGCAAAAATTCACCGCCATAAAATCGTAAGCATCATTTTTTAATTCCCTTAATATTCTTTGAAGAATTTCCGGCGAACTCATCTCCGGCGTGTTTTTGTAATTGTCCACTTGGGGCGATGGGATCAAGACGCGGTTCTCGCCGGCCACTGGATGATCATATCCGCCGTTAAAGAAGAAGGTAAGGTGGGCGTATTTTTCCGTTTCAGTGATGTAAAATTGTTTTAAAGGATACAGAGTCATGGGCAGGGTCTCGGCCAAATCCATGGAAGGATAAGCGGTCAGAACGCCTGGCAGATCCGGCCCGAAATCCGTCATGGCGATGAACTTCAGATTCTTTAAGACCTTTTTTCGTTTTTGAGCGCCGGGATTCCTGGTTTCGAAATCAGGCTGGACAAATGCCTTGGTCAATTGCCTGGCCCGGTCAGAACGATGATTGAAAAATATGACGGAATCATTGTCGGAAATCCTTGTTTCAAATTTTTCCTTATTATTTTTCGCGATGACTGAAGGCGGTACGAATTCATCCGATTTTTTCATGTTATAACTGTGCAAAATCGCCTCTTCCTCCGTTTTAAAAATCAAGCCTTCGCTTAAAGTCAAGGTATTATAGATCATCTCGGTCACCGGCCAGTTTTTTTTGCGGTCAAGGTAAAAACGTCCGCAAATCGTGGCGATTTTTTCGCCGTTATCAAAGGTTTTTTTCAGCTTACTGATAAATTCCAGGGCCTTATAAGGCGGAGAATCCCGGCCGTCGGTAAAAATATGCAGGTACAAAGGGTGTACATTTTTTAGCCGGCACAAAGTGATAAGAGCGATAAGATGATCCGGCTGCATATGCGGACTTTGGTCGCCTGATAAAAGACCCATAATATGAAGATTTGACTTATTTTTATGGGCGTGATCGATCGCCTCCAAAAAAGCGGAATTTTTGAAAAAAAGGCCTTCATTTATGGACTTGGAAATCTTGACCGAATCCTGATCAACCACGCGGCCGGCGCCCAGATTCAAATGCCCGGCCTCGGAATTGCCATGCTGATTTGAAGGCAAACCGGCGTCTCGGCCGGAAGCGGAAATAACCGTATTAGGATAATCTTTAAAAAGATGATCCAAAAAAGGAGTCTTCGCTAATGTCACCGCATTCCCCCGGCTCGGCGGCGCAATGCCGAAACCGTCAAGAATAACCAGTAAAACCGGTGATCTTTCTTTTGTTTTTTCGTTATCTTTCATATATCTCTAAAAATCGGTTGTATTTAGCCAGTCTTTCTCCCCGGCAGGGCGCGCCCGCCTTGATAAAGTCAGCGCCGGAGGCGAAAGCCAGATCCGAAATAAAACTGTCATTGGTCTCTCCCGAACGATGGGAAACAACCACTTTGTATTTTTTACTCTGGGCCAGCTTGATGCAATCCACTGTTTCGGAAAGAGTGCCGATCTGGTTTGGCTTGATAAGGATAGCATTGGCCAAACCCTCTTTGATTCCTTTCTTAAATCTTTCCACATTCGTAACAAAAAGATCGTCGCCGACCAGCAGAAGTTTTTTGCCTAATTCTCTGGTTAATATTTTCCAGCCGGGGAAATCATCCTCATCTAGGCCGTCCTCGATCAGAACAAAAGGATATTTTTCCTGCCAGGATTTATAGAGCTCGATCAGCTGCTCGGAATTCAAAAATGAATTATCAAGTTTAAAAATATATTCGTTCTTTCGCTTGTCGAATAAAGTGGAAGCCCCGACGTCCATGCCCAACGACACTTCCTCTCCTGGTTTATAACCGGCCTTCCTTATCGCTTCCAGGATCATTTCAATCGCGTCAATTGAGTGGTCAATATTCGGAGCGTAACCGCCTTCATTGCCGACATCGGTATCCAGGCCTTTGCTTTTCAGAACCCGCCCCAGTTCGTGGAAAACTTCCGCCCCGATCCTGATCTTTTCCTTGATATCGGTTTTTAAAACCGGGATGACCATAAATTCCTGGAAATCCAGGTTGGTGTCCGCGTGCTTGCCGCCGTTGAAAATATTGAACATCGGCGTCGGAAAATCGTCCTTCTTTTTAAAACCATAAACCTCGCTTATATATTCAAACAATTGAATTCCTTTGGCTTTGGCCGCCGTCCTGGCGCAAGCCAGAGAAACGGATAAAATGGCGTTGCCACCCAGATTGGTTTTATTGTCTGTCCCGTCAAGCTCGCGCATTTTATTGTCTATCGCCTCTTGGTCATCCACTTCCGCGTTTTTTAATAAAGGAAAAATTTTGGAATTGACGTTCTCCACCGCTTTTAACACCCCTAAGCCCGAATATCTTTTCTTATCCCCGTCGCGCAATTCCAATGCTTCATATGTGCCGGTGGAAGCGCCGGAAGGCACGGCTGCTTTGCCATTAAGGCCGTTATCCAAGGAAACCCAGGTTTCAATTGTGGGATTGCCCCGCGAGTCTAATATTTCAATCGCTTTGATCTTATTGATTTTTGGCATATTATTTTTATTTTTTAATTAACGGCTTTAAAGCGGGCAAAACTCCACCTTCCAAAAACTTGAGCATCGCTCCCCCGCCAGTGGAAACAAAATCAATTTTATTCTTTAAACCAAGTTTTTCCAGCACGCTCTGGGTATCGCCGCCGCCGACGCAAGTCTTGGCTTTACATTTGGCCAAAGCTTTGGCGATTTCGAAACTGCCGCGGGAAAACTTCCTGATTTCAAAATACCCCATCGGTCCGGCCCAGACGATCTGCCTGGCTTTGGTAATTATCGCTTTGTATAAATTTAAGGTGTCTTCGCCGATATCCAAAATAATTTCGTTCTTTCTCACTCCGCCGGCCGGCCGGAACCAAGCTTTGGCGTTTTTACTGATTTTATCAGACACCACCACATCCACCGGAATTTTCAGGCGAACATCGGTTAATTTTAATTTTTTTACTTTTGCCACCATGTCGGCTTCAATCAGAGACTTTCCCACTTGAAGACCGTGGGCTTTTAAAATCGTGTTGGCGATGGCGCCGCCGATCAGTATGGCGTCGGTTTTATGGAACAAATTGATGATGGTTTTTAATTTGTCGGAAATTTTCGCGCCGCCGATAATGGCAACAAAAGGTCTTTTGGGTTTTTGCAAAATCTGAGACAAGGCGCTTACTTCCTTGGCTACTAAAAATCCGGGGTAAGCAGGTAAAAATTTAGGAATACCGACCATGGAAGCGTGCCCCCGATGGGAATTAGAAAACGCATCATTAACATAAAGGTTGCCTAAATGAGCCAATTTTTTGGCAAATAAAATATCATTTTTCTCTTCCTCTACATGAAAACGAAGATTCTCCAGTAAAACTACCTGACCGGGTCTTATTTGATCAATAAACCTCTCTACTTCTTTACCAACACAATCATTCAATTTATAAACTTTTTGCTTCAACAGCTGACTCAAGCGCTTGGCCACTTCGCCCATGGCCAATTTTTTGACATATCTTCCTCCCGGACGGCCATTGTGGCTGATAATAATGACTTTAGCTCTATTTTTAGTAAGATATTTTATCGTGGGCAAACTCTCGCGGATCCGCTCATCATCCTCAATTTTGCCGTTCTTACCAAAAGGCACATCAAATCCCGCCCGTAAAAGGACTTTTTTATTCGCAACCATAACTTTTTTCAGTGTTCTTAACCGCATAAATTTACCTTTATTATAACACAAAAAGACATTGGCGTAAAAACTAAAAATTAAACAGAAATAGTTATCCACAACCAGTTATTGACTTAATAAATATATTTGTTATCTTGTATAAGTTCGGCGCGTTCTGGCTGATGTTCCTGTTCCTTACCTCAATCGAGGTTCGCCGCGGCCAAACGTCCGAACCCCCTCCAAAACGCGCGTTGAGGCAAGCGCCTCTATTCTGCTCTCGGGTTTCCGAGTAAAGGTCTGAACAAGGCCACCATGGAAGGTCTTGAAAGACGCCGATCTCGACAGAAGAGATAAACGCTTGCCAAAATACTTGGAGGGACATTAAAACGCACCGTCTCGAAAAACTAGAGATCGGAAAGCCCTGCTTCAATACGGAGCAGGGCCTTTTTTATTATAAAAAAAGAGAGCCCTTGGCCGGCTCCCGGTTGGGAACTGATGCCAAGGGCTCGGCGCCGTGCTGAACTCAGGTGGCCCGCGTGACCCCTTCGTAGAAGGATGTCAGCGGATACTTAAGGCCCGACCTCGACGGGTAGTGGTTCGTCACACCGGGCTGGTAGCCGTTCATGTAGTAGTGGCCGGACAGGTTCGCCGCGGAGTAGATATCCAATTTGTAAGCGGCGACTCCGGTATCCGTGATCGCGTCGTTGATCAAAGTATAATTATCGAAAGAGCTCTGAACGCTATGGATCGACGTCTTGATCACGGGGCTGACGCCCGACATGCATGTCGCATTCTCCGTGCCGTATGCGCTCGTCGTGAGCGACTTGAAATCGACATTCATGTGGTTGAGGGCCGGGCTGATCGTGCCGGCGCCGTCGGTGATCGCGATCTCGGTCGTGCTGTTGTAATAATAATTGTAGGAAAGCGTAGCCGCCGAGACCGGGGGTCCGAGTGCGAAGACGAACGTCAGTGACGTTACGAGAATCATGAAGATGAATTTCTTCACGGCTTCTCCTTTCGTTACGAGAGATAACCACGAATTAATCTTGCCTATTACCTCCTTTTTGTTTGCCCGGCAAGTCAAGGGCGTTTTAGGTGCATTTCCTTCGTTGAAAATCAATTACACTATATTATATACAAAATAAAAAATATGTCAAGCCAGGCGGATATACTTATACTAAATACATAATATTGTCTAACAGTACAAACAAAAACTTATTGAGTCCCGCCCGCCGTAGCCCTGAGTGTAGTCGAGGGGCGAAGGCGGGTCAAGACCCCCAATTGAAAAAAAGTAAAATTAGACAAAAAAAGCCTGGAGGACGAAACATCTCCCAGGCGATAGAATCTATAGTAGGTTAGCAAATGAACTTGAGCTGGAAAGAGCCGATCCCGATGATATCGCCGTTTTTCAGAATTCTCTCATGAGCCCCCCGGCTATTGACTTGCAATCCGTTACGGCTGTTCAAATCCTTGATTTTGAAATTACCGTCCTTCGTCCGGCTGATCTCGGCGTGTTCGTCAGAAACCAGGCTGTCGTCCAGACAAATGTCGCTTGAAAGGCTCCGGCCGATGATCACCCTTTTCTTCTTCAGGGGAATCTCTAACCCCCTAAAACAACTGTTCTCTATCCTGATTCTGGGTCGCGCTTGTCCGGTCTTGGCCGCTTTTTTTCTCGACACCTTCTACCTCCTGGCAAAAGGAAAGGAACGCTGACCAATATTATTAACAATACCTTAGCCGAAATTAGTTTTTTTGTCAACCCCGCCCTTCGCGAAGGGCGGGGTCAAGACCAAAAAAGCCCAGCCTAATACCGGGCCTTAAATTATTTAAAAAATGGCCTATTTGTCGCCTTCTATGGACACCAGACGGTATCCCTGGCCGCTGGTTTTGATGATGTGAAACTCCGCTTTTTCCGCCGCCGAACCTTTGGCCAGCATTTTTAAATTAGCGGTTAAATTTGCGGGTAAAATGTCTTCCACGTGGTCTTCACCGGCCACTAGACCCAGCTCAATTTCCACTTTTTTCACAATTTTAAACTTATTGCGGTGAGCGTATCGCAGAATAAGGTCAAAAATGTCTTTCGCCGCCATTATATCATGCATAGTATTCGTTTTAGTTGTATTAAAGGTTTTAAACTTTGGTTCACTTTTCTATTTTCTTAACGTTCTAATCGTTAAAATGTTCTATCGCCCTCTTGGGCTCGTTGAATTCGCACTATTTTTCAACGACTTCAACAAGCGTGAGCGATTCAACATTTTCAACAAGCGAAAGCGATTCAACGACTTGAACAAGTGAAGCGATCCAACGAGCGCTAGCGATAAAACAGTCTAATGCGTCGCGCAGGTCATACACGGATCATAGGCCCGGATCAACATCTGGATTTTTTTATCGCGCTCAATGGCCTTGTATTTCATCTCCGGGATCCATTTCGCCAAGTCGCTTTCCAGGTTGGCCAGCATTTGAACCGTCGGGGTGATTAAATTGCAATTCACGATCTTCCACTGGCTGTCAAGCTCATAATAATGGTAAAGCGTGCCACGGGGCGCTTCCACCGAGCCCACTCCTTTTCCGGCTTTGATTTTATATTCCACGCAAGGTTTGCCTTCTTTCATTTTCAAATATTGAGCCAGTAATTTTTTCGTTTCCGACAAACAATGGACCATTTCAATCGTTTGGGCAAAAAGATTATAAAAATTATTATAGTTGGGAAACTTCGGCATATACTTTAATAATCCCTTGGCTTTTTGATTTAATTTCTGCCGATTCAAATGCAGCCGCGCCAAAGATCCGACCATGTATGGCTTGCCTTTATAATGGGCCCGCTTGGCCATCATATAAGGAATCTGGATCTCCTCTATATTATGCTCAAATTTCTTGACCGGAATGTTCAGGCCGTCCGTAGTCGCGATATTGCCTTCGTAAATAGCGTACTCTTTCGGATTTTTTAAACCCAGGAATTCCGTCGGCCGCCAAAACTTCGGAAATTTTATCTTTCGGTAAAGGTCAACTATCTTTAGAGCAGAAACAATCGCTGGGTCAATATTTTTAATAATCCAATTTATTTTTTCCCGGTTTGGCAATTTGGTAAAACCCCCAACTCTGGTTTTAAGCGGATGAATGGTCCGGCCGCCGATATAATCAATGATCTTATTGCCCAGCTCCCGCACCGCCAAAGCTTCCTGGGAAATTTGGGGAAATTTTTTCACTAAATCCAAGCCGCTGTCCAGACCGAAATAATCGCCCATGGCCATGAAATAAGCGTGCAAAGCGTGGCTTTGGATCAGCTGGCCGTATTCCATAGCCTTGCGCAAAATAACCGTCTGGGGGCTGACTTTGACGCCTAGAGCGTTTTCTAAAGCCTTAATTGCGGCCAAATTGTGAACCACCGGACAGACCCCGCAAATCCGCGGCGTGATGACAAAAGCCTCATGATAATCCCGGCCTCGTAAAATTCCTTCCACCAATCTGGCTCCCTCTTTGGTCCGCATAATGGCGTTTTTTATCTGACCGGAAAATAACTCGGCTTCAAAACCGCCATGGCCTTCGATTTTGGAAACGTGTTCAATATTTATTTTCATATCTTTTATCCACTAATTTTATTTCACGAATTAACACGAATTTTTTCACTTTAAACTCTATAAGCTAATCTTAGTCTAAATCATTTTTTCACAGCCACTTTTCCGCCCGGGGCGGATCAGCCTTTGGCTGAAGTGGCGTTGGTATTTATTGTCGTACGCGACTAAAGTCGCTATGAATTAGAAAAATTAAAGATTAGTGGTTCCCCAAAACCTCGTCCGCTGCGCCGAATTCCTGCATCAAAACTTCAAAATCCTTTTCATGGCCGTTCTTTTTGAATATCTCGCGCAGGGATTCAATATTTGGCTCGCGTACCGGGCCCCGGCAGGCATAACAGGGAAAACCATGAGTAGGGCAGACCGCGTCGCAGCCGCCTAAGATCACCGGACCGTAGCAAGGCAGGCCTTTCTGCAATAGGCACTCGTTGCCTTTTAACTGGCATTCCCAGCACACGGTCCGGTCGGGAATATGGGGAATCTTATCATCGCGCAGATCAGCCATAATTCTCGCAAATTCCTCATTGTTTATCGGACAGCCGGGAATCGTAAAATCAACTTTCACGAAATCCGAGATCGGCCTGATCTCCGGATTATCCAAACCTTTGGGAAATTTATAGACATAATTTAAATGCTTTATTTTATCCCCGTAATTTTTCAACTGCTGGAATCCGCCTAAATGGGCGCAGGAACCTAAAGCGACCAGGACTTTCGCCCGCTTTCTCGCCTCTTCTAATTTCTTGAAATTTTCTTTTGTGATAGGCGTTCCTTCCACAATAATAATATCCAGAGGTTTCAGCGACTTGTCATCCATCACAAGATGAAATTCCCTTAGATCAAAATCTTTGAGTAATTCCACTAAGCGAGGCCCCAAATCCAAAATGGCGAACTGGCAGCCTTCACAGCAGGTCAGAGAAATGATGGAGATGACTTTTTTCTTCTTATTTTTGGGCATATAACTTTAAATTTTGCAAAGTGTATTTTTCTAAATTATTTACTTGATTTTTATTTATTTTGTCGCAGACGAAATCCCAGTGAAACGAGACCCAGTCGCCGGCTTTGATTTTAATCCCGAAATTCGGCTCATAAGAAATTTTCTTCTTTATCTTCCCGGCTAATCTGGGCCGGGGTTTTAATACCAGGGGCTTGTATTCCAGGGTCAATTTATCGCCGCTCACCTTTTTTACCTGTCCCCAAGATATCCGGCATAAATCTATCGCTTTGCCTTTTATCGCTACCGTGTCCGTGACCGAGCCGAGGAACAAAACGTGAAAAGTGTGGTGCGGTAAGGCGGAGATGGGAAGATCTTCAATTATTTTTTTGGCCGCCGGTAAAGGAAGCCACCCCGGGAAAGAAAATGCCCCTAAGATCATCAAAGCGATATCTTTTTTAGAAACCTTTTCCAGAAGCTTGTTGCCCACCCAATAGGCTTCAATGACCTTTTCATTAAACACATCTTTGAGGCCGTTTTTCCAGGCGATCAGCTGGTAGTAAGGATAAGCGCCGACGAATTTCTTGAACACAGCTTTCACCTCTTTTTCAATATTTTTCTCTCCCAGCAAATAGTGGGTAATTGTTTTTTTTGCCTGGAAACCTTGTGGTCCGCAAAATCCCAGGGAAAAAGGCCGGTAGGAATACCGTGCGGCTAATTTAAGACCCAGGGCGGACATAAATTTTTCCTTTTAAAGAGCGCAAATAAGTGAACAAGTCCGTGACCAAAAACACACCCAGGGATATTAATAACAAGCCGCTGATCTCAAAAAGACTGATTATTTTACGGTCAAAGATAAGGCTAAGAAGAACGGTGATCGGCGCCCCTAAGGCCAGCAAACAGGCCGCCACGGAAACCGGCAATTTTTTCAAACCCGTGTAATAAGTTATTACGTAGCCGATTAATAAAACCGCCGTCAGAAGCGTCCAGCTGATCTGGCTGGCGGTCAAATGAGAAAGGCCATTCAACTGTCCAGTGAGGCCTAAGAATATTAATAAGAATATTGAACCGAAAAAAATCCTTCCCCAAGCCACGGTCAGGCCGCTTAATTTCTTCAATACATGCTTGGAAACGATCTGCTCAAAAGACCAAAGCAAGACCGCCAAAAATACTAATAAATCGCCTTTATTCAAGGCGCTTGGGGTCAGCTTAACTAAAAGCAGGGTTCCGGCTAAAAGCGCCAGTATTCCCAGAAATAATTTCTTATTGATCTTTTCTTTCAAAAAGACAACCGCCAGGATAGCCACGGATAAAAACATGGTTTTATGGATAAATCCGCCTTTGGCGGCCGAAGTCATGGATAAGCCTTTGAAAAAAAGCAGGAACGGAATGGCCCCGCCGATCAAGCCGATAGCGATCAATTTTAAAGCGTCTTTCTTCGTCAATTTTTTTATTTCTTCCCATTTTCTAAAAACCAGAATTAAACTTAAAAGAAAAACGGCCACTACCACGTTTTTTAAAGTCGTAAAGACATAAGGATTTATCACGCTGACGGAAAATTTGTTCAGGTAAATGGATAGCCCTGAGATAAAGGCGGTAGAAATAACTAATAAATATCCTTTTTTCATGTTTATAATCTTAATTAACTAAATTAACTTAATAAACTTAATACTTCTCGCGCTTGTTTTTCCGGCATTTTCTTCACAATCGTCTTATTCTGGACCAGCACCCAGTCCCCTTTTTTAACCCCTACTAGGCTTTTTCCGATACATCTTTTTTCTGAACCATAATCAATCGTAAAAGTCTTGCTTTTAATCGATTTGATTTTACCGGGGATGGATAGACACATAGTATTATTGAAATTCGTAATAAAGCGTTGATTAGCCGTTTTAAATCCAAAATCCAAAGCACAAAATCCAAAACAATATCTAATGTTCAAAATACGAAATCCAAAACGCGGCTAGACGGAGAATCGTGTTTATAATTTTGATATTTGAATTTTGAATTTGTTTTGTGCTTAGTGCTTTGTGCTTTGAATTTGTAAAAGACCAATAACTATACCCTATGACCATACTAGCAGCCATACCCTATAACTTAAGACCACAACAAAAGAGTTAATAAGCGCCTAACATATGACTTGAGCCTATCTCTGCTAAACTGAACACCGGGCCGTCTTTGCAAGCGTATTTGGAACCGACCGCGCAGTGCTGGCAGGTGCCGATCCCGCAGGACATCCTTCTTTCCAAAGAAACATAAATATCTTCGTCCGGAACATTGAGTTTTTTCAATTCGGCGATGACGAATTTATACATGACCGGCGGGCCGCAAAGGATGGCCACCGGCTTGGCCGCGATTTTTACCGTCTGAAATAATTTCGTGATCAGGCCTTTCTCCCCTTTCCAGGCCGCCGAAGGCTTGTCTAAAACGATATTCAATTCTATTTTCTTTTTCCAAAGCCCGTATTCATTCTTAAACTGCAAAGTTTTTTCGTTCAAGCAGCCGTAAAAAACCTGAACCGAATTTTTTGGATTTAGACGACCGTCCAGATGGTCAAGGATCAAAGAACGCAAAGTGACGCTGCCGCAGCCGCCGCCGATCAGAAGCAAATTCCGGTTACTAATTTTCCTCATGGGAAAGCCCCGGCCAAAAGGCCCCCTGACCCAGGCGGTGCCGCCTTTTTTCAATTCATGCAATTTTTTGGTCACTTTGCCGACTAAACGGACATTTAATTGAAAAAATCTCTTATTATTTTTTGAAGACGAGCATATATCAAAAGCGGATTCGCCTATCCCCGGAAGCCCGAACATCATGAACTGTCCGTGCTCAAAGGAAAATTCTTGCTGCTCCTTTTTGGCAGAATATGCCAAAGTAAAAAGCTTAGTGTCAATGGAATCTTTTGACACTTCCAATACTTTTACTTCCCGAGGGATAAAATTATTGCGCATTTTTTTTGGATTTAAGGGAATTTAAAACTTCCAGACGCTTAATGCCGGCCGGGCAGACCCGGTCGCAGCGGCCGCAGCCCACGCAGCCGACCAGGCACAATTCATCATGATTTCTCACGTGCTTGTGGTAATACCAGTTGTAGATCCGGTCCGTGGAATTTTTTAAAAACTTGGCCCTGCCTGCCACTTCGGAAAACTCGGTTTGAAAACAGCTGGACCATTTCCTAATCACTTTCCCCTGGTTCTTGCCGGTGGAAATATTTTCCAATTCAAAACAATAGCAGGTCGGGCAGGAAACCGTGCACTTGGCGCAATTAAGGCAGAGCTTGCCCCACTGCTCCCAGATTGGTTTTTTATAAGTTTTCAAGATATTCTTTTTATTGGTTCCGGCCGGTTCAAAATCGCACTCCAAGCCCCGAAATTCAATATGCTCATAATCGGGAAAGCCCAAAAATTCCAGGATCTTCTGGCCTTTGCGTGAGCCGGTGTAAAGTTTAAAATTGCTTTTATCGATTCTTTTGATAAAAATATCAAACCGCACGTGCTCCAAAACTTTGTCTTCATAATCCTTTTCAATCTCATCCGCCGCGTCGCCCACTTCCGGCACGTAAGACTGGCCGACAATGACGATCTTGCGGCAGCGGGCCTGGAAATACGGGTCTTTTTCCAAGACGTGATTGATAAAATCCAAAGCCCGGATATCAAAGATCGTAAGGCCGAAAAGGCAGAGTTCCGGCTCCTCGTATTTCGGCGTCTTTATTTCGGTTCCCTCATATTCGTACAAGACATGGCCGTCGGGAAATAAGATGTCTTTAAAGGAATTTTCCGGGATCCGGCCGGTATAGTCAAAATTTTTCGGACTTTTAAGCTCTTTAAACAAAAGACGTCCCTTAAGGTTTTGCGGGGCGTAAATCCGGTATTTTTTGTTCAAACCCTTGATGATCTTATGGATATCTATAATTTTCATGTTAGATATATTATACTATATTTTCAGCCGAATGTAAAATAAAATAACCATCTTGTATTATTACATGGCATAATGTTATTGATTTACCTTAAATCCTAAATCCTAATTTCTAAATCCTAAACAAATTCTAAACCCGAATGTTTCAAACCGGTTTGGGATTTAGAAAATTAGAATTTAGATATTGTTTAGAGTTTCGAATTTAGAGTTTAGGATTTTAACCCTCGTCCGCCTCACCGCTCAATTCTCAAAACTCAAGACTCTAGCAACCCAATCACCCTTTCGGCAACCTGGCTTGGCGTCAGTTCGGTTTTGATGATAAAGTCATTGGCCCCGGCGGACTTCGCCCCCAAGCGGGCCTGGTCGTTTTCCAAATTCGTCAAAACCACCACTTTGGTGTCTTTCGTGGCTGGATCCTGCTTAACCGACTTCAGAATATCCAGGCCGATCGGCGTCCGGAAATCAAACTTCCCAAACTCGCCGTCCTCGGTCGGGATAAGCAGGTCCAGAAGGATCATGGCCGGCTGTTCTTCTTTTATCTTCTTTAAGGCTTCCACCTTGTTCTTGACCGCGTACAAATAATAACCCATTTTCCCGAAAGCATCCTTGTACATCTGAGTAGTCAGAACCTCATCTTCGACGATTAATATTTTTTTCGTTTGGCGCATATATTTTATCCTGTCACTCTGAGGTGCGAAGCCTCGAAGGGTGACGCTTAATTATGGCCGCTGTCTATACTTCGACACCTTCGCCGCGGCTCAGGGCTCAGTATGACAGCGGGTAAAATTACTTTTTTATCGGTATCGTAAAGAAAAACGTGCTTCCCTTGCCTTCGCCCGCGCTTTCCGCCCATATCCGTCCATGATGCCCTTCCACCACGCTCTTGGCGATGAATAAGCCTAAACCCGAGCCGTCCGGCTGGATTCTGGCGATACCCGTACCTCTCTGAAACTTGCCGAATAATTCTTTCGCGTCTTCTTTCTTAATGCCCACGCCAGTGTCTTTGACCGATACCTGAATTTCCGAATCTTTATGCTCCATACTCACGGTTACGCTGCCTTTATTAGTATATTTAATGGCATTATCAATCAGGTTTAAGATGATATCGCTTAATTTATCCGGATCGGCGTAAACTTGTGGCAATTTTTTCTTAGGCGGATTATAGATCAATTTAAGGTTTTTCTTTTCCGCGGCTTGGGTGATTTCCTTGATCTTCTCAGCCATCACGTTTTCCAGGCTTACCTCGCGCTTGGTCAGCTCGAATTTGCCGGCTTCAATCTTGCTGACATTCAAGAATTGGTTAATAAGCCGGATCATGCGCTGGCTTTCATCTAAGAGTTCTTTCAAGATCTTCAAATGCTCTTCTTTCAGCTTGCCAAAGTCGCCGGAGGTCAACATGGACAGATAACCCATAATGCCGGTCATCGGGGTGCGCAACTGATGGGAAGCAATGGAAACGAATTCGGTCTTGGCTTGGTCAAGAGCTTTCAAACGGACGTTGGCTTCTTCAAGCTCTTCATTGGCTTTTTTGATCTGCTCAAAAAGTTTTAAATTCCGGTACACAATCCCAGTCTGGTCAGCCAGGGATTTCATTAGGTCTATTTCTCTTTCGGAAATTTCTTCCTTTGGTTTTTGCAGGACAAAATCAATAATGCCAATGACTTCGTTTTCCGAGAAAATCGGCACCGCCACCAAGGATTTTACTTTTAATAATTTATCAATCCCCTGGCAGACCAATTTGGGAATCGGCGGCGAGACAAAATCTTCAAAACCGTTGCCGATCTTGATTTTCTGCTCTTTGGCCGCCTTGGTGTCCAGGGTCGTATCTTCCGAATAAGAACTGTAGTACTCGTAAATCGGTTTGGGCAGAAGTTTCAAGGTCTTTTCCGTCAATTTGCTCTGGGTAATGGCGGCCGGATATATGCGGTCTTTTTCCTTATCAATTAATAGCAAGAGGCCTCCGACATAACCCAGATCTTTCTGGATGGAATTGACAATGGTCTGGGCCGCTTTATTCAAATCCAGCGACCGCGTGATGACATTAGTCACTTTCTGCAAAGACAGCAAAAACCGGTTTCTTTCGGACAATTCTACAGTCGCGTCATCTACTTTTTTCTGCAAGGTTTCGCTGAAGCCTTTTACCTCTTCAAAAAGTTTTGACTTTTCAATGGCGGAAGCGATTTGCGGGGTCAAAACTTCAATGAGGTTAATTTCCTCGCGGTTAATAACATCGCCGGAAAGCTTAGGCCCAAATAATAATACGGCATTAAGTTTTTCTTTTGTCTTTACGGGCGCAATGGCCGAGGCCTGAATTTTTTCCAATTCAATCATGGATTTTTCAAGTTCCGCTTTGCCTTTTTCTTCCGTAGTATCTTCAATCTTTCTTTGCAATTCCTCGGTAATAATGGTTTTATCTTCTTTATTTAAATATTTGATAAGCGGGTTATTCTGCTCAAAAACCAAAGGTTCAGTATGAGGATGACCTAAAGTCCTTACCCGAAAAGAACCATCTTTGCTCTGCAGAACCAAAATGGAATTTTTAACCTTCAAACCAGAATCCAATCTTTTAGTTAAGTTCTCAACTAACGCGTCAATTTCAATCTCCGTGGAAATAACTTCCGAAAGATCACGCAAGAGTATGGGATATTCAATTTTGGCTTTAAAGAACACGGAATCAGTGGTACGAGAAATCAAACGTTTAATGGGATCCAATAAAGCCACGATTATTATTGATGAACCTAAAGTAACTAATAATTTATTAGCTCCTAAAGTCTGTTCAAATAATAAACCCGTAACAAATGTGATACCAGTAAACATAGCGGCGACAAACAAAACAAGAAAGAAATAAATAATTGAACGAGTAATAATAACACGAATATCCATTAAACGATGTTTAACTATTGCATATGCAACTGCTACTATATAAAAACCTACGAAATAACTACCAAAAGGATAGATACCAAATAATTGTGGAAAAAAGGCGGTTACGCCGCCACTAAAACCAATTATTCCCGCAATTAAAATGTATTTAATCTGATTTCGTATAATACCAAAACTTACTCGTAAAACACTAATAAGTACAAAAATACTCATTAGAATATAAATAGTAAAATACGCAAAATAAGAATAATATAATGGTCCGATAGAAATCCAATGCCTAAATCCAAATAATGGAGGAGTTCCTTTAATAAATAATGGAGTGAAACTGATAATTAAAAAGAATACTGAAATTACATATCCTAATTTGACTACTAATGAATATTTATCTTTTAACCTTGTAAGAATTATAATAAAATGAAAATAAAACACAGGAACTAATATTGCACCAAAATATAATATTTCTATCCAAAATCTCGCCCAAAAATCACTAGTATTATTAACTAATAAAGCAATGCCTAAACTCCACAAAGCAACTGATATACTAACACAAAACCAAATAAAATTTTGAAGACTTCTTCTTTTATACAATACGAATAACCCCAGCACAACTGATAGCAATGCAGTTATTAACTCCGAAACAACAAATAATTTTACCATAGCTATTTACCTTTAATCTTATTGAGAATTAATTCCGAAACTATATTAATATCAGGAGGACATCCGTAAATACCATTTAAATTTCTTTTTTCGCACCATTCCTTTGTACAAATACCTATTGGTATAATAATATCATCACTATCAAATGATTCCAAACCTTTACCCGTACCCATAATTATGCGAATTTCCTTTTTTGAAAAATATGCTTTATAGAGAAAAATTATAGCTGTTTTGAAATTACTTTTTAACTTTTTGCCTGCCGTTCTTAATACCTGCTGACAAAAAGAACAACTAGTAGTAGGATATACTTTTATTTTTTTTCCGTAACTAATTATTTTTTCTGCTTGTTTAAATTTGACTATATAATCTTTATATTTATTTTCTGTTTCTATATTAATAAAATTACCTACTCCTATTTTTTTGGCTTCTTTTATATGTTCAATATTTTCATAATCAATACCCATTAGATAACATCCTAATGTATCTAATTCTAACATGTTATCACTTGCTATTATTAAATTAGCCTTTTTAGATGTGCCATCGTGAGGACCATTACCCTCCATTCCAATAATACCCTCCAATATAGAAATTTTTGGTTTTATCATTTTAGATAAATATGCAATTGGTTTTTCTAAAGACTTCTTGTGGAAATCCTTTCTTCCAAATAATTCAAGTAGACCCATTTGGTTTTTCATTGAGAGACTCACAGTTGTTTCCATGTGAGTCTTCAAAACTCCCAAATTAATATAAGAATCAACTTGATGTATTATCTTTGGAATTTTATACTTAAAACTATTTATTTCTATCTCCTGGCGCTCAACGTTATCAAGATCTAATAGTGTTACCTGCTTATTATTTAACAATTTATAAAAACCAGAAGCTTTTATTAATAATTCAAAAGGATAAGATTTTTCTTTTGTTCCAATCAAGGAAGAATGGCCGACTATTATTTCTGAACATTTACTATTTATTAAATATTTTACTAAAGCATCAATAAATAATAATGAAGTATTTTCACCCTTGATTTCCGGCGGCCTAGCAGATAAATTTGACTTTATAAAAACTCTTTTACCAAAATTAATATTAAATGGAAGCAGTAAATTTTGTATTTGCTCAACAAGACTAATATTTATATTATATTTTACTAAATTTACAGACATTATTTATTATTATTCCAATGATATATCGGCCATTTTCTATTAATAGCTACTTTCTTTAATCTAAGATCGGGATTTACAACTGCGGGATAATTAACAAATTCCAATAAATCTAAATCCGAATAATGATCAGCATAAGCATAAATATTTCTCCTATCAAAATTGTGTTTGTTAATAAAATTTTGAACTACTGCCACTTTCATTCTGCCGTGTGGCGAATAACCATCAATTTTTCCGGTGTAATAAGGGTATTTTATTTTAAGTTTTGTCGCAATCAATAAATCCGCGTTAACATATCGCCTTAAAGGCTCCAAAATATCTTCCAATGATGTTGAGAATAAAATAATAATGTCGTTATTATTCTTATGAGTCCTAAGTCTTCCTAGAGCATGGCTACTTATTCTATCCCTTATAACATCAGTAAAGAAATTTTGGGCTATTTCTCTAAAATCATTTATTTTTATTCTTTTAATTACATTAAAATGAAGCTCTCTTACTTTGTCAGAATGTCTTAATATATTAAAATCATAAAGTAAAAATAATAACTTAGAAGCAAACAATTGTGTAAATGAAATGATATTCTTTTTAAATAAATAATGAACAAATAATCGATAACTTTGTCCTTTTATTAATACATTATCAACATCAAAGAATACAACTTTTTTTCCGCCGCTTATATTTAAAAAAGAAAAATTTCTTCTGACAAACCACTTGTAGGCTTCTCCGCTTAAATCCCCTATATTATGCATTATATGATGAGCTAAATTGTGGTATAGAGATTCTGTCTGTACTCTGTCATACAAATTATTAAAATACACGGGCTTGCCTACTTTAATATTGCATTTACGAAGGCTGGGAATTTTTTTATTTGGCGGTAAAATTTTAAATGTTCCTTCAATACCCACTGGTATTACCGGCGCTTTAGATAAAAAAGATAACTTTGCGACTCCAGGAAACGCTTTTTGTAAGTCACCTGTCCGAGAACGTGTGCCCTCGGGAAAAATACCAAAAATTCCGCCATTATTTAATACTGTTAAAACTTCTGCAAAAATTTTACTTTTATCTTTTGCTGTGCGATCAACTTTAATTTGATGGGTTAACTTCATTATTGGCAGCCAGAACTTGCTTTTATAGAACTTGTCGGCTGCCATAAATCTGATCTCTCTTGGACAAATGCTCGTAAAGCACAAAAAGTCAAAGTAACTTTTGTGGTTTATGGCAATTATTACGCCACCTCTTTTAGGAATATTCTCAAGACCGATAACATCTTTAATCCACAACCTAAATAACGGGGCAAGAAAGAAATGAAGTATCTTATAAGAAATCATTATTTTGTCTTAAAAAATTACTTTCCGTTTCAATTCAATACTACTTTTTAGACTTATGAAATAATCTACTTTTTCCAAATTATATAACTCACCATTCCCAGCCAAATAATTGAAGAACCTGGGCCAATAAAATCATATGAAAATGTGATTAGATGCATAACCCAAGGTAATAGTAAATTTGTAGCCATGCCGAAAATTGAAGAAAAGGCCACGCCCCAAATCAGATATTTCAGTTGCCAGCGATGAATGCCATCGCTTTTTCTATACTTTAATACCAAATTAATAAATGCTCCGATCCAAAAGATAAGAAAAAAAATGGCGAAAATATGAAAAAGAAAACCGAATACAAATTGCGGCGGGTATTTAGTGTAATCTATATCTTTTATAAACCAATCAGTGAATATTAAAGTTATACTGAAGAATACGGTCGGCGTTATAATCAAGATATAATCTCTGATTTTTATATCTTTTGATTTATAAGGAAACACCCAGGAAAAGAATAAAAAAACTGAGGCAATGGCGCTGGCGGCAGGAAAAGTTAAATTCCACCAAAACCATTGAAACATTTTACTTGTGGCAATAAATCCAAAACCATTGCTAAACACCCATAAGGCCACGCTAAAGCAAAAAATGGCAAACGAAACCGAAACCGCACTGCGAGGTTTGCGAAAAATCATGTATAAACCTAAGGCAAATTCCAAAATCGCGATCGGAATCAAGATGAAATTTCCCCAGTAAATAATGTCCATTTTATTTCTTCAAAATTATATAACTCGTAAACCCTAGCCAGACGAGGGTAAGTTCCGGACCAAGGCCGGAAATCACGGCTTTGCCTATTAAAGGATAAATGAGATCAAATATGACAATAAACACGGAAGAAATGATTACGCCAGTTAATAATAATTTTAATTGCTGGACATGTATGCCGTCGGTTGTTTTTAGCTTAAGCAATAAATTAATTATCCCCCATATCCAATAGAAAAAGAAATAGACTGGGAAAAGAAAAAAGAGAGAGCCTGTGAAAAACTTCTGGTTATTTCCTTCAAAAGCCATTCCGGTCACAAATAAATCAGAAAAGAAAATAAGATAAACAAACAAAATCAACGGAATAATAATTAAAAGGTAAGAATATCTTTTAACCGGCTTCAGAGTAATGGGAAAATAGAAACTAAAAAAGAGAAAAGCAAAAGCGACGAAAACGCCGCCAAGCCAAGTCAGTTGATTGTAAAATTGCGCTTGGTCTAAATTATTAGTGTAAAAATAGATGCCCGCGTTAGCCAACACCCAAAAAGCGACGCTAGAGACAAAAACAACATACCAATTATTAATAGCCGATCTTTTATAACGAAAAAGAAACCAAAGGCCTAAAAACACCTCTATCAAACCTATAACAATAAGAATATATCCGCGGACTAACATAATTTAAAACAAAAAAGCGCTCTTCGTTACAAAAGCGCCCTCTTTAATATATAAAACTGCTTTAATTTTAGCCCAAAAATCAAAAGCATTTGTTTTTGTTTTGAGTGTTTAGTGATGGTTATATTATAGCATGTTTTGAGAGAAAGGACAAGTTATGTTTATGGTTAAATCCGAAGCACTAAATCCTAAATCCTAGACAAATTCGAAGCTCGAAATTCCAATGTTCCAAACTATTGACTTTTCTCAGCAATTGAGCCAAAAATCTTCATCAGTTCCGTCGATTCCTGGATTAATGCCTCTTTTTCCGCCTCCTCCTCTTTGATAGGCAGGGTCAAAGCCAACCAATAACGTGTTTCCTTCGCTTCTTTTTTAGATATTTTAATTCTCATTCTAAAGTCTTTCTTGCCTAAAGACTCGTTTGCTTCAATATAATTCGCCCCAACCGAACCGGCTGATCGAATCAATTGTTTACCAATTTCATAATTAGCCATATTTTTCGGCAAACGATAAACATACCCAATAACCTGCTTGGCAAAGTTAAAGGTTCTCTTCTCTAAGTCGTAGGAAGCGGGTTTAGGATTTGGAATTTGAGAAATTAGGATTTGTTTAGAGTTTCGGATTTCGGATTTAGAATTTTTATACATAAAAAATGGCTCCTTCAAGCCACCTAAGTCAATCTTAATACCTAAACACTCCCCTTGTCAAACTATCCACAGTCAAACAATTTGACAAAAATAAACAACAATATTATCTTTATATTCGTGGGAAAAAGGAAACCATAAATACACCCTCAACAGGGTCTATGGTTTATAAATCCTTTTTCCCGCTTTATAATATACAAAAAAAGCCAGAATATTAATCAGGCCAAAATTAAGATAATTATTTAAACGAATAATTCCACGTCCGCCCCCAGGCTTTTTAACTTCCCCACCGGATTTTCATAGCCGCGGAAAAGCAGAGGCAGATTCACGATTTTCAAGCCATCAGACAGAAGACCAGCAGTTAATAAGGCGAAGCCCGCTCTTAGATCACAAATGCTCACCTGGCCTTGGCCATAGCTAACCGGGCCGGTGATTTCCGCGTAATGGCTAAAGCCTTTGCCTTTAAAACGGCAAGGATCATCAGTCGGACAATCTTGTGCCAAGACAAATTTCTTCCCGGTTTTAATCACGCCGTTCAGCCGGTTCAGATATTCAAAGCGATTTTCAAAAATAGTTTCATGCAAATGGGAAGTGCCTTTGATCTGCGAAAGCAAAATGGCCAATGGCTGCTGGAAATCCGTGGGCAGGCCGGGATAGACTTCCGTGGTCACGGCCATCGGCTTCATATTGTCCTGATAATAAAAACGGATGCCGTTTTCCCGGATCTCAATCCCCGCCCCTAAACGCTGCAGCACGCCCAAAAAAGTCAGGACCAAATCCTGCCGCGCGCCTTTAATAAATATATCGCCCTTGGTGGCCAATGCAGCGCAGGCCAGGGAAACGATTTCTATCCGGTCAGGAATGATCGTCACATCAGAAAGCTTTAAATCATCCGTGCCGCGGATATAAATGGAGCGATCCCCTCTGATCAAAATTTCCACGCCCCCCTTCTGCAGGAATTCCACCATTTTGATGATCTCCGGCTCTATGGCGCAGTTATCAATAATAGATTCCCCTTCCGCGCAAGAGGCAGTGATGATAAGATTTTCCGTGGCTCCCACGCTTGGGAAAGGCAGACGGACATGGGCGCCTTTCAGCCGGCCGCTTTTTAATTTCAGAAATAAAGCGTCCTCGGTTTCCTTGATCTCGGCGCCGAAAGCTTTCAAGCCCTCAACATGAAAATCAATCTTCCGCTCCCCTATCTTGCAGCCTTTGGGCCGGGCAATGACCGCTTCCCCGAACTGGGCGATGACCGGCGCCGCCAGCAGAAGCGAGATGCGGTTGCCTTCCTCGCCTTTGAATTTCACTTCCGAAGATTTAAAACCTGACGGTTCAATTTCCAAAGTCTTGTCGGAATTCATCTTATATTTCACCCCCAACTGGTCAAAAAGCTGCAAAGTCAGGAAAACCTCGCCTATTTGCGGCACATTACGGATAATAAGCTTCCCTTTTTTGGCGAGTAAGCAGGCGGTCATGATCTTAGTCACCATGTTCTTGGCTCCGGCCACCTCCACCTCGCCAAAAAGCGGCCGGCCGGCTTTAGCCAGAATATATGACGATTCTTTATTCACTTCCTTGAATGTTTGGCGCATAGATTAGCGAAATAATTATCATTAATATCATACCATAAGAAAAGTAAATTAAAAAATCTCCTTTCCACCTGGATGCGATAGGGCATTTTCCCATTATTTAAATATGCCTAAAAACTATATATATTTAACAGTTCCACACCTTCCGGCAATAAAACTTTTTTTATTTTATTCTTGTTAAAATCATAAACAAAAGTCTGTTGGTCGTAGCTGTATAAAACGCCGGAATTATCCGGCAGCCAGGTAACAACGGGAACAGAAACCTGATAGGTGAATTGATCCAGGACTTTCAGCTCGTTATTCTCAAAATCATAGAAGTTTAAATTGGTCTCTTTGTCATTTACCAGGTTCGGGTGGTCAAAATAAACCATATTCTTATTGTCACCTGCCAGGGAAAAATTTTTCGCCAGACTTTCAAAAGCGGTGTAAGTGCTGCAATTCGTGATTTCCTTGGTCTTGTTTGTCTGAAGATTATATACCACACACACCCAGCGGGACGAATTATTAAAGAAACTGGTAATAACATTGTAATTATCAAGCCAATATACTTGATTGGATATGTTGAAGCTGGGATTCTCATAAGCGGAAAAATCCGCCACTTTTTGGCCGCTTTTTTCTTCTAGATTATATTTATCTATAATCAAGTTTTTGCCTTCAGAAATAACGGAATAAATATATATATCATCATTTAAAACTTTTCCTAGACTGGAGGTAGTAATTTGCTGATTAGAAATTATATTTTTCAAATCATTCACTAATTGCCGGGTATCGCTGGCAAAATTATAACTATATAGATAAAGCTTCGAAATACAACATTTATCATATTCGCCCGCCAAGTAATAAATACTTTGGCCGTCATTATTCCAGATAATGGATAATATTTGTCCTTTTTCCGCTAAATTTATTTCCTTTAAACTTTTAGTGGCAATATTAAAAAGATAATAATGGCTTTCAGACATACCGCCGATATAAAATAGTATATATTTCCCATCTGGAGACATTTTTAGCTGATCCACCCCCGCCGGAATTTCTGTCAAAAGAGCCTTATTTTTATTGTCCATTTGATATAATAGATCCTCTTTATCTGTTTCCTGTTTATAGATGATTTTCTCGTTTTTAATTAAATCAAAAAGTTTAACTGTTCGCATTTTGCCGCTGAAAATAAAACCCATAAAATAAGCCAAAACTCCCAATAATATTATTAGGAAGGCAAAAAGAGATATAATGGCAAAATTTTGCTTGGAAATTTTGGGCATTTTATTATTATATTATACTCTAAAAATAAAAAAGATAAAATTGTGGGGGAAGAAATCTTGCTTATCTTCCCCCTTTCGAACGAACATGGTTACCACGGACTGTTGGCTGGCGGCCTGACGGCAATATTACCGGAGTAATAAATCCCGCCCTGGTAGATAGAATAGTCGCCGGAAATACCCGCCAACGGCACGGAAACATTGTTCTGCCAGATACTGAAGTGAATGTGGTAATCATAGTTACCACCGCTGTTCCAGCAGTAACCAAGGAACGTGCCCGCTTTAAGGTCATTGCCGACGTTCACATACCGACGCGGATCTTCTTTCAGATGAGCGACAATGGACTTGTATCCTCTGCCGGTATGGCCGTAGTCGTGATCAATCACTACGCAGTTGCCATATCCAGTCATCCAGCCCGAAAAAACCACTACGCCTCTCGCCGGAGAAAGAACCCAACTGTTCGCAGTCCAGGAGCTAGTCGTGCGAACAAAATCTACTGCGTATTTACCAGCCCCGGGATAGTAGGTGTTTTTATGAAGGTAGCAACCATACCCGCAGCAAAGTCGCCAGGGAACGCCGCAAATACCGCGCACGTAATCATAGGCCCCGAACGGCCACTGGAAGTCGCTGATTGACGTCGGCCACTTCATGGGATCCTTGTACACCATCGCCTTTTGTAGCCCGTCTTGGTTATCCTTCTGTGAAGGGTTTTCCGTCACGCTTCCAGGCCCCACCGGATTTTCCGCTTCCCGGTCAAGCATTTCGCAGGAAGGCGAAATGACCATAATGGCCAAAATCGCCAGCATCACTAACAGACCCTTGTTCCGTAACATTTCTGTTACCTTGCCTTTCGTTCTCAAAGAACGACCCGAATGAACGATAGGCTTCGGCAAATAGACAGATCTCTATTGCCCAAGCCGCTTACTTCACTGCCACGGCTAACGTAGCCTGCTTTGCTCCATCCCTATCACTTCCTTTCATGCATAACAACGCATCAAGTTAATAAATAAATCGGCCAAAGTAAAATTTCAAAAAACCGAGCTAAAAAATGTCCTACTAAAGATAGAGTGGACTGGGGAAAATTAGCTAAAAGTTCTTTCAGATAATTATTGGCTTGCTTATCGGGAAAAATAAATAAAAGGATTACCCCAATAAATAGATATGAGAAAAGAAAAGCAATTAAACTCCAAAATAATAAGCGATTTTTCATAATTTTTTCTTGCATATTTATTATATTACTAAATAATTAATTAATAAATAGAGGGGTAGCTTCCGAAAGAATAAACAATCGAAAGCTACCCACTTTTTATCACCTTCGTTCTTAGTTCCAGACCACCCAGAGATAGCTCTGCACAAACGAGGCGCCCAGCGGTACATAAACGCACGAGCCGACGATAGCGGTAACACGCTGGTATCCTCCCTCCATCCATGTCCAGCTGGTCAGCTGGCCGCCGTAACAAACCTTAATCAACCAATAGAGTGTCCAGTTAGGCGTTTGAAAAGAATAGGCGTGCCGATAACCGTCCCACCATTTGTACTCCAGGTAAAGATCCTTGTCGCCTGAGTAAACATAGTGGCAGGTATAGGCAGTGACAATCGCCTGAGTCTGCGCCGAACTTTTCGACAGCGTGCTCTCCTGGAAGCTACGGAAATCCTTGAGCATCTGTTCTTTCTGCTCGACGCTAAAAAGGTAACCTGTGGCTTTCTCGGTGATAGCGATATCGGCCAAAACTTCCTCTTCGGACTCGCTACCCGAATAGAGGACAATACTCATCACCTCTTCTGTGATCGACGCAGGAGCAATCAAGCGCTCAGAACTGCTTTTTTGGCATCCCATACCAGACACCATAAGAATCATCAAACCCGCAATAAACAAAACATTCTTGTTTTTCATTTTCTTGCCCTCTTTTCTTGACAAAGAACATTCTAAACGAACGATTTTGGCTTCGGCAAATAGACAGATCTCTATTGCCCAAGCCCGGCGAAAATTGTGCCGCGACTCACGTGGCCTGCTTTGATTCATAGGCATCAGCTCCTTTGTGTTTAGACATTAGACATTCGACAGTAGACAATGGACAGCAAATTTTAATTTTCAAAATTCGGTGTTTTATTGATCAAACCATTTATTATGGCTAAGACTTTTTCACTATGCCGGTAAAAATCTTGAAATTCTTTATTATCTATATATTGTAAATCTCTCACAATAATTAAAAGGTTTTGAATCTCTGATAATGAACCTCTTGTCATGTAATAGAATCGTATTTTTTCTTTGAAAAAATAACGTCTATAACCTTCGGCGATATTGGAGGTTACCGATACAGCGGCTCTTCTTAATTGCGATACTATACCGAACTGCTCATCCCTGGGAAACTTTTTTGTTAACCTGTATAGATCAAGAACTAAACGGTGACCCTCTTGCCAAACTTTTAAATCGGTAAAATGTTTAATCATAATTTTGGGATTTTTTATCTCAATGTCTACTGTCAACTGTCTTCCTGTCCTCGTGTCTTCGTGTCTTCGTGTCTACTGTCGATTGTCTTCATGTCAAACAACCCTGCCTCCGCACACTCGAAAAATATAATACCTTTTATAGACAAATTTTGGTGGCTTAAATTTAATTTTTAAGTTGTTAAGAGCGAAAGGTATCTATTCCCCAATAGTGTGCAGAAGCCGAGGTCCGATGGGTTTAAGCAAACTCACCATCAGACCTTATTTGACTCGCTTAATTTGTTTTCAAAGTCCGTCTATTGAAGCGATAAGCGATTTGCCATAAGCGACAAGCGATAACCTACGCCTCCACTTCCACTTCTTCCAAATCAACGTCCTCTTTGGCCAAGCCGTTCGGCTCTTTTTCCTTTTCCGCGCTCCTTTTGCCCAGCATGACCAGGTTGTCCGCGATAATGTTGGTCCGGGACTGGAATTTGCCTTCCTTGTCCTTCCAATTCTTCTGCTGCAGCCGCCCTTCCAGATAAATCCGGGAGCCTTTTTTCAGGTACTGGCTGATGATTTCCGCGAGCCTTCCCCAGGCGGTTACCTGGTGGTAATCAACGGATTCCTTTTTTTCATGGGTTTTAATGTCCTTCCATGAATAATTGGTGGCCAAGCGGAAGAAAGACAGCGATTGGCCGGTCGGCAGTTTTTTGCTGCCAGGATCTTTGACTAAGTTGCCCAAGAGGGTCACTTTGTTCACGTCCATATGATTTCCTTATATAAGCCACCAATATTGCTTTAATTATAAAATTTCCCCTTAATCGTTAAGGGGAAATTTTTTAGTTAAATAAATTACGCGGTAAATTATCGCTCTAATAAATAGAATTAAATTTTGCCAATATTTTTTCATAGACGGGGTGTTTATCCACTTATCCACAACTTTTGCCGACGGCGCTTGGAAGCGACGGCGCTTTCGTATTTTCGCCTATAAATTCTTTAGAATTAATTTTTAAGGTTAAACACTTTTTTAAATCTTCGTTTTTGCGACGGCGCTATATCTTGCGACGGCTCATTTCTAATTTAATTTTATCACTTCCCTCTTTTTTGTCAATCATTCTAAAAAAATTTTTAGGGAAATAAAAAAGAGTCCGTCTGCCCATTCTAGGAAAGGGGGGATCAAGCAGACGGACTCGTGTAGCTAAAAGCTACTTAGTTGAAGAAAGGATTATCTGTCCTTCTACAGGACAGTAACAATTGATGGGGCGGCGCTTAGCGCAGCCACCAAAGGAGATCGATGATTAACAGAATCATCATATGCATATCCTATCACCTCCTTTTGACTGGATTTCCCCCCTTCCAAAACTTTTGCACGCGGAAGGGAAACAGAAATCAGTCAATGAGGCGCAATACGTAACAAGTCGACTTAATGCCGGTTACGCCACTTGCTAACGGTAACCCATAGCGACACTATGGGCGTATCCCCCGCTCCTTACCGGTGTAAGAAGACAAGGCGTCCTCATTCAGGGATACCCGCTCCGCCTCATTAAGACTCCTTTCCTTTCTTTTTTGAAGTTAAAGGGCACAAAAAAACACCTGATAATAGAGGCGTTTTGTAACACGGCAAAAAAAGATAATGCCGGTTACGCTATTTGCTCCCGACGGCCCAAGCGTCCAAGGTACAGGCCGCCGTTCCACGCCTCATTAAACCATGATTTATTAAATTGTTAATTTAGTCTATCTTAGCAGATACCGGGGTTTTGTCAAGGACGTTGAGCGGCGACCTGAATTAATTTTAGGTTGAAAATATCAACCCATTAAAAATCATACTAAATCCCAAAAACACAAGCACCAAATTTCAAATAAATTCCAATATTCAATATCCAAATAACCAAAAACTGAGTAGCGTTTTGGAATTTTAAATTTTGGTAATTGGAATTTGTTTGGAACTTGGAATTTGGTGATTGGAATTTAAAAATATCACATGCCACGACCAAAATTAACGCCCACCGTCTTCCTAAATCCTATTCTATCTCTAGCATAATCATCTGTTCCCCACATCCGGCCCCAAAAAACCAGGTATTCGCCGTACTTATCGTTGATCTCGTCCATGGCCAGGTTGATCTCCTTTTCTTTCAAGTTATCCGCCAACAATGACATCTGACGGGAAATCGGCCTTAAGTCGGAAACCGACACGGCTAAAAAAGAAACTTTACCGTTTAGTTTCTCTTTTTTCATCATATTAAAAGCGGCGGTAAAAATACTGGCCGTGGTGAAAAGGCCGGCTTTTATTTTCTTCTGTCCGCCAAAGCCCCCGCCGGCCTCATATGCCAAACCGAAACTAAACTGGTAGGCTTCCAAACGCATCAATCTTAATCTCCGGCCGGTTTTTTCGCAGAGTTTTAACAATATAGAAGAAAGATAATTTATATCACGGGATTTTTTATACAGGCAATAAGTGTGGCCTACTGATTTCGGCCGAATCTCTTCGCCCCTTTTCACCTTTTCCCCTTCCAAGCCGTTTACGTCAGCCCAAAGATAATAGCCTATTTTTCCCAAAGCCTGCATCAAGTTGGCCACTGGATAATTTTTCAGATCCAGCAGACTAAAAATTCCCAAGGCGTTTAGCCTCGCTTCCAGCCGGACATTGATTCCCCAGGCCTCGGTCAAAGGCCTTTTTAAAAATCCATCAATCTCGTTTTTTTTGATCACTAAAACGCCGTCTTTGGGGGCGATATCCGAAGCGAACTTGGCCAGCCACCGGGTATGAGAAATGCCGACGGAAGATTTCAGCCATTCCCCCGCTTCCCTTTTAATGCGCTGCTGGATTTCCTTCCCTTTCTTTTCCGCCTCCGCTAGATCCTTTGCCCAGCCGGTCAGATCCAAAAAGCCTCATCAATGCTGTAAGGCTCCAGTGTATCTGTATATTCCGACAAGATGGAAAAAATTTTCTCGGTGATGGAGCGGTACTTGGCCGGCTCGTTTTCAAGCAATATAATTTCCGGACACAATATTTTGGCCTCCATCACCCGGCAACCAGTTTTAATGCCAAATTTTTTCGCTTCCATGGAAGAAGCGATAATACAGCCGTTTTTGGATAAATATGAACACACGCCGACGGCCTTTCCTCTTAAAAAAGGATTGGCCTGCTGCTCGCAGGAAGCAAAGTATGAATTCATATCAATATGCAGGATGATATTTGACATCTTATAAACACTGAGTAATAATAACAAACAGCGAAAAACTCTTTATATATCGATCATTGTGAGAAGCGGATCAGCTCTCCTGGGGCTAGGTTCCGGGGCATAAGGTGGGGTCTCTAAAAGGATCCGCTTCTCGTAAATATTTTGAAGGGCGGGGAGCCAAAACCTCGTCTTCTCTTTCCTATCTTGTTCCCGGGGGCCCTTTTTGGGCGGCGGTGGCATAGGAATATGAGAGGATGGGGAGCGGATGAGTTCTCCCCGCCCCTTTTTTTATCCATTGAACCAGCCCTTCGCGAGAGGCTGGGTTGACAGAATTATTATTTCGTGTATAATAAACAAACAATATTTAAAGAGTCAGGGGGCAAACTAGCGCCTAAGAGGCATTCCAAAAGCCAGTAGCGCGGGGCGCCGATACGGAATCCTTCGGGGCCTTCTGCGCTTTGGCAAAAACCAACCCTCTTTAGCGTGAGGAATCTTGAGGCCAGTTTCGCTGGCGATATGCCGTGCACCATATCGGTTCCTATGCTCCCTGACTTGAAATTCATATCGCTCTTCTTGACACCCTCCCTCTAACCCCTCTAAATTTTTCTCGCTCTCTGGGGAATCGAGGGAATCAGCTCCGGAATGGTCATCTCTTATTTAAAGACCGCCGGAGCATTTTTTTTACCTCAAAAATAATACCTATCCTTCGGCGTAAATTTCCTCTAAAGACCAGGCCAAAGACCCGGTGTCAAAGACCAGGCGGTAAAAATTAGCTTTGTCGGAAACGGAAAAATAATAAAGCGTGTCCCGGCCTTTCTTCAGCGAATGGACCAGATTTATCTTATCGATCTCATAGCGCCGGCCTTTCCAAAAAAAAGCCAGGGGCCGCACCTGCTTCCCGAAAAAAGAAACTAAGACTTTGACGGGTTCTTTAATGGTTTGATACATGTTTTATATAAAATCTATTTTTATTAAAGAATCATCTTTAAATTCATAATAACGACATGACGACCACTTATAAGTCTCGGGGGTCTGGCAAAGACCGGCTTTAACAGGGTTAAAATGGATATAACCCAATTTTTGCTCTAGCTTTTCTTCAGAATATATATTAAAATCATAAAAATCCGGCTGCCAAACCTGAAATTCCGGAATTTTTCTTTCTTTCTTTAATAATTTTACCTTCCTTATGGGTAGGTCGGAGCCTCTGCTCCGACCCTTACTTAGCCCGAGCAGAGGCTCGGGCTGTACCCGAAAAAGAGAAAGTTTTTTAGAATCTTTTTCCTTTAAAAAATCAATTATTTTCCTAGCCGAATATCCTTTAAAAAATTGCATTATTTTAGAAATATCATTATGTTTTTCACTTAACAGGATTAAAAGATGAATGTGATTTGGCATAATAACAAAACCCAAAAGCTTAAAATCGAATTTTCGGCGGTAAAATTTCAAATTATCCACAATAATCCGGCAAAGACTGTCATTATTAAATAGACGTGTCTGTTTGACGGTATCTATAGTAACAAAGTGTATTTGATTTTTAAGGTTATATTTTTTCATGAATTTTTACACCGGCGAAAACACCCTGAATATCCCCCGCACCACCCCTTGGATCGCCGGATTTTTGGCGAAAATCGGTTTCATCAATTTGTTGGCCGGCTGCAGGCGGATTTTTGTCTTCTCGCGGAAATATTTTTTCAAAGTGGCAAATTCATTGTCCAAAAGCGCCACCACCACGTCGCCGTTCTTAGGATAATAATTCCGCTCCACCACCACGTAATCGCCGTCTAAAATCCCGTCCTCGATCATGGATTCGCCTTTCACTCTTAAAACATAGGAGTTAGGATCGCGCACCACGGCTTGCGGCACAGTGATCATCTCTTTGTTTTCGATCGCCTCGATAGGCTTCCCGGCCGCGATCAAGCCCAGTAAAGGCAGCTGAATAGCTTTGTCTGTTTTTAAAACCTGCGAAGTTATTTCTAGCGAACGCGGCGCGCCCGCTTCGCTTTTTAAATAACCCTTATTTTTTAAAGCCTGAATATGAGCATGCACCGTCGCTTTGGAAGTCAGACCGAAATTTTCCCCGATTTCTTCATATGAAGGCGAGTATTCATGATCCTGCTGATAGCTGAGGATAAAATTAAGGATTTCTCTTTGTTTTTTGGTTAATTTTTCCATAAGTTTGTCTTAAAATTCTAAATTATAAATTCTAAGCACTAAATCATAAACAAGCACGAAATTCTAATTTTCCAATGTTTCAAACCGGTTTCCCCGTTTAGAAATCACATTTCTAACGGGGTTTCGGATTTGGGGTTTGGGATTTAAGATTTGTTTAGAATTTCGGATTTCGGATTTGGAATTTAAATAGCATCCCCGTAAAAAAGCCACAAAACAAGCAAAAACTAACCCTGCTCACTTATCCACAAACTATCTATATTATATACGAACAAAAAGCGAACGTCAAGCCTTCGCATTCTTTCATCGCAAATGCGACAAATATTCGGTAGGAGTTAATAAATTTAAGGATAAATGCGGCCTTTCATGGTTGTAGAATTGCAGGAATTCATTAACTTTCTGCTGGACA
>JBDRMK010000006.1:0-50103 GCA_043812155.1 Patescibacteria group bacterium | reverse complement strand
GTTTTTCCTTCCACTTTATTTTTAAATGTCTTGCCTAAAAAACCGACCGTCTTCGGCTCTAAAATTTCCACGGAAGTTATTTTTTTGCCGCGGAGGTTTTTATTTAGATCATTTTTTATTGTTTCAACTTCCGGTAACTCGGGCATGTTATAACTTTTTTATTTCATTTAATAAACTGGCAAGTATCTCTTTTTCTTTTACCGTTTTAATGATTTTCCCTTTTCTAAAAATAATCCCTATTCCTTTTCCACCGGCCACGCCGATATCCGCTTCCCTCGCCTCACCCGGACCGTTGACCGCGCAGCCCATGACCGCGATTTTAATCGGTTTTTTTATGTCTTTAGTCGCCTTTTCAACTTTTTTCGCCAAGGAAATTAAATTAATCTGGGTCCGACCGCAGGTCGGGCAAGAAATAATCTCCCGTCCTCTTTTTCTCAAGTTTAAGGCTTTTAAAATCTCCCAGGCAACTCTGACTTCTTCCACTGGGTCAGCGGTCAGAGAAACCCTGATTGTATCCCCTATTCCGCTAGCCAATAAAGACCCTAAGCCCACGGCAGATTTAATCGTCCCGGTGAAAACCGGCCCGGCTTCAGTAATACCAATATGCAAAGGGTAATCAACTTTTTGTGATAAAAGCATGTACGCTTCAATAGTTTGGGGCACATCGGTTGATTTAATAGAAATTGCAATATCTTTAAAATTCATTTTTTCCAAAAGCCTGGTATTTCTTAAAGCCGAATCCGCTAAGCCTTTGGCGGTAACATGTCCGTTGTCCCTTTTAAGAATTTCTTGTTCCAATGAACCGCTGTTCACGCCGACGCGAATAGGAATCCCTTTCTTTCTAGCCGCTAAAACGACGGCGGCGAGTCTCGCCTTGCCGCCAATATTACCAGGATTAATTCTAATTTTGTCTACCCCTTGCTTAATTGCTTCCAAGGCCAACCGGTAATCAAAATGAATATCCGCCACCAAAGGGATATTTATCCGCTTTTTTATTCGGCCTAAAACTTTGGCCGCCGCCATATCCAATACCGCCACCCGGACAATCTCGCACCCCTCTTTCTCCAAAGCTTTAATCTGCTTAACAGTAGCGGAAACGTCATGCGTGTCGGTATTACACATGGACTGGACTAAAACAGGATTTAACCCGCCGATTTTGCGGTTACCAATTATTATAACTTTCGTTTTTTTGCCAATCATATGTTAAATAATAGCTTAAAAAAAGAAGGGGGTAAAGTCGGAAAAATCATTATTACCCCCTTCGAATTCTCGGTTCATGAATGAGAAATCTCAATCATCAAGAAAAGGACAATGGGTCCCCCGCCTTTCTCCTGGGGCACAACAAACCTTGGCCACGCCAGGCAGAATGCAAACGAGCGGAATCGCCGCTTCAACCGGCTTTGGGACAGCTATAACTCGCCTGTCCCTGATTTTTTTCACTTGGCCGATCTCCTTGGCCAGATATCCCATGCCGCGCAGTGCTTTCCTTACTTGCTTCTCGCGCGCTCCCTTTGCCAGAGTTACCTCCATAACAGCCTCCTTTGGGTAAGATTTTGTGTTCCCACCTTATCAAATCAGGAATTAATTGTCAATATCTGATTAAACAAAAAACTATCTCTCCTGACCGGGGTAGCAAAGACGCTTATCTTATTAACGAAAGACAAATCCCTTTGCTACTGTGCGTCAAAAAAGATAGTCTAATTTTTACAGGTCATGAGGTCTCACGGTGCCTCTTTTATTTTCCTGACAGCGTTTGCAGGCCTTGGTCAAGACTTCTTCCATTTTTTTATCCAAACCGTCCAGCAATTCACCTGAAGTATGTAAGCCTTTGGTTTTTATATATTCTTTCACTTTTGAACCAACCACTAAATTTGCCATTTTTGACACCCCCTTTCTTTGGCTAATTATAGCCGATATTATTATTCATTATTTGCGGACAATAACCTAGAATCTCTTTATTTGCCTTGATTCTAGCATATTTGGCAAAATAAAGGCAAAATGACAACGCGGGTCTTAAGCGCCCGCGTTAGTCCCGGAACAAAATGCTTTCTTTGGAATATATTTTGGCGGCGATTATCACGGATAAAACGGCAAAAATCAATAAACTGCCCAAAGTCGCGATAATATGCAAAGAATTGTAAATGCCCATTAAATTTTCCTTAAAAAGCAAAACGGCATTGACCACGGGTATAAAATAAAAAACTGAGGTTGGCTTAAATCCAGGGTAAGAGCCTAACAGAGCCACTGGTAAAACTGTGGCAATATAAAACGGCATGACATAGTTCTGCGCTTCTTTGTAGCTTTTGGCAAATATTGCCACCGCCAGCAATAATCCGGCAAACATAATAGATAAAATAATGCCGATACCCAGCATCAGGAAAACCGTAGAAAGAGAGATACTGAATTCAAAAGAACCCACGCTCTCACCAAAATCCGGCGGCCAGATCTTAAAAGCGGCATACATGCTAGTGATGGATAAAACCACGGAAGTTATGGAGGCGGTGGCCACAGCCATAAATTTACCGGTAACAATTTTCATTCTGGACAAAGGGGTCAGAAGCAAGGCCTCCAGGGTTTTTCTTTCTTTTTCTCCGGCCGAGATATCAATGGCGATATACATCCCGCCAATAAAAGTAAAGAGAACAATGAACATCGGCAAAAGCAATCCTAAGAAAAAACCGCCTTTTTCTTTTTCCGAAGCCAGATCTTGAGGCTTTACAATAATACTCTGTAAAACCGCCGGATCCAATTTAGCCGCCGCGAGTTTCTGAGCGGCTAAAGTTTGGTTGAAAATGCCGAGCAAGCCGCTTACCTTACTAAAAGCGGTGCTTGATTTCGTCTCTGTGCTTTTTTCCATCAAAACAATTTCGGCCGTCTGACCGTCGCTTATTTTTTGCTCAAAATCAACCGGCGGAGTAACAATTACCTGTATTTCTCCGGCGTTTAATTTCTCTTTTAAATCGCCGTCACCGGTCACAATTTCCACTTTATCTTGTGTTTGCAAAAAATTAATCAGAGTCGGCGCTTTGTCCTGGTTCTCAACCGCCACTATCGATACCTGATTTTCCGCCGACTTAATCTGGGCTTCCTGCATTTTTATGCTGCCGACCATCATCAGGGGCATAAAAACGATCGGCATGACAATAGAAACCATGAGCGTCCGGCGGTCCCGGATCGTGTCTTTTAATTCCTTTTTCCAGACGGTTAGGATCTGCCGCATATTAATTTGATTACCGGATGGTAGACTGATCAGTCTACCATCCATAGTTTAATAATAACGGAGTTAAATATTATAATTCTTTTAAAACCTCTTTAAGATCTGTAATGATGTAATCGGGTTTGATTTTTAATTTTATATTTTTGTTAAATTTATTCTTCACGTAATAAGTCGTGGCGCCTAATAATTTACCGGCTTTAATGTCACTCTCCCTGTCTCCGATTTTCACTATTTTATCAAACTTATTATTATGCACGTATTTGCTCGAGGCCTCAAATTTTACCCGGGAAATATCCTGATTTTTCCGGATAATATAATGCAGGTCAAGACCGATATAAGCGTCAATATAGGCCGTTAAACCCACTAATCTGACAAATCTCCTGATGAATTTTGGCGAGGTATTGGTCAGGATGATATTTCGATGACCGGCCTTTTTTATTTTAGAAAGGACAAATTGAGCGTAACTAGCCGGCCTGATATATTTTTCCACGACCTTATTTTTTACCTGCAGGTATTCCGCCTGTTTTTTCATGGCTTGCCACTTTTTCAAATTACCCTCCGGGTACATCGACCGGAAATAATCCACCCAGCTTAAACCGTACAATTCCACGGTTTTCTTAAGATCTATCCGGCGCTTAATGTCAAAATGCTGCAAAACGCTATTTACCAGCTCCTGAACGGCTTTCACATTATCTCTTTCCAAAGTGCCGTGAAAATCCCAGACAAAAAGTATTTTCATTTATTATTTGATTAAATATCTTATCAAATAATAGGCGGCGATAATGATAACCGCCAAAATTATCCGGCCCAATGAAAATCTCTTACCGAAATACTTCTTTAATAAGTTTTTTTTATCAGACGAAGCCTTGGCGAAGTCTGATTTCCTTTCCGGTTCATAATCGGTTTCCTCGCCGACTAATTTCACGAAGGCCTCTTCTAAATCCTTGCCGCCGGTTTTATTCTTAATATTCTCAATCGCATCTACGGCTAATATCATACCCTTATGCATGATCGCCACCCGGTCGCAGAGTTTTTCCGCGTTGAACATTTCATGAGTAGAAAGAACAACCAACTTACCCATCTCTTTCGCTTTTTTCATAAACTCAACCACCGTACGAGAAGCCAAGACATCCAAGCCCGAAGTCGGCTCGTCAAAAATAATCACTTTCGGGTCGTGAATGACCGAGCGGGCAATCGCCACTTTCTGCTTCATGCCCGTGGAAAACTTGCCGGCCCGGCGATCAGCAAAACTCCTCATGTTCAGCATTTCAATCAATTCACTGATGCGGTTTTCCAAAACTACTCCAGACAAGCCATAAAGTTCGCCGTAATATCGCAGATTCTCCCTGGCCGTGAAACGGTCGTAAAGACCGATATCCGTGGTCAGCAACCCTAAATTGGCCCGAACCTGCTCGGCTTGATCTTTTATGTCAAAACCGCCCACTTCAGCCGTGCCGGAAGTCGCCTGCAAAACCGTGGCAATGACCCGAATGGTGGTGGTTTTTCCCGCGCCATTAGGCCCTAGCAACCCGAAAATCTCGCCGTCTTTGGCTTCAAAACTGATGTCGTCTACTGCCGTGAAATCTTTGAATTTTTTCGTGAGATTAATTACTTTTAGCATAATATTATTTTACGCAGATATCTCTTCGGTTAAAATACCAGAGGCCGGCCAAAGTGCAAAAGAAAAAAATACCCAGATACACAAAGCCATCTGTGAATATTATTGCTTTTCCGGCTAACAAATCTGAACCCCGATAATAGTAAAATAAAGTGAAATGCTTCAGCCATTCAATCTGTGACCAATAAAGATAAACAAAATTCATAACATAAAAAACCAAGGTCAGGCAGGCGCTCAAAGCAACAACCTTGCCTTTGCTTGAGGAAAGAGCGGAAAACAAAAAAGAATAGCCAAAAATAGCCAAAGAGAAAAATAACAGCATCAGCATCGTATTTAAAATCGCCGGCCAATCAATGTTAATTGATTTTTCCCATAAAGAAGGCAGCCAAAAACCCAAAAGAGTCACTCCTTCCAAAATAAGAATGGCAATCAGGAAAAATGACACATAGCTTAAAGCGATCTTGATCCGGCTTATAGGCCGGGACAAAAGCAATTCAATCGTGCCGTCCTCCACCCCGGCCGCGATGATCCGAGAAGCGAAATAACTTATATAAAACAGAACAATGATTATCCACATCAGATTCAGGTATTCCATGCCGATATAAGAAGTGAAAGAGAAGTTTTCCAGATTGGTGACGCCGAAAGCTTTCATAAAAGCTTCCGGAAAATTTTTAACATACTCTTCGAGATTAAAGCCGGAATTTGCGAAACTTGGATAAATCATCGCCATGAGAAGACTGTAAATAAGCAGACCAAGACCGTAGCCGATCAATCCCCTTTTATTGTCTTTGAGAATTTTTTTGAATAAGGCCATCATATTTTTATTTCTCCCCGTAATATTTTAAGAAAACATCCTCCAATTGCGCCTCGCTGAAAGAAACGTCCCTTAAATTATACTTGGCTAATATTTTTATTAGGGGGTCGACTTCTCCCCGGATCGTCAGATGAATATGGTCAACCTCAGAATCCTGGATCTCAACGCCCGGCAACTTAAAATCTTTAATATCATACCCTTCCTTAAAATATACGCTTACCACCCGGGCTTTTTCATTTTGCAGTTCTTCGATATTTTTCAGGGCGATTAATTTCCCGTTTTTTAGTATTCCTACCCGGTCGCAGACTTTTTCCACTTCGCTTAAAACATGGGAAGACATGAATATGGTCGTTCCCGCTTTTTTCATTTCCTTGATTATCTTATAAAACTCGATCTGCATCAGAGGATCAAGGCCGCTCGTCGGCTCGTCCAAAATTAAAAGCTTTGGTTTATGGGCCAAAGCCTGCAAAACTCCCATCTTCTGCTTATTCCCTTTGGACAAATCGCTTACTTTTCTTGAAAGATTAATCTCCAGACGACCGGTTAATTCTTTAATCCATTTTTCATCATAATCACCGCTCAAATTAGCCAAAAAACTGGTCAGGTATTCGCCGGAATATTTGCCATACAGCTTGACGTCACCAGCCAGAAAGCCGACACTTTTTTTTATTTCTAAAGTGTCTTTTTGGCAGTCAAGCCCAAAAATTGAGGCCTTACCTTCTGTCGGGCTGATAAAATCCATCAGCATCCTAATGGTCGTTGTTTTTCCGGCGCCATTGGGGCCCAGAAAGCCAAAAACCTCGCCGTCTTTCACTTCTAAATTCAAGTTATCAACCGCCCGAATCCTGCCGTGATCAAAAGTTTTTGTTAAATCTTCAATTTTAATCATAATATTGTTGAAATTCTAAATTCTATTCTCTAAATCCAAAACACGTTTTTAATAGCTACTGTCACCCCGAAAGTTCGTCTGAGCTCACGTCGAAGACTTGTTTCGGGGTCTCGATAATAAAACAAGTAAAGTTATTAAGCGGGATTCCGGGTCAAGCCCGGAATGACAAGAGTGAATTAGTACCATTTAACGTTCAAGCTGGACGCTCCCATTTTAATTTCCAGGTCAATTTTTTTGGCCGCCTGGTCATAGCCTTCGGTTTCGTAAGTGTTGTCATCCGTTTTTTTGAAATCCTTCAGGTCATGGCTTGAAACGCCGGAATCTATTTTAATTCTTGCCCCGACCCCCAACGGCAATAAGATATTATTTGAGGAAGCGCCGGTATCAAGGCTAAAAGCCGCACGGTCAACTAAATTTCCGAATTTTAGGTTAGCGGAAGTGGCGCCGGACTTAATCTCCAGTTTTTCTAGCATTATTTTTGAAAAATCAAGATTCAAATCCATGGCGCCGACATTCAAAACCACTTCCAAGGGTATTTTATCGGTCAAATCAACCGTTAATTCATTTCTGTTGCGAGCAAACCAGCTGAACCATTTATTACCCGCATCCAGGCTCAAATCAACGGTTTTAATGTTATCGCTGACAGATGAACTTACCTTCAAACTAGTGATATTAGAAACGAGCTTACCGCTAACCAAATCCAAGGATAACTCGCCGATATTTATAACGCCGGCGCCCGCGTTAACTACCACTTTTCCGGATGTTATGTCTTCCGTTAAAGTTTCATTAAAGTTCTGAGTGGTCACTTCTTTTGACTGGCTGCCGCCGCCGAATATGATACTTAAAACAATGCCGGCTACGATCAATACAACGACTATTCCCCCAAAAATCGTGCCCATAATCCCCCGTCGGGTCAGCATGGAAAGAGCGATAATAATGAGGATGACCGGCCAGAAACGCCAGATATTATCCATGTTCACGGAAAACCAGCCGAAATTATTCCCTAAAAAAGCGACCCCGGCAAAAAGCAGAATTAAAGCCCAGAAAAACCGGCCTAAATCCCAGTTCCGCTTTTTTTCGTAATGATGATGATAGTGGACTTCTTTAACTTCTGGTTTGGTATCTTCTTTCTTCGGCTCTCCGCCCGATCCGCCCTGGGCGGGTTTGGCGGATTCTATTGGCGTTTGATTGCTTTCTGTCTTTTGTTCTTCCATATATTTATATTAATTTCTTAACATCTTAATATCTCAATATCTTGACATCTTAACTACTTTCGCCGAAAAAACATGAATACCGCCACGGCAATTAAAATCAGCGGCCAAAGTTTCCAGGAACCGACCATGTTCGCGTAAAAAAACAGGGATAAAACAGACAAAATAGTGGCCGGAATAAGCAGCGGTTTCATCGTCTTTTGCGAGCCGAAATAAGTGACAAAAAAAGCCATACCGGGGATCAAAATGAAAGTCGGCCATAAATATTCCATATACCGCCAGCTGATAGAATTCATAATAAAGAAAAATAAACCCATAAAGGTCAAAATGGAGCCGGGAATCAATATCCCGTACAACCTATTTTTCTCGCCCGCCACGAAAAACCAGATATAAAAAGCCAAGCCCGGCACCAAAACAAAGATCGGCCACCAGTATTCCCAGTTCCAGCTAGGCAGAAAATTAGCCGCCAAAAAAGCGACGCCTAAGATCAATAAAATCACGGCGGGAAAGACGGCAGTTTTTTTCTCTTTTGATTGCTCTGTTGAATTATTTTGTTCTGGCATAGATTATTTTTATATTATTTTGAATAATTGTTGAAACTGTTGAATCGCTCGCCCATCGCGGGACTCGCTTGTTGAAATCGGGCGATTTCAACGACTTCAACATTTTCAACAAGCGTCAGCTATATTACCAAAAAAACGTCCCAAAATACGATTAATTTTTCTTTCGACGAAAAAGCATAACAATAGCGATCACAACGAGAATTACCGGCCAGAGCTTGCCGATATCAAAAGAAGTGATGTAGTTTTCCAGGAGAAAAAATATGCCGATGGCCAGCAAAATAAAAGGGCCGGTTAGGCGGCGCTTGTCTTTTTTATTTTCTTTAACCGGGGTGATATTTTCTGATTTTTGTTCTTCGTTCATAAAATTATGATTATTAGTTATTTAACTTCGACGCCTAAACAGCATAACTAAAGCCGCCAAAATAAGCAACACCGGCCAAAGCTTGCCCCAGGTAAACCAGGGCGCGAAATTCCCCGCCAGGAAAAAAACGCCAATCACAAATAATAATATGGCCGGCCAGACCCGACGTTCAATTTTCTCTTTTTCTTCAGCTGTGCAACATTCTTCATTTTTTTCCCCGTCTTTGCTGAAAGCCTCCTTTATTTCCTCGGCCTTGCCTTTTACTTCGCTGGCAAACTGATCCACGGCTTCTTTGCTGCCGGCTTTGATCACTCTTCCCTCACCCGGGTTTTGCGGCACTAATATCCATAAAATGATATAGGCTAAAACCCCGGCCCCGCCGGCCAGGACAATGACCACGAAAATAATCCGGACCAAAGTCACGTCCAGATCAAAATACTCCCCTAACCCGGCGCAGACACCGGCGATTATTTTATCTTTGTTCGAACGATAAAGTTTTTTGTCCATGTTGGTTGATTTAATTGTATAAATTCTAAGCACTAAATCCTAAATTCTAAACAAATTCCAATGTCGAAATTTAAAATTCGAAACCGGTTTGAAAAATTTGGACTTGGTGCTTCGGATTTGTTTCGGATTTAGATATTAGGATTTAGAATTTTTAAATAACAATATTACAAACTATAAACTTCTCAACGTCTCAATATCTAAACGGCTACTGCGTTATCTTTTCAAACCGGAACGTCCTCCAGGCGATAAAAAAGGTCACCACGATCCAAACCCCAAGCATCAGTAATTGCATCTTAATATCTCCCAAACCGGCGTTATTATTCGCCACATCTCTTAAGGCTTCGATCAAAGGAGTTAAGGGCAAATATTTAGTCACCTGGTAAACGGCCGAAGGCAAAAATTCGGAAGGATAAAAAACGCCGGATAAAAACATCATCGGCATGAAAACCGCCTGAGCCATAGCCCCGGCCGCGTTCACGGTTTTCGCGATCCCGGCGATGGTAAAACCAATGCTTAAAAAAATCAGGCTGCCTAAAAGGGCCAAACCATACATTAAAAATATATTGCCGTAAAAATGAACATGGTAGGCAAATCTTGCCACTCCCACGATCAGACTCAGCTGGATAACCGCTAAAATCAAATAAGCAAAAACCTGGGCGATTAAAAAGTCACGGACTTTTAAAGGCGTGGCCGTCAGTCTTTTAAGCAGTTTTTGCTCTCTATACTTCACGATCTCCGAGGAGATGCCGATAATCGCGGCCGACATGACCGCCATGGCCATAATGCCGGGAGTCAGCATATCCAAATATTTAAGCTCCTTGGCCTTCAGGCTTTCCGCTTTCATCACAAAGCTTTTTTGCACGCCGGCCAGCTGGAAATTCACCTGGTCAATAAACTGGTTCAAAGTGCTTAATATAATGGGGTTGGTCTGAACATTGGCTTCATTATAATAAACCTGGATATCAGTGGGCGCCAGGTTAGCTTGGGACGGCATTGCTTTTACATTGACCGCGCTGTCCGGCGCCTTAAAATTTTCCGGAATTACAATGATAAAATCCAGGTCACCTTGTTCCAGCACTTTTTTCGCTTCCTCTGCGTTTGTATATTGATTTTCTATCTGAAAATATTCGATATTTTTCAAGCCTTCGGCAAACTGTGCCGAGACCGGCGAATTTGCTTCATCAATTAAGGCGACTTGGGAATGGCCGATGTCGTTAAAATTAAAAAGTCCGAAAAGAATGATAAAAGTAGTGGGAAAAAGAAGGGTCCAAAACAGGGCCTGCTTGTCCCGAAAAGTCATTTTTAAATTGGCAATCAATAATTTTCCGATGGTCTTCATGTTATTCCCTTAATTTTTTTCCCGTTAATTCCAAAAAAACATCCTCTAAATTGGCGTGCAGGATTTCTTCGTCCGTGATCTTGAATTTATTTTTATGGGCAAGAGCGATTATTTGGGGCAAAACCTCCGAGCCGCGGGAAACCTTTAAATTATAAGAATGGTTAGAACCCCTCTCTACCTCAAACACCCCGGGTATTTCTTTTAAATTTTCCAAGCAGACCTCGCAGTCCGAGGTGAAATTAATGACGGAAGAAGCCTTCAGATTATGGATCAAGTTTACCGGCGTGTCCATGGCCGCGATTTGCCCCAAATCCATGATCGCCACCCGATCGCAAAGAATTTGCGCCTCTTCCATATAATGCGTGGTCAGAACAATTGTCTTGCCCTGATCATTAATCTTGCGAATAAAATCCCAGATATTATGCTTGGCCTGAGGATCAAGGCCGGTGGTCGGCTCATCCAAAAAAACGATTTCCGGATCATTGACCAAGGTGGCGCAAATGGAAAAACGCTGTTTTTGGCCGCCGGAAAGCTGGCGGACCAACGCCTTCTTTTTTTCGCTTAAACTGACAATATCCAGTAATTTATCCGCGTCCACTTTTAAACCGTAAAATGAGCCGAAAAGCTCCAAGATTTCTTTCAGATTTAAATTATCAAAATAAGAGGAAGCCTGCAGCTGAACCCCGATTTTTGCTTTTACTTTATCCAAATGTTCATGCGTATCCAGGTCCAAAACAAAAGTCCGGCCAGAGGTAGGCTTTTGGATCCCTTCAATGATTTCCAAGCAAGTGGTCTTACCGGCGCCATTCGGTCCCAGGATGCCGAAAATTTCCCCCTTGCTAACTTCAAAGGAAATATTATTGACGGCGGTCAAATCGCCGAATTTCTTGGTTAAACTTTCCACTCTTATGACTTTTGACATATTGTTAGACATTTGACATAAAGACATTAGACACGAAGAAGTTTTTAGTTAAAATAATATTCCTTATGTCTTCGTGTCCTCGTGTCTTCTTGTCTTAATTCTCCTCAACATACGTAAGTAACCCGCTCCACCACGCCTTCTTTCCATCCGGATTTATCACTCCCAAAATATAATGTCCGGGAGAAAACGGCGGCATCCAAGCCTGCAAATAGCCGGGATTAAAGACAAAGGCCTCAATCTTCATTTCCGGATTTTGCAAGAAGACACTCGTTCCCCTTTCAAAACCCGCGCCGTAAACAGTGATCTGTTCTTTGCCTTCCGTGGAAATTTCAGAAGGATAAACCCCAAAAATACGCAATGTTTCGGTTTCTTCAATCACTTCCTGACCGGCAACTTTACCTTCGTCCCGCCGGACGAAATTTGAATAATCAGTGGATTTATTTACCTTATAACAACCGGCTAAAAAGCCCGGTAATAACAATAATATGAATATTAAAGCTATCTTTCTCATTAGCCTATTTTATCCCATTTTTGGCGTTTTGACAACAAAAAATGACCTGCTAAGGGAAAACTCCAATAACTACAAAAATAAGGACAAATTTAGTTAATAACTCAGTCAAGAACCCTAAGAATGCGCCAAAACCGGCCTCAAGCGCGCTTTTTATCTCTTTACCAATTAAAAGCACTTCCAGGCAAAAAGCCCTCAAAATAGGGCCAAATATGAGTCCATTTTATAATTACCAATTTACCAAGAAACAAGAGACAAACAAATCACAAATTTCAGCACCAAATATAAGATAAATCCGAAGCACTAAATCCTAAATTCTAAACAAATTCAAAGCATTAATTTTCCAATGTTTTAAACCGGTTTGTAATTTGAGATTTAGATATTGGATTTTGTTTCGAATTTCGGATTTCGAATTTAGAATTTAACAAACAAGAAATGAGATATAACAAAAAAATCATTTATTCTTTTTTTCACGCTTTTTCTCCCATTCCCTTATCTTCTCTTCGTTAAAACCGAAGTAATGCCCGATTTCGTGGTAAACGACTTTGTAAATCAATTTGCGAATTTTTTCTTCCTCCGGACCGGCGAGTGTTTCAATCGGATTTTTAAATAGGGTGATTTTATCGGGTAAGACTCCGTTATAGCCCCGGCTTCGCCGGGTCAAAGGAATTCCCTGATAAAGGCCCAAAAGCAAGCCGTTAAATTTTATGCCTCGTTCCTGCAAAGTGGCGACCCTTGGCTCGTCCTCCAGAACAAAAGCCAGATTCTCAATTCTTTGGCGAAATCTTTCCGGCAAAGACAAAATTGCTTCGTTGATATATTTTTCAAACTGTAACTGATCCATAAAAGTTTTTATTAAAAGAAAATATATTTATAACCGCCAATACCGTTTATAACACTTTTTCACCGTTTTATGATATTCTATAAATACTGACCTTTCAACAAAAGAGTCTTTTTCTTGACTTGGCAAAATCAATTCTTGTAAAACCGCCTTGGTTCCTTCCTTTATCCCTTGTAAATTATAACCGCCTTCCAAAACATAAATTAACTTACCTCCGCAAACTCTTTCCGCAAGATTAAAAATCTGCCCGGCCATTCCGGCGTAACCCTTGGCCGTCACTTTCATTCCTCCCAAAGGATCCTGATAATAAGTGTCGAAACCCATAGAGACCAAAATAAATTCTGGCTGGTATTGACCGGCCACGGGAATAATTACTTTCTCCAATAATTTATTATAGAAATCATCATCTTTCCCCGGACTTAATGGCAAGTTAATATTATACCCCTCACCCTGGCCCTCTCCCCTTTCTTCAAAACTGCCAGTCCCAGGATAATAGGGATATTGATGAGTGGAAATATACATCACCTGATCGGCCGGATAAAAAGCCTGTTGCGTGCCATTGCCATGATGCAAATCAAGATCAAGAACCAAAACACGGCTTAATTTGTATTTTTTAATAGCGTAAGCCGCGCCAATCGCAACATTATTGAATAGGCAAAATCCCATGGCTTTATCTTTTTCCGCGTGATGGCCCGGCGGCCGGACAAAAGCGAAGCCGTTTTCAACATCCTTATTGAATACCAAATCAATCAAGTTTAAAACGCCGCCCGCGGCAAAGACAGCCGCTTCAAAAGACTTTGCCGATGTCTGAGTATCAGGATCTAAAGAAATAAAAGAATGGCCTTGTGTGGCTTTGACCGTGTTAAAATAGGCTTTATCGTGAATAAGGCAAATTTCATCAGGCGAAGCGGCCCGGGCTTTGATTTTTTTAAGCGTTTTAAAGTTTTTAATAACTCCTTCGGCGACCAGAAGACGTTCCGGACTTTCCGGATGCCCCGGGCCGGGTTTATGCTCTAAATATATTTTTTCGAGAACATAACCTGTCATAATTATAGATTTATTTCCGGATTCCCCTCTTCCGAAGTTCGGCTTCAATGGCGTGGGCCAAGCGGTTTCCGATGCCTTCAATTTTTTCCAAACCGGGCAGCCAGGTATGTTTATAAATCTCATCAACGCCTCGATCCAAGTTTTCTAAAGCGCTAGCCGCTTTTCTTAAAGAAATCACGCGGTATTTGTTCTTATCTGTCATATTAAGCTTATCCGCTTTCAAACGAAATACCGCGGCGATTTCCTGGTTGATTATTAAACTCTTAATATTCTTGGATTGATTAATCACGTGATTAAGTATATAATAAGTGATAAGAAAAAACTAATCAATATTTATGGAACAGCCAAAAACTAGTCCGAAAATCATGCGTGAGTTTTACTTCTGGGCCGGAATTATCGCCACTATTACCTACCGGGCGATTATCATCTTAAATTACTATTCCGCCTTCTGGGTAAAAATCTTCTGGTATATCGGCACCCTCGGCTTTGTCGTCTATTTCTACCACCGCTACCAGATTTCCCACCGCCGGGATAAGCTCGTGGATGAGCATGACCTGATCAATAAAGTAAAAAACCTCAATGCCAGCGAAGAGGATAAGTCTGTTATGGCTTATATTTTCTCCACTCTTTCTTCCAGCAAGGAAAAATGGAACTACATCGCCATTTTCGTCTTTTCCGGAATCGCCCTGGTATTAGGCGTGATTTTTGATTTTATTATCTAATACGAGTATCTAAAAAGACCGGTTTTTATTAACCGGCCTTTTATAATTTTTAATTGAAATTAATTTAATCCTCCAGTCCGGCCTGATTCTGGTTCTGGTTGCGATTCTGGTTCTGATTCATATTTTGGTTCTGGTTTTGGTTCATATTCTGATTTTGATTCTGGTTGGCGTTTTGATTAACCTCAACACTGGCATTGGTATTACTGTTTGAGTTGTCGTTTTTCAAGAAATTCAGTTTTTCCTTGATTTTTAATTTGACTTCCTGGCCGTAGTTTTCCACCTGGTTTCTGACCGTATTCTGGTACTGATTCGCTTCCTCTGACCCTTGGACTCTTTCAATGGCGTTGTTCAGGCCTTCGGAAGATTTCTCCATGGCATTCAAGATGGCGCTTTTTGCGTTTTCCGGCACTTTGTCGTAAACCTCTTGAAGCACCGCCTGCTGTCTTTCCAGGTTATCCTTTAATTTCTCGATAATCGCTTCCACATCCTTGCCCTTGCTTTCCGCCTGCTCCATTTTTTCTATGGATTTTTCTATCCTGGCCTGAAAACGCGGCGCCAGCTTTTCCGCCAGCTCGCATTTGTCTTTTTCATCGCAGAGTTTTTTAAGCTCCAGCATTCTCCGGTTGGCAAACTCAAGCTGCAGCATTGCCTTTTTCTCCGCGCTGAAGGTAAACGTTTCCCGCACGCTTTCCCACCAGGTTTTCAAAAAATATAAGGGGGAATCCGGCAGAATGCCCACACTGTCTTCATCTTCAAGATCAGCCGTTACGCTGGCATTAACCTCAACCGTATTAGTATTTTCATTCAAGTTGGTATTAGCCTCTAATATAAGATTAACGGTTTCATTGGTATTTTCATTACTGTCCTGCGTGACAATCAGATTTTCCTCCGCCCACAAGCATAAAGGAAAAAGCAGGGCAAAAACGGCAGCGATTAAAAGGGTTTTTTTCATAATTTTTAGATTAATGATCAGACTATTTAATTATATAATATTTTTTTTTAAAAATTATAATCTAAAGACCAAGTAAAAAATCAGGCCGATAACAAATAAAATAAAAATTACGGCCAAACTGACCAAAAGCGTACAGATCGCCTCCTTATATTTTTTCTGCAGAGCCAGATAGGCCGGATAACCCAAGACTAAAAGTCCGGAAACCGCGGCGCTTAAAACAAAAAGCATTAAAACCATAATAACCGGCTGGACCCCGGAACCGGAAAACCAGTTTTCCGCCCCTTGCATAAACAAAGCCACTAAAACAATATATATTACCTCCAAGGCGCCAGCCAAGAGACCGAATTTTAGATTTTTGTTGGTCATTGTTTTTAAATTCAAAGCTCAAAACACAAAATCCAAAACAAATTTAAAATTCAAAATATTAAATTCAAAAATCTAGGCGTACAATTGGTTTTGAATTTTGGATTTTGAGCCTTAAATATTATTTTGTGCTTTGTGCTTTGGATTTTGGATTTCAAAGAATTACATGCTAAAACTCCCCTTTTCCCCGGCTTCCATTTCTACCCAGTCATTTCGTGGATCATCCCATTTATAGGCGATAAAAGTATGGACGAATTCGTCTTTGGAATAAATATATTCCACGGCCACATGACCGCCGATCCTTTTCGAACCCATGCCCTTCTTGTCCAAAACCACCGGATGAGTGATGAACTCCAGTTTCATTTTTCCCAAAGGACCGTTAAATTCAATAATCTCCATTTCTCCCGGCCGGTCCTCGCCCAACGGCTCTTTTCTTTCGTCAGTAACGCTAAATGAATCCTTTATCTGCCCTTTGATTTCTTCCCATTTTTCCTTGGTCATATATTCTATTCTAACATGATATCCTGGAAAGTAAAATTAGCCGGCTTTTTTCCTTTGCCTTTCCTCTTTTGAATACAAGCATCCGCAGTAATTCTGGCGGTAAAAGCCCTTTTCCTTGGCCTTATCGCAGGCCTGCCGGAAACCGTCGTCTTCCTTGAAATCCCTATCTAAATAAGGCAAGCCGTATTCCTCCGATAATTTCCGGCCGATTTTATTGATCTCGCCCGAATTTTTATATTTTGAAACAGTCAATGTCGTGCCGAAAAAATCGTAGTTTTCCGTGTCCGCGTAATTAGCCACGATATCCAATCTCTGCCAAAAACAGACACTGCAGCGCTGGCCTCCTTCCGGCTCGTTTTCCAAACCTTCAGTCGCCTTGAACCAAACCTCCGGATCATAGCGATACTCAATAAAATCAATGTGGTTGTCTTCGCCATATCTTTTTATCTCCCCGACTCTTTTTATATATTCTTCCAAAGGATGAATATTAGGATTATAAAAAAAAGCGGTGACTTCAAATTCATCTTGCAGTTTTTCAATGACATAAGCGGCGCAAGGGGCGCAGCAGACATGGAGCAATAATGATGGTTTAAAATCAGACATTTTTATTTTCCAATAATTTTTCCCAATTGATTTTTAAGACGCCGTAAATAATCAGAATGGTCAGGACCATAGTGGCGATTTCGCTGTAAAATCCGCTGTTTTCCAAGCCCAAGCCTTTCAGGCTTGCGATGCCAAAATACAGAGTAAACCAGATCATGATCGCCTTGCCGAAAAATCCCGGGATAAAAGCCTTTATAAAATTATAGCGCACCAAACCCAAAGGAATAAAGATCAGATCGTCAGGCAATGGCGTCAGTCCGAAAATAAAAATGACCAAAGGCGTTAGCCGGGGATGGCTTTTGATCCAGGAATGGATTTTTTCATATTTTTCCTTATGATGTTTGTCAGTCAAGCGTCCGCCGGCATAACCGATTAAATATGAGATTATTTCACCCAGAGCGGCGCCTAAACCAGCCAAAAGCGAAAGCCACCAGATATTCAGACCGGCCGTGGCCAGCAAAAAAACAAAACCGACGTAAGGAATGACAATAAATAAACTGGCCGCCCCGACCAAAGAGATAATAAAAGCGCCCCAATAGCCATGGCTGCGGCTAAAATTTTCCAAGTTACTGTTGAAAGAATTGATGTTCCCTTGAAATTCAGGCAATAAAAAATATATCAGGCCGTAAGCCAAAATTAATATTAGCGAAATTATTAAAAACCAATCTTTGCCCTTCATATACTATAAACTTAGCAGATTTGACCAAAGATTACCATCGAATTTGTCAAAAAAGTCTAAGGGTGTTAACATTTAGCCAGATCGCACCCCTATCGTAAGGAGACAACCAGAGCTTACTCGACACGGCCGACGCGAAGTCGCCTGAAGCCGCCCCAAGTCTCTAGCTGACTCCTTTTCCTTTGAAGAGGTAGCGTCAGGCTAACCCCCTGAATGCTACCTCATTTTTTTGTAATAAAATAACCCCTCAACCAAATGGCAAGGGGTTCTTTTGGAGAACAAGGAATTTTCGGCTTATTTCTTAAAGTAGCCGCTCATCATGACCGAAACTGTTCTTTCCGGTCTTGGCCCGTCCAGCTCAACAAGCAATATCCGGCCCCAGCGGCCGAGATGAAAGCGCACCTTACCGTTTTCCGGCCAAGCCTGCAGGAGCAATGAGGCGGAAAAAAGAGCCGCTTTGAAATGAGAATCGCCGTTGGCGCATTCGCCCTCGCACATATTGACTTTCCGAATTTCAAAATTGTCATGCCCGAACTTGAAACCTTCGGGAATCATTCCGGAAAGCAGTTTGACCACATCGGCGTGCAGTAAAGGTTCGTTCTCATTATGCCAGAGCCGGGCGGTGGTATGAAGAATCTGAACCAGGACGAGACCGCCGACGAAACCGGCGGAACTCATGGCTTTCTCCACCGTATCCGTGATGTCAATGATCTGTATTTTTTCCTTAGTCTCTATCGGGAAGTCTGTCATCGCTAGATTTTGAAACAGACCTTCGGCCGGAGACACTACTTGGCTTAGAAAAAAGAGCTTGCTCATGATCCCCTCCTTGATACGTGTTTTTATTTTTTCGGCTTGAAGTATTTCCTTCCGGCTAATTTAGACGGCAGATAATCCTGTCTGCCTGCTTCCTTATCAAAATCATGGGAATATTTATAATTTTTGCCATAGCCTAAGTCTTTCATCAGATCCGTGACCGCGTTGCGCAAGTGAAGAGGCACCGATTCGTTCAATGTCTCCTGAACGTCTTTTTTGGCCGCTAATAAACCAGTATAAGTGGAATTATTCTTAGGCGCTAGCGCTAAATATACCGCCACGTGGGCTAAATTGATCTGGCATTCCGGCAAGCCCACCTGGTCGCAAGCGTTAAAGCAAGCCACGGCCAAAGGCAAAGCATTCGGATCGGCAAGAGAAATATCTTCGGAGGCAAAAATAACCATCCGCCGGGCGATATATAAAGGATCCTGTCCGGCTTCCACCATGCGGGCCAGCCAATACAAGGCGGCATCCGGGTCGGACCCTCTCAAGGATTTAATAAATGCGGAAATAATATTATAGTACTCCTCGCCTTTTTTATCAAAATAAACCGCTTTGTGCTGCAAAGCTTCTTTGATGTCATTAAATCTCAAGTGGCGGAAACCGGACTTGTCAGGCTTGGCCGCTTTGACCGCCAATTCCAGGCCGTTCAAAGCGGAACGGGCGTCGCCATTGGCCCCGGATAAAAGCAGGCCCAAGGCTTTTTTTTCCAGCTTAACTTTATATTTGCCTAAACCGACTTTCTTATCTTTTAAAGCGTTCTTTATTATTTTCCCCAAATCATCCTCGCCTAAAGCCTCCAAAACAAAAACGCGCGAGCGGGACAAAAGCGGAGCGATCACTTCAAAAGAAGGATTTTCCGTGGTGGCGCCGATAAAAACGATTATCCCCTGCTCAACATAAGGAAGCAAGGCATCCTGCTGGGCTTTGTTCCAGCGGTGGATCTCATCGACAAAAAGAACAGTCCGCTGGTTTTTTAATTTGCGCCTTTCCCGCGCCTCCGCAACCACGGCCATTAATTCGCTTTTCCCCGAGGTGACAGCGGATATCTGGACAAATATACTTTTGGTCATGTGAGCGATGATCCGGGCTAAAGTCGTTTTCCCAGAACCCGGCGGGCCCCATAAAATCAGGGAAAATAATTCGTCGTTCTCAATCGCCTGGCGCAAAACCTTGCCCTCCCCGACAATTTTCTCCTGGCCGGCAAAACCCGAAAAATCCCGGGGGCGCAAACGGTCGGCCAAAGGCGCTTCGCGCGCCAGTTCCTGGTCCAATTTTAGATCAAATAGATCAGGCATAAATTATTTAAAGTAAAAATATTTTTTGCCTTTTTTTGCCAGAAGCATAGAAAAGTATTTCGGCCCGGAAATTACCTGTTCATGGCTGACGCCTAACTTAGACAATACGCTCATTAATTTTTTTTCATTGACCCTCCCCGGCCGACCGTTAATTTCTATTTCGATAAAATTTCCCAAGCCCTTGACCCTATCCAGCGCGATCTCCATATCTTTATAATGGAACGATTCCCTCTTTTTTTCCACAGTTACCAGTTTTTTGCATTTTAGGTTTAAAAGGATCTTATTTAAAGTTTTAATATCCGAAACTTCAACTTCATCCTCGCGGCCGGAAATAAGATCATAAAAATGATGGAATTCCAAGCGCGCCTTACCGCTTATTCTATCATACCGGGTGCGGAATGAATTCCGGCCGCCGGCCGATAATTTCCTGGCCCAGGGCAGATAATAAGTATCAACCTGGTGTTTCAAGCCCATTCTTTTAGCCCTGATCATATTAAGCCCTGAACGAATGGCCTTAAAATCCTTAACCTTGGCTTTTATTTCAATTTCCATGCTTCTTATTTTACCACTTTTTAAACAAAAGAAAACCCACGATTTTTGAACCGCGGGTCTAGCTTACCGGCGTCTTAGCCGTGAGCCATTCGATGAACGACCAACGAGAGAGATTGGGATAATACCGGCATTCGCATAATGATCTTAAAAGCAGGTCTTTGTCTTCTTGAAAATAAGCGAGACGAAGACTTTTAATGATCTGGGTCTCGGAAAAACTCAGTTCCGGCATACTTGCCATGAATTCCGTCACGATCAGCTCTTCCGCGGTATTAAAGGTGCTGGCCGGTGGATTAGACCTGGAAATGAGAAAAAAACGGGTGGTAACGAACCAGAACAACATACTTAGGGCAAGATTTAAAGGAAATGGCAGACAGAATAAAATCATCAGCGAAATGAGAAAAAAATAGGCTATTTGATGGCCAATGCTCTCATCGCCTGTCTCTTTTTCTGAACGGCAGCCGCGGCCGTACTCTACCGCTTCTCCCCGGAAAAAACTGATGCAGATGTCACGGACAAGTCTTTCCACTTCTTCTCTTTCCATTTTCACCTCCCAAGAATTGAAAAAGACCAAACTGACATATTTTTCATATGTTAGCAAATCTCCCCGAATTTGTCAAACCAGACAATCTCTCTTGGAGTTAATTTGTAGAGGGAAATAATGACGGAAGCTTGAGTACTGATAATTTTCTGGCTGTTTTACCATTTTTGCGCGAACCGGGTTATTATGGATATAATTGAGTTTTTGAGCCAAAAATTTCTTAGAGTAGATATTCTCTATCCAATTGCGGGATTGCCAGAGCCGACAGGTCTGTTTTTTGGAATTAACCGTAAAAACATTCAATAGCTCGGAGAAGGTCGGATTCTGAATCCGACCTGCCATCACGGCGGGATTACAAATCCCGACTTCTCCTGGGTTTGCGATTTCGGCGGGATTCTGAATCCCGCCTTCTCGTAAAACGGTGATAATTTCTTTGGCGGTTTGTTTCTTGAAATCACGCAAAATATCGGATATTGAATATTTACCTAATGGCCAAATAACGGTATGGAGGTGATTCGGCATAATTACGTAACCCAATAATTTGAAATTTTTTGATTTCCTGTAAAATTTTAGATTAGTGATTATTATCTCGCAAAACTTTTTGTGAACAAAAATATTCTGGTTCTGATAAACCTTACTTGTCACAAAATAGGCATGGCCGGGAATATTAATGGTTCGTAAAGTCATATACTTATAAAAAAGGCTTCATTTTTAAAGCCACCTTTATATGTCTTATATTTACGCCCCGAACCGCCGCGTCCGGCGGGAATACTCCGCAATCGCCTCGTCCAGATCTTTTTCCGTGAAATCCGGCCAGCATTTTTTTATGAATAAAAGCTCGCTGTATGCCGACTGCCAGGTCAAAAAATTGGAAAGCCTCATTTCTCCGGAAGTTCTGATGATTAAATCCGGATCCGGCAAACCGGCGGTGTATAAATTTTCCGCCACCAGCTTTTCCGTGATTTGCGCCTGACTTAATTTTTTTGCCGCTATTTTTTTTACGGCGTCAACAATTTCCGGCCGGCCGCCGTAATTAATGGCAATATTCAAAATCCCGCGGGTATTATTTTTCGTGAGCTCCATCGCCCCGGCAATGGCTTTTTGCAATTCCTTCTGCAAATGCCCTATCCGGCCGATCACCCGCACTTTTATATTTTTTTTATGAAGCCTATTAATATCCCGGGTTAAAGCCATTTTCAGCAAACTCATGAGATAGGCGACTTCTTTTTTTGAACGGTCCCAATTTTCCGTGGAAAAAGCGTAGGCGGTCAAGATTTTAACGCCTCTGTCCAAACACCATTCCCCCACTTTCATCATCACATCATAACCCTTTTTATGCCCGCTCAAAGTCGGCAAACCTTTTGCTTTCGCCCACCGGCGGTTGCCGTCCATGATAAAACCAATATGCATGGGAATATTAGTCATAGTATAACTAGTTTTCTTTTTTTGATTATAGGTCTATTTTAGCCTGTTTTTTGTCCAAGGTCAAGGGCATAATATTTGACGAAAACAAGGCAAATTGGTAAGATTTATAAGTTATAAAATTATAGTAAACGGGGTATCCCCGTTAGAAATTTTGAAAATTATAATCTGACGGGCAGAGTCGGGGTATGGCCTCAAAGGCATCGGCGCACGCTTCGACCGCCTCCGCTTGATAGCTTCGGCGGTTAAAGGTGCTATTTAAATTCTTATTTTTGGTCGGGGTATAGCGCAGTTGGTAGCGCGCATCGTTCGGGACGATGAGGTCGCCGGTTCAAGTCCGGCTACCCCGACCAAAGCTAAGAAAAGTAGCATGCCTGTACGCCGCCGCCTATAAGTCATCGATAGAAAATTCTGGGTTCCTTGTCCGCCGTAGCCCTGAGTCGCATCGAAGAGCGAAGGCGGAAACTCCCAGTACCCCGCGACCATATAAATACCCTAAAAAGCAATTGTCAAATCCCCTGCTCCGACATACTTTATTGTTACAGGAGAAGCGGCGGGATTCAGAATCCCGTCAAAATCGCAAACCCAGGAGTAGGCGGGATTCAGAATCCCGCCTTCTCTATACAAAAAAAGAAAGCCCCTGTTTTTAGAGGCCTTCTTTTTTATAATTTATATCTTTGCCTTATAACGTTTCATCAAAAGAGAATTGGAAACCACGCTGACCGAAGAAAAAGCCATGGCGGCGGCCGCGAAAGCCGGGTTCAAAAGCCAGCCGGTCAGAGGATACAGGATACCCGCCGCAATAGGAATAGTGATAACATTATAGATAAAAGCCCAAAAAAGATTCTGTTTTATTTTCTTCAAAGTAAAGGCGCTCAAATTCATGGCTTTTATCACTTGCCTTAAATCGTCCTTAATCAATATGATATCCCCTGTTTCTATCGCCACATCCGTGCCCGAACCCAAAGCGATGCCTAAATCGGCCTGAGCCAGGGCCGGCGCGTCATTGATGCCGTCACCCACCATCGCCACGATTTTCCCTCCGGCTTGCAGTTTTTTAATTTCCGCGGATTTATCCTGGGGCAAGACTTCCGCCAAGACTTGATCAACGCCAACCTTTTTGGCGATCGCCTGGCCGACGCGTTTATTGTCTCCCGTAATAATTAAAATCTTCTTGCCCATTTGCTTGAGTTGACCAACCGCCTCTTCAGAAAATTCTTTAAGCGTATCCGATACCGCGATTAAACCGATTATTTCTCTATCATACGCCAGAATCATGACCGTCTGGCCTTGGTATTCCAAAACGGACAGATTTTCTTCAACCATGGCCGGGCTTATTTGATTTTCAGCCATCAATCTTCTTGTTCCCAAAGCGATAAAATGACCGTTTAAAACTCCTGAGACTCCCTGGCCAGGAACGGCTTTAAAATCTTTGATCAAAGATAATTCAACCTTCTCATCTTTCGCTTTATTAACAATCGCCTGGGCCAGCGGATGCTCGGAATTATTCTCTATTGAAGCCGCTATTTTCAGAATTTCGTGTTTCAGATTTTGATCATTTAGATTTTGAATTTGTTTTGGATTTAGTGCTTTGGATTTTGGATTTATTGCCAAAATATCAGTAACCATAGGTTCTCCTTTCGTTAAAGTGCCGGTTTTATCAAAAACAATCGTGTCAATCTTGCGGGCGATTTCCAGGGCTTTGGCGTTTTTAATCAAGATGCCTTGCGAAGCGGCCAAGCCCGTGCCCATCATGACCGCCGTCGGCGTAGCCAGGCCTAAAGCGCAGGGGCAAGCGATAATCAAGACGGAGACAAAAACGGACAGGGCGAAGACCAACGATTGGCCGCTGATCAGCCAGAGAACAAAGGCTAAAATACCAAGGCCGATCACGGCCGGGACAAAATAATAAGAGACTTTATCGGCTAAACGTTGAATAGGCGCTTTGGAGCCCATCGCTTCCTCTACTAAACGGATGATTTGAGACAGCATGGTCGCTTCTCCCACCGCCTCCGCCCGTAATTTTAAAACGCCGTTTTGGTTAACCGTGGCCCCGATCACCTTGTCGCCTGTTCTTTTTTCTATGGGCAGACTTTCGCCGGTAATCGCTTTCTCATCCACGCTGGAATTGCCCTCTACCACTACGCCGTCCACCGGAATTTTCTCTCCCGGCCTGACCAAAATAACATCACCGACTTTAACCTCGCTGATCGGAATTTTTACTTCCTGATTATCCCTGATCACGGCCGCTTCTTTAGGCTGCAGGCCGATCAGATTTTTTATGGCCGCTCCGGTCCGGCCCTTGGTCAAACCTTCCAGATATTTTCCCAAAGAAATAAAGATTAAAATAAAAGCCGCGCTTTCATAATAGAGAGTCGGCATAACGGCTGAATCCTTTATCAAAAAGATTAAAGAGGCGACCAGACTGTAAAAATAAGCGACCGCCGTCCCCATGAATATCAGGGAATCCATGTTCGGCGATAACCTGATCAATCCTTTCAGGCCCGTGCGCCAAAGATTAAAATTTACCCCGATGACCACGGTCGCCAGAATAAATTCGGCATAAAGGCTATATTCATCCAAAAAGGAAAAAACCGGCAAGCCAATCATTCCTCCCATCACCAGATAAATCAGAGGCAAGCCGAAAATAAGCGATAAGATAAAGCTTCTTTTTAATTTTTTTATATCGCCGATTTCCTGGTGAGGTTCTTGGCCGTCTTGCTCGGAAACGAAACCATAGCCCAGTTTTTTGATGGCGGCCTTAATTTTATCCAATGAGATCCGATCCATATCAAACTCTATTTGCGCTTTTTCCGAGGCAAAATTGATGTTAAAAAGCTTTATCCCCGGCAACTGCCGCAAAGCATGCTCAATATTGGCGGCACAGGAAGCGCAGCTCATACCGGTTAATTTTATGCTCGTCTTATGGATCATATTTAATTATTGGCCACTACTTCCAAAGTCCCGACCACCATGCCCATCCAGCAGCTGAACTTGTATTTGCCGGGAGAAGGCGGGCTAAATTCTTTGACACTGGTCTTCCCCACGGTTAGATTAATCTGGCCTATAAAAAGACTCTTAGAAATCACCGCGTTTGTACAACCGCTGGTGCCGGTATCCGTGATTTCCCAACGGACCGGAATTCCTTCTTTCACTTTAAAATAACTGGGAGAATATCCCTTGACCGAGGCCTCCATTTTTATCACCTGTTTGCCGTTTATTAGCGGCGGAAAACCATCATCGTTCGCTTGCGCCTGGCTGTTTGTTTTAAAGGTAAAATTGCTTAAAGACGGCCAGCCCAAGACATTGAACTGGCTGTTTAGGTTAAATAAAGCGAAAAAAAGGACTAAAACCCCGGCCACTTTCAAAAAAGTGGCGGCGAACTTTTTGTGGCTGAAAAACTTTACCCCGGCCAGGCCGATCATAAGCAAAGGAATAGTCGTGCCTAGGGCGAAGAAAAGCATGATAAGCCCCCCTTGCAGAAAACTGCCGGATAACAGAGCCAGGCCTTGAGCGGTGATCGTAAAACCGCAGGGCAGGAAAAAAGTAACGGCCCCGGCGAGCAAGGGCAGATAGCGGCCTTTGAATTTTCTTTCATCGCTTAAACGGCTGGTTAAACTCTTGGGCAGGGAAAATTGAAAAGCCCGCAAACTTTTCACGCCCAGCATTTGCAAACCCAAAAGAAACATTAGCACCGATACTGCCATCACCAAAATAGAAGTGAAAGTCAAAGATATTTTTAGCTGGCCGCCGATGGCGCCTAATATTCCGCCTAAAACCGCGTAAGAAACCAGCCGTCCGGTATTGAACATCAAATGCGGCTGTAATTTTTTAAAGGTGGAATCCGTCTGGCCGTAAAGATCCAGCCACTGTTTAGAGAGAGACAGAATGATCCCGCCAACCAAAGCGGCGCAGGAGGTCAGGCCGGCGAGCAGTCCGAAAGCGAAAAAAGTGGGCAGCGAAGACTGCGATTGTACATTAACCAAAGAACCAAAACCCAAACGGTTTAAAATAAAAAAAACAAGAATTACCCCTAAAGAAATTAAGGCAATCTTCAAAATGTTGGTTTTGGATTTTTCTTCTCCGCCGAAGGCGGATCGGCCTTGGGCCGACGGCTTTTCCGTTTCCGTTTCAAAAAAGGTATAGCCATCTTTTTTAAAGAGTTTATTCAAATGGCTTACCAATGGAATATCGCCTTCGATAATGACTTGCTCTTTTTTTAGAGAAACATCCGCTTTTCTTATACCGTTTATTTCTTTAAGTTTTCTTTCCACCAGCAAAACACAGGCGGGACAATGCATTCCCTTAATTCTAATAATCTTCTTCTGATCATTATTCCCTTTGTAATTATCCATTTATTTGTTATAGATCTTTGTTAATTTTAAGATCTCGGCGATCATCTCCTGCTTCCTCGGTTCGTTCTTGGCGGCCATAGCCGTCTTAAAGCAGGTATGCAGGTGATTTTCCATGAGCATCTGATGGGCGGATTTTAAAAGGCCCAAAACGGCCAGGTTCTGCTGCATCACATCAATGCAGTAGCGGTCATCTTCGATCATCTTAATGATTTTAATGATGGAACTGCCCGCTTTTTTGAAATTGATGAGCGCGCTCTCTTTTTGGCTGGTCATAAAGATTATTTTTAGTTATAAGCTAGCCTTATCCACACCCCCACCATAGGTATAGGTATAGTTTAGCATGTCGCAAAGACAAAGACAAGTCCCCTGCTTCAAATATATCCTTTCGCGCCACTTGGAATAGGCGGGATTCTAAATCCCGCCGAATTTACCGGTCGGATTATGAATCCGACCTTCTCAATACAAAAAGAAAGCCCCGTTTTCATGGGCCATCTTTTTTTATATAACTGGAAAATTATTTTTTAAGGATAAATGCTAAACCTCTCAAACCGAACAGCATGATCAGATAATCAATCAGGAAAATACCGGCGGCCGGCAAAGTTTCCTCTTCCGCGGCTTCAACTGTTCCTTTTGTTTCCGCGCCCAAGACCGCGCCGGGCTTGGCAATGACGTCCAAATTGGCGGTCGCGGTAACCGCCGCGACTTTATCCGCCGAGACCTGGGCCGTATTGGTATAGGTGCCAGGGACAACCGACGTTCCGATCGTCATGGTGTATATATGGTTCATTTCCTGGCCGATCTTCAGATCGCTGAAAAACCAGGAACCTTCCGAACCGTCATCATAGGTGAATCCGGCCGGCATGGTATCCGCCAAGCGGACATTGTAAGCCGTATCTGTCCCGGTATTTTTTATCGTGATGATGAAATTGACTTTGTCGCCCGGGTAATACGTGCCTGATTCCACAGATTTGGCGATAGTCAGTTTGGGCGCGGTTATCGGAACAATCTGCGCCTGAGTTTCCGGCCCAAATACTGTCGTCTCTACACAACTGGTTGTGCAATAAGTACAAGTTTGATCAATGCCAGCGACGCAAGGCGTATCAGAATTATTAGCGCCTTCATCGCAAGTTTCAGCTCCAACGGCCATAATAGTATCACCGCAAGTAGAACTGCAGATACTTGGCGTCCCCGCGCAAGTATAACCTAATTCTGCCTTACACATACTCGAACAACCGTCGCCATCAACCACATTACCGTCGTCGCACTCCTCGCCTTCAATTTTACTATCGCCGCAAACCGGGATAATAAGAATTGACTGACCACAAGTAAATGGTTTATTATAGTTAGCCGAAAAAATATTCAGATCAACATCATCAACTTTCCCACTCCCGTCAAAATCAGCCCTTAAATCGTTGCTTGACATATATTGGGAGAAAAAGGAGAAATCAGATAAATTAACTTGGTTGTCGCCGTTGAAATCCGGGCAAGGAACGGCCGGAACAGGAGCCGCCACGTTTTGCACGGCGCATACATTTTGCACTGATCCGCCGCAATCATAATCAGTATTGTAGAAAATAGAAAAAATACTCAAATCATCATCATCTACGTCTCCGTCGCTGTCAAAATCCGCCATGGCCGTATTCTGTCCGTCTACATATTGGCCAAAGAAAGCCAGGTCAGATAAATTAACTTTGCCGTCATTGTTAAAATCCGGACAAAGCATGTCAGTAATATTGACTATTCTTGTCTGGCCGCAGGTGAAAGGCTTATTGTAGTAGAGAGAAAAAATTATTTTGTCCGTTTCGTTGATTTCACCGTCGCCATTGGCATCATACAATGAATCATAGCGGCCATCTCCTTCCACTGAGTTATAATGCTCGCCAAAAGCAGCGAAATCAGAAAGATTCACCATATTAGGATGCTCGGCACTGGCCACAAAATTCGGAAAGCAAGTTTGTTCCGGCGTCGGCGTACTCACCATTTTACTTTCCTTGATTGGACAAACATAATTTGTATTGTAATATGCTTCAAAGAAAGCGAGGTCAAATTCATCTATATCGCCGTCCTGGTCAAAATCAGCTTTATCAAAGTTATCTTCTGATTTATATGTGGTAAAATAGCTTAAATCTGAAAGATTCACTATTCCATCATCGTTGTAATCCGGACAAAGATTGTCAAATTCAGGCATTGGACTTCCGCAAATAAATGGTTTGTTGTAGTAAACTTCAAAAACAAGCTTATCAAATTCATCTACATCACCGTCTTGGTCAAAATCCGCTTTAGAGTTAAACCCGGAATCACCTGACATTTTCCCAAATGTATCGCCTAAATAGGCTAAATCTGACAGATTAACCTGGTTGTCGGCGTTTAAATCCGGACAAGGGTCAACTGTAATTGAACTTACGGATTTAGGCGCTAAAAAAATACCGGCCACGGTCATATAGAAGACCATAATGGTCAGGCTCGCGATGTTAAAGGCCTTATACACAGCCTTTTTCTGATTGATTTTTTCCATAATTTTTCCCTAAAATTAGCTAATTTAGTAAATATTCTAATTATATTTTCAGTTAATTAAGCTAAGCGTAGTGTAATTCGGCTAATTTGTCAATAATTCTGGAGTAACTAACAATCCTAGCGTAAAAGATAAGATTTGTCAATAGCTAGCTGAAGAAGCCCAAACTTTTAAGACTGGGCTTCTTTTATATTTTCAGTGTTTGTAATTAATTATTTCTTTACAACAGCCACTTTTCTTAAGCCATAAGTACCAAAAGCAGCCACTGCAATCACCAGTAAATACATTAAGTAATCCGACATATTGCTACCTGCAGCCGGCAAGGTCTCTTCCGACGCCGCTACCGTGCCTTCAGTTTCCGCGCCTAAGACCGCACCGGGCTTGGCAATGACGTCCAAATTGGCGGTCGCCGTAATGGCGGCGACATTGTCCGCGGAAACCTGGGCGGTATTAGTGTAGGTGCCGGGAACAACTGAAGTGCCGACCGTAACGGAATAAATGAAATTCTTTTCTTCACCTACGGCCAAGTCGCCGAAGAACCAGGAGCCAGCCGAGCCGTCATCATAGGTGAAGCCGGCGGGCATGGTGTCAGCCAATCTTAAATTGTAAGCCGTGTCAGAACCCGTATTTTTAATGGTAACAATATAGTTCACGGAATCACCCGGATAAACCGGTGACTTTTCCAGGGATTTTACAATCGTCAGGACCGCCCCGGAATTAATCGTGGTTGTTTCAGTATCCGAATACGGTTCAGTTTCATTGGAATCCAATACCGCCGTATTAGTAAGAATTGTGCCATTAGCAATCACACCGGCCACTTTAACGGTTAGAGCGACGGAATAACTGCCAATAGCCTTGTTGCCCAAATTCCAGGTCACTTTATTAGTCGCGCTGTCATAGACGCCGCTGTCGGAAGCGGAAACAAAAGTCGTATTAGAAGGCAAGGTATCCACGAGAGTCAAACCCGTCAGATTCATACCGGCCACCGTGTAGGCTAGAGTGTAAGTGATATTATCCCCCGCTTTGACAGGGTCAGGGGTATCGGTTTTGGTTAAAGTAATTTGAGGGATTTCATTCTGACAAACGGCAGAACAACCGTCATAAGAGATTAAATTACCGTCATCGCATTGCTCGCCTAAATCTTCCTGTAAAATTCCATTACCGCAGGTATGTGTGTTAACCGTGCAGTCGTTTTTACAAGTATCATCGTCATTGGTATTGCCGTCGTCGCAGGCTTCCAGACCATTCACTTCTCCATCGCCGCAAGACTCATCGGTAACGCAGGGGTTCCAGTCGCACACAGGCAGCCGGTCGCCCAAAGCGTCGCCGTTAATCATAGTTATACCGAAAATAAATTGAGTCGGAGCAACGTTGCAGGACTGGACTCCGGCATAGCCATCAGTTGTGGTGCAGGCCTGAGTATCGCCTATTTCGCAGACTTCGCCGTATTCCAATTCATCGTTGCCGCAAACCGGAATTTTATAATTGACAAAAGTGTACTCATAATATCCGCCAGTTGTTACTTGCCCAAAATCATAAGAAGTCGGATTCATCGGTGTCCAAGTGGGCGGAGTTTGCTCAAAAACTTCGTACTGGCCGGGCCCAAGATTTTCAAAGGTATAACAGCCATCTGCTTCAGCCCCGGCTCCATGATAATAATTTCCGTCTTTTTCTAAAGTAAATTCCCAGCCAGGAACTGGCGTCTGATCATTAGTAGTGTTTGAATCTCCATCGTAATCTTTCATCTTGCAGACTTTTATGGAGGCGGGCTGAAAATTAGTGCAGTTGTTCAAACAGGCATCTTCATTGGAAGCATTGCCGTCATCACAATCTTCCACACCGGCCTCAGTGTAGCCATCACCACAAGTGGCAGATGCACAACTATTTAAACAAGCGTCATCATTGGAAGCATTGCCGTCATCACACACTTCGCCTGATTCAAGAATATCATTACCACAAACCGGCTTCACTGCATTAAAGGCAATACAAAGGTGAGTTTGACCCGGCTGTAAATAAATCTGCTCTAGATTATCGTAGTTTTGGGATGTATCTCCGTTGCAGTATAACACCGCACTATTGTTATCATTTTCGTCGTTAGAAAATGGTATATACAGGCTTTCATCTATTGTTTCCCTAATCTCAACATTTTGATTTGGCTCCGGAAAGTCAGAAGCATTATACATAGTAGTCCAAGTCGCGCCAGGTTGTGAATCTTTAAACTGGAAGGCCCAGGAATAATTTACCTGACAGTGGCCTGAGCTGGCGGTAACAAAATCGCTGGCTGTACTTGAATCAATTACTACACTATTATCATTCCAATTAGGTAAATCAGTTTCGTCGTCACAGATCACTTTTTGAGTATTTATCCAACCATGTTTCCACTGACATTTGTCTGTGCAAGTGGTACTGCCTGCTGGACCGTCGTCACAATCTTCACTAATTTGCTTTACACTATCACCGCAAGACTCTAATAAACAAACGGCAGAGCAACCATCATTATCTAAATTATTGCCATCATCGCATTCTTCACCGCTATCCTTAATGTTATTGCCACAAATTGGATAGTAGTTGCCAAAGTGGTTCAAGCTGCTATCCGGGTGCTCGGCATCAAGGGTGACATTATAGCACCCATGATTATCAATTGGCCTTGTTTGTTCCCAGCCAGTTTGTTGGACTTCACAAACCCAGTAACTGCCAAAGGGGACATTACCAAAATTATAGCCGAATGCAGTAGTAACTTCTTCCGTAAAAGGACTTGCATCATCCCAGTGGTATTTTAGTTGGATAGTCCAGCCGGGCAGCATGGGTTCAGCAATATCCCAGTTTCTGTCACCGTCTAAGTCATTAAATTTGACGCCAGTAACTGTTCCGATCGGTGTTGGGCATTGCAGAATATTATCATTGTCTATGCCCAAAAAAACATCACTTTCATGACCGCTTAATGGACTACCATGCTCATCAACAAGATGAGCAGATAAAGCAGATTCCGGAACATTAATCCTCACCCAAGGATTAGTAGCACTTCCTGTTGCATGACAGAGAGTATATTTATCTCCACCTGCATCTACATTGTTAGGCACAAAAAATACCCCAACCATGGAGGTATAAAAGATTAGCGAGAGCATGCTGGCGATGTTTATAGATTTGTAAAACCGGTACAATAAAATCCGGCTTTTTCGCTTCATTCTTAATTTGTTCATAAATTTTTCCCTAAGATTAGATAATTTATTATTATAAAAAATATATGTTTAGTTATTTAAGCTTAAGAAAATTTGGCTAATTTGTCAAATAATTTGAATTGACCCTTTACCTTAGGATATTTCTAAGAATTTGTCAAGACCTCAAATTCTTGTTTTATTATTCCACATTCGGTATGGGATTGATACTATAGCTTGGCACGCCGTACCGATTGACTGAAGTAAATCCGCCGCCGGTCCCGGAGTTTACCGCGGATTTTTGTGCGTTTTCAAGTATTTTTTGAAAAATACTGAAGATATTCAGTTCCAAGCCAAAGCCCAAGCCAAGCTGGGCTTTAAATTTTATTTTCCCGGTTTTAAAGGATAATGAACCCTCTAAACCGACGCCCACTGAACAATTAGCGCCCACACAGCCATCAAGGATTGAGCCACTCACTTCAAGGGCGCTGTAAGAGCCGCCAACTCCAACTTTTTTCGTAGTTATACCGGCGCTCGCACTAAGTTTATTGCCGCTGATTATAATATTATCACCCGTCTTATTAAACAACCGGTATTCTCCGGAAAGGGATTTTGACACGCTCCCCCCGACACCAATATCTAAACCGCCTTTGTCATCTTTATCAGTACTCGGGCCTTTCGCGCCTTCTGCCTTTGCATTGAGGCCAATGTCTACCTTGGCATTGATATCCAGTTTGGGTCCGACCAAGCCTTGCTTCTGCGCTGACTCTCTTGGCGCATCGGCGGAAGTACCGAGCTGGCCCTGTCCGACATTAGGCCAGGAAGACGGCGCAATGTCATTCTGCGCGCCCTTATCAACAATATTGACGGCGATTTGATTCATTGGTGAGGACTCCTGCTGATAAGAAATATTAACTGCGTTATTAAAGGGGCTGTTCCCTAAATAGGAGTAACCATTGCCGAGATTGAAGTCAGCCTGCCACATGCCGCCGGGGTCTCTTTGCAGATACCTTCCGATCGTTGGATCATAATACCGGCGGCCGTCATAGTAAAGACCGCTGTCATAGGATCCGGGTTCGTATATACCTATATTCTCGTCATATTGCATGCCGCGGAACATGAACGGCACATCAAATGACGGCACTTCTTGAAGAGCGCCGAAGGGATCATAATCAAACTGTCCGACAATATTGTTTAGTTGGTCTGTCACCTGGATGATGGAACCCATGGCATCCTCGTGGAGATAATATCTTTGGCCGTCCTGATATATTTGGATCGGCTCGTGATAGGCCGGACCGTAGAGATAACTGGATACTAAAAGATTATTTTCATATACAGCAATAAGATCGTTCTGGTCATAATAATACTGCTCCGTGTGCCCGTTGGCGGTCTTGCTTACCCGGCGGCCAAAAACATCATAATTGAAAGTAACCTGCGGATAACCTCCCGGATCCTGCACTTCAACCAGCTGATTGCGGTAATCATAAACATACTGATTATATTCGGTTTGCCCCTTCAGATTGCCATTGGTGTCATACCAAAGATCGCCGATGTCATCAACATTAGTATATTCATTCATCTCATTTGATTCATATTCAGACGTCGAATGCGTATCTACGACAGATGTGCGGTTACCCACGCCGTCATAATTATAATCATACGCGAACAAAGGCGACCCGCCCGAACCCGGCTCTTCGCTTTCGGCAATCGGATCAGGCACGCCTAATTTGCCGGTATTCACTTGGTCCAAGGAATCATAGGTAAATACGTCGCCATAACCGTTCCATGGTTCATAATCTTTAATTTCATAAAGCAGGTTGCTTGCTTCGTCATAACCGTATTGAAACTCGGAAAAAATCAGGGGCAAATGTGTATGTTTATACTGCATATCAGTTACCCGGCCGAGCTCATCATAAGTTAAATTTAGGGTCCGATAACAACCCAAACAAGAAGTGATCATCATTTCCCTTCTTTCGAGACGGCTGGGACCAAAATAATGATAATTTGTATAGATCTGTTCTGATCCAAGACTGCTCGGACGGTTTAATGCGTCATATTCGTAATGAATCCAGCCTGATGGGCTATTAAAATATTGGCGCGTACCGATCGGATCATAATTTGAATAAACGGAGAAATTGTTGCCCTGCTCTTCATATGTAAGATACCCAAGCGAATCGTAACGCATCACATTTACCATATTTTCATTAGCCGCGTATGTCATTAATGACAAGCCATTATAACCGTAATTTTCCCAGGTTGTTCCTTCAACGCCTTCAGCCGGGTCAACAGTCCGATACTCCAGGCGATTCAGGTAATCGTAATAGTTGTATACTTCCGTGCCGTTCTGGTCTGTGAAATAGGTAAGATTATCATTGGCATCGTACATAAAGTATTCGTCAGTGCCGTACGGGTTATTTATATAATTCAGCCGGTTTAAAGGGTCATAAACGTATCCGGTCGTGTGACCGTTATCGTCGGTCTGCGACAAAAGGCGGCTGTTGTCATCCCAGGCTTGATTGACAATAATTGTATCAATAATGTCCGAATCCCCGCCGCCATCTTCCTTCATCTCATATTCCGTTTGGTATTTTCGGCCCAGGCCGTCGTAAAAATGGTTGGTAATATTGCCCCTGGCATCTATTTCCAGAATTACATTATCAAACGAATCAAGTTCGTAAACCTGCTGATTGCCCATGTTATCAGTGACGCGCATCCAATGGAAAGGTTCTTCATATTCATAGGTGGTGGTTATGGTTTGCGGCGGACTGCCGAGCTGTGAGAGCTCCAATCTCTGATCCTGGATAATGTTTGAATTGTTGTCATAGGCATACCGGTATTCGTTGCCGAGGGCATCGGTAATCTTCGTCAAACGATCGGCCTGGTCAAAATCATAAAGCGTGTCATTACTGTTGCTGTCGCGCTCCATAATAACTTGGCCATTATTATCATAATAGTAATTGGTATATTTTATATCTGAATAGCCGTAATACGGCAGATCAAACTGGTGTTCGTCTTTTTCATACATCCAGCCCATCTCATTAAACTGATAATCAGTCATTGCCAAAATACCCGTTTCATGTTGTGAATTATCAACATAACCACTTAATTCAGTGTGAATGATATTCGAATTATTATCGTAAACTTGAGTCAGCTGGTTCATCTGCTGATAATTAATGTTCGATACCCGGTCAAAACCGTCATATACATAGTCTATCGGCCAACCGCGGCCGTCAATATATCGACGCAAATTACCGTTGCTGTTGTAATTTTTTATAATCGTGGAGGCTTTTTCGTCACCTTCGCCTCGGGTGTATTTAAAAACCAAATCCCGCTCATCATACTGTGTCAAAGTACTATTGCCCAAAGGCTGAATTAATCTTGTTTGATTGCCATTCCCGTCATATTCAAAATGAGTGGTTACGGTTTTTTCATTGCTTACCTCTTCGGTCTGGCTCGTTAATTCATTAGCGAGATTATGGGTATAGGTAGTGGTAAGCCAAGCCTCGGGATACATAAATTTCACATACGTCATGTCTTCTTGCGTCAGATTATTATTTCCGTCGTACCAAAACTTTTTCTCATCAACGAGATAATTCTGATACACGATCTGATCCAGGCTATTATAGGTATAATTAGTTTCGTATCCCTTGGGATCAATTATTTTTGTGGCATTGCCGACCGAGTCTCTCTGGTATTCAGTGGTCAGATCAAGATCGCCCGAAGCCTTGATGGATTTCCAAAGATATCCGGTTTCAGGATAATACTGGTATGACATCGCGTTGCCCTCACCCTGAATTTCTTTTATGAGCTGGCCGTGATCATCGTAAACGAACTTTTCCTCGATTATCTGCGGTGTTTCTGCGCCCAGCGTCACTTCTGGATATCTTATCATCACCAGATTGCCGCGGTCTTGGTCAAGCCGGCCGTCACCGTTCAAATCTTGCCCTAAACCTGCTTCTTCATAATCAAAAAAATTAATAGTGGTATTTTCCAGCGGGTCGGTTTTCGTTTTAACAAAATTAAAGTTCGGCTCATAGGTAAAGTTGGTAATAATCGATTCCGGATCCGAAGCGCCGGTATTCGGCCTTCTTTTTTCCGCCAAAAGGTTGCCTCTTTGATAAACATCGGCATTAGCCTCATCATAATGATAATCAATGCAATTTCCCAAAGGAAAGACAAGGCGGGTTATTTCAGTCTGGCTGCTGTATTGATATAAAGTGATGAAGAAAGGCGGGTCATCCGGTCTTAGTTGTTCGATTGTGGGAGGAATCACAGGGTCAAAAGAATCGGTCCGGCCGGTAAATTCCTTGAGCTTAAGGCGGTTTCCATTTATATTATGCTGGTATCCGGCAATATTCCCGACACGGTCAACGACAGTTGTTTCGTTGCGCACGATTGAAATATCATCCGGATCGGCGCCTGGATTTAATTCCTCATAAAAAAAGCTCATCCGGCCGTTGACATAGTTTTTGACTAATACTTTGTCATAATTATATGCCTCACCGACATTTTCACCGTAAGTTACGCTCAGATATGCCGGCCCGTACGGCTCGAGAGCCGTTTCATTGGGATTAGTGACGGTCATTAGATTGTGATTCAGCTGACCGTCGGCATAACCGGATGAGTAGGTGTATTTAGTTGTTTTTCCTTCGGGAAAGTCGTTGCCGTTGGGCGTGCCAACCACCACTGGAGAACGAACCGCGATCAAATCGCCTTGATCGGAATAAGTATAGATCGTGCTCCGGTTGGCGAAATCCTGGAGGGAATAAAGCCGGTTAAGATTTACGCCGGAAGTATAATAAGTCAAAGTGATCACCCGGCCAACTGTATCCGTAATCTGGGTCAGCAGCCCGGCCGAAGAATAAGAAAAAGTCATTTCATTGTCATTACGATCGACTATGCTTTGAAGGCTGCCGGCGATTCTTGAGCCGTCAAAAGCGTGAAAATTATACTCGGTCTTATTTTTTTCCGTGAGGGTGAAGGAATCGTCATTTTTTTTCAAGAAGTTGTATAAACCGTCCGGAGTCAGATATGACACGCCGCCGAGATACGTGTAGGTATCGCTTCGGCCGTTACCGATGATGGTAATATCGCCTGAAACATCCTGGGAGAGATGCATATTATAATTAAAGTCCCAGTTGTGACCCAAGGGACCATTATAATCAATTTGGCTTTTATATATTCTTTCAAAACGAAAAGGGGAACCGAGACTATCAATTTCTATATCCGTTGTATTGTAATAAAATTCGCCGCTGTGCAAAAGAACGTTGCCGGTATTGTCTTCGCCTTGCCCGAAATCAGGATTATGGGGCGGCAGCTCAATTTTCCCGTATTCATTATTCTCGCCGGTGTAAGTGTTATTTCTCAAATTGGGCAGGGCGTCAAATTCCGCGTTAACGATTTTGTCACTAGTCATATCCACTTCGCACGTTATATCACTACTCGTGCAATCCCCTGTCCAACCGCCGAAATACGAATCCTCGCCGGGGGCGGCCTCAAGAATCGCGGTAGTATTTTCTAAATATGTGCCCTGACCTGTCGTCGTGCCCGAACCGTTGCCGGTTATTGTAACTGATAAAGTAAAATAATTTATCGGCTCGAAAACTGGATGAGTATTGATATCACCCGAGACATAAAAAGAACACTGAGGATTTGTTGATCCGTCGCAGGGTCCATTCTCCCACCAGACAAATTTTTTGCCGCTACCCGGAAACGCGGTCAGGGTCAGAAATGTATTCTCAGAATAACTTTCACTGCAGTCGCTACCACAGTTGATACCCGGCGGATTACTCGTGACCGTTCCGTCATCTGATTTAGTGACCGATATATTGTAACTAGTGACGGGATTCGATCCAAAAACCGCCACGGCTGTTCTTTTTGAACCCACAATTAAAATACATTCGGGGCAAGTCCCGGTGCAATCACCGCCCCAGCCTAAGAATGTTGTCCCAGGAGGGGCATAGGCCCTTAAAGTAACAGAAGTCTGAACCGAGTATGTCTGCGAACAATCGCTCCCACAGTTTATGTCTCCTGTTTTGCTTTTTACCAACCCCGACAAATCACCCCTTTTCTCTACTATTAACAGCGGACCAGTGCGTGTTTTATCAATCGGGGGAACAAGCAGTTGGTATATGTCCTGGACGAAATCTAGAGCTTGTCCTTTATGAAAATAAAAAAAGACCCCACCAATAACACTTACCAAAACTAGAGTCTCTAATAATAGGGTCTGCCTCTTAAAAATTGCCTTTAATAAGGGTTTTTTCATATATAATATTAAGTAAATTAGCCAAATAAACCCTCCTTTGTCTTTAATTTTTGTTTTGAAAGAACGGCTATTTATAGCTTAAATTTAGACCTTTTCTCTGTTTTGTCAATCAAATGTTATGCACAGCTTCAATACAAGAGATTCTGAAACAAGTTCAGAATGACAAAGCATAAAAAAGGTTTTGAATTTTGAATTTGTTGCTTTTCCGCCAGAGGCGGATCAGCCTCGGGCTGAGAATTTGTTTTGGATTTTATACTTTGTGCTTTGGATTTTGGATTTCAGATGAAAAACCTACTCTCAAACCAACAATAAAAACTAATCACCAACCATCTGCCCAACAACAATCATCCTCTTTTGCGTCGTTCCCGGCGGCCAGCAAGTGACTAACGTAATAAGGCCTTCGCCTTTATCAACTTTCACAATTTCCGTTTCATCCGCTCTAATGGTTTTCGGCTCTTCCGTGACTTTATAGTTGATCCGTTCCTCTTTGTCATTGATTAATACAATCTCATCCCCTATTTTTAATTTATCCAGTTTCACCCAGACCAGAGCATACTTGGCATTCGGATGAATGGATGAGCTGTGGCCGAAAAAAACCAGATTCTGTTTTTTCAGATCCTCAATCCCGTTCGGATACTGGACAATCCCGTAATCAAGCTGGCTTTCCACCCAGTCGTTTTTACTGCCGGATAAATCCGCCGGCGCGAGAATAATATCCGCGTCCGTGCCTATCCCTGGAATTAATATTTTTTTTAAAGTGGCCGGAGAAATTTTTGGCTCAACCACCACGTTGGTATTCGGCACTTCGACTGTCTTAGTTTCGGAAAAATATCGTTCTTGGACAATGGGCCAACCGAAATATATCAGCAAACCAAAAAATATTAAACCAATGACCAAGATTATAGCCGGGATCAAAAGTGTTTTATTGTTTTTCCTTATAAAGTTTTTATAATTCATCATCAGGGATAACTTTTATTTTATTCTTTTTTAGCAGGGCAACCGTCACGCCATCCCCTTTAATCTTTCTGTCCGTAAAACTCCCGTCGTACGTCAGGCCGCAACCGCAAGAAGGGCTCCCTTGTTTTAATATCGCCTCTTTTATTTCTAAGCGTCGGGCCAACTTCAGAACCTCTTTCGCACCATTGATAAAATGACGGGTGACATTCTGACCGTTAAACTCAATTACCTTGGCGCGGCCTTGCAGAACGTCTTTACCTTCGCCGCCGACAATCTCGGCGTTCGGCCGAGGCGTGCTTTGGCCGCCTAATTGCTCCGGACAAACGGGAATTAAGAAAGTCGTTTTTGATAATTTCAATACTTTCTTGTTAGGCTTAATTTTTCCGTCATAGCGGCATTTAACGCCCAGGAGGCAGGCGCTGCAGATAATTTTTTTCATAAGACAAAATCTTTTAAAACCTTAAAATCCTCAGCCAGGTTATTATACTGGCTTCGGTCGTAAGTGGCAACGGCCGGATGAAAAAGCGGGATCAGCTTAAAGTCCTTGTTTTTAACGTCAAAAACCTGGCCGCGCATTTTGGTGATTCCTTGGATCGCTTCGTCCAGGCCATATTTATGAAAAAGATAGCGCATGGAAAAATTGCCCAGACAAACAATTACCTTAGGTTTTATTATATCAATCTGGGCGTCCAAATAAACGGTGCAGCACTCAATTTCATCCCTTTCCGGGTTGCGGTTGCCGGGCGGCCGGCACTTCAAGATATTGCCGATATAAACTTCCGGCCGCTTCGCGCCGATAGAATTTAAAAGCTCGTCAAGAATCTTGCCGGCCGCCCCGCAAAAAGGCGCGCCGGTCTTGTCCTCGCTCGCCCCCGGCGCTTCGCCGACGAACATAACTTTCGCCTCATGGCTTCCCTGCCCGATCACCGGCAAAACGCGGGTTTTATAAAGCTCGCATTTCTGACAAGCGACCACTTCGTCTCTAATTTGTTTCATTCCGCTTTTTTTGTCCTTCATTGTTATATTATAGCAGGTAATAAAATTTAAGTAATAATTGGCTATATTCTCTTTGACAAAAAAACGGGGTAATGATTAAATAAAGCCGTTCTTTATCAAAGGAGATAACTATGTCGCACCAAGTAAACCAAGTAATGAGTGTCTGCTGGCTGATAGCTAAGGGAAAAATACTTCTGGGTTTAAAAAAGGTGGTAGAAACAAGCCCGCTTGGCCATGGCTTATATAACGGCTTTGGCGGGCATAACGAGCCGCCCGATTCGATTGAAGAAACGGCTATGGGAGAATTTAAGGCGGAATCCGGTCTCTCGGTCATCCGGATGAAAAAAGCGGGCATTCTGGTCGTCAGCTACCAGAAAAGCGATCTGATCGCCGAGCTTCATTATTACGTGGTCACTGAGTATGACGGCGAACCCAAAGAAACCGAGGAAATGATACCCAAATGGTTTCCTTTGGATAAGATCCCCTACGAGCAGATGTGGCCAAGCGACAAAGAGATACTGCCGCCAGTCTTGGCCGGCAAAAAATTCATCGGCACCTTTGTCATGGACGACCCGAAATCGCAGAAAAGAATCAGCAGTCATATTGCTGAAGTAAAAATCATATGATCGGTTATAAACCTCGCGTAGCCGAAGCTTCCACGCTTCGGCTTTTTATTATACCGGTGAGGCGCAGAGGCCTCGCCTCCTATATCCACAACCTACTTCCAAACCATCTTCCATAACCTATAACTTAAAACCTATAACCATACTGGCAGCCAAACCTTATAACCTATGACTTTCCCCCCGGCTTTATCGCCAGCTGGCCGCAGGCCGCCTTAATGTCCCGGCCGAAACGGAAGCGCTCGGTCACGGCCACGCCGGCCTTGGCCAATATTTCTTTAAAAATATTTACAGTTTCCGCGGAAGAAGGGGTAAAATTGCCGGTCGCGTTATAAGTGATTAAATTAACAAAATATAGCGGCCTTCTCATTAATCTAGTCAATTGATTGGCCTCATTTTCAGAATCATTGACGCCTTTGATCATCAGGTATTCAAACATGACCCGGCGGTTAGTTTTCCTGATATAATCATCAACCGCCGCCAGAACTTTTTCTATAGGATATTTTTTATCGATGGGCATGATTTTTTTCCTTAATTCGTCATTCGGCGCGTGTAGAGAAACGGCAAGGTTGACCTGCAATTTTTCTTGGGCCAATTTCTCTATCCCTTCCGTGATCCCGGCCGTGGAAATGGAAATATGACGGGCTCCGAGATTAAAGCCGTCTTTATCATTCAATAACCTGATCGCGGCCATCACATTATCGTAATTCAAAAACGGTTCCCCCATCCCCATAAAAACGATATTGGTCACTTTCTCCTTTTTACTTTTTAAAACCCTGGCGAAATATAGAACTTGCTCTAATATTTCGCTGGCCGTTAAATTGCGCTTGAATCCCATTTTGCCAGTGGCGCAAAACGAGCAGTTTAGGGGGCAGCCAACCTGGCAGGACACGCAAACCGTCCGGCGCTTATCCTGATGCTTCATTAGCACGGTTTCAATTTTTTCTCCGTCGGAAAGATAAATCAAAGCTTTTTCTGTCTGCAAATCCCGGGAAGGGAAAATTTCAGCCTTAATTTCCAGCGGACAGTCAATTTTTAATTTTTCTCTAATATTCAAAGGCAGACTGGAAACATTAGACCAATCTTCAATCAGGTCCTTAAGCACGGCCGCTTTCGCTTGTTTAAAACGAAATTTCGGCTCGTTCGCCAATGTTTTTTCCAAATTATCTAGATTCATAGATGTCTAAAGTATAACAAATAAGCCCTGGTTTAGGAAAAGGAATTCTTAGCAAGGCATAAAAAAAATACTAGTATTATTAAAAATTGCGACTTATTTCCTTGTTTCCCGGCCGGATTGCTCACCATTTATACCAATCTCGCCTTCTTTGTGCCACTGCTTCAATTCGTAATATTTCTCAACTTCGCCGGCTTTTATCGCTTCAACTGATTCCGGTTTTAATTCCGGCAGATCGACAACTGCGTACTGCCAGCTGTCAATCTGCTTGATATTTTCCTTGGGTATAGACTCCAAATTAATGAGATAAAGATACACTTCTTTTTCCGGGTCAAAAAGCTCCGGGTGTTCAAATTCAATCGTCTTAGACTCGTCATTGATATTAGTAACCCCTTCCACTCTAGCCGCCATAGCTATGGCAGACTCTCGATAGGGCGTAAGATATATCGCATTTAGAAGCTCGCCATCCGGCACCGAAATCCCCTCTCCGGCCTCAGCCTGCTGGGGCTTTAAAACCTCTAATTGACGGCAGGAACCATGATAAAGAATCATAATAATGTTTTTTTATTAATCAAAATAATCTTTAACGCCGGCGGAAATTCCGGTTCATGTTCCGGCCGCGAAAAGGCCGGCGACTCTGAAAATGCCGGCCGCCTCTATTGGCTCTCTCGCCTCCGCTGATATGGCGGCGCGGCGGCAAAACCGGCAAAGCTTTGATTGTAATGGTTTTTTTAATGAGTTTTTCAATATACCGGATGGACCTTCTTTCATCCGGACCGACAAAAGAAACCGCCCTTCCTCTACTGCCGGCGCGGGCGGTGCGGCCGATGCGGTGCACGTAATCATCCGGGTTATCCGGCAGATCGTAATTAAGCACGAGAGAAATATTATCCACGTGAATGCCGCGGGCGGCGATATCGGTGGCCACCAGGACCCGGTATTTGCCCGCTTTGAATCCGGCCATGGCTTCTTGCCTTTGGGAAAGAGACCGGTTGGAATGAATTTCAACCGCCGTGTGCCCCATGTCTCTCACTTGCGCCGCGATCTTCTTGGCGCCGTGCTTGGTGCGGGAAAAAATTAAAAACGTGCCGGCATTATCGGCCAGTAATTTTTCTAAAAGCTGGATCCGCGCTTCCTTGGCTACGATGAATATCTCCTGCTCCACTTCGGACACGGTCGTGCCGGACGGCGCCACTTCAATGCGCCAAGGCATTCTCATGAATCGGCTGGCCATCTCAGAAATCGCTCTGGGCATGGTCGCGGAAAACATCAGGGTCTGGCGCTCTTTCGGGGCAAAGCTCAAGATCTGCCGGATCTGCGGCATGAAACCGATGTCAAACATCCGGTCCGCTTCGTCTATCACGATCATTTTTATTCTTTCTAAAGTCAGATTTTTTTGCTGGAGATGATCGATCATTCGTCCGGGCGTGGAGACGATGATATGGGGGCGGCGGCGGATGGCCCGGATCTGCATATTAGATGAAGCGCCGCCGATCAGCACGGCGGTCCGCAAACCGAATCTTTGCCCGATCTTGTGAAGCACTTCATCCACCTGCAGGGCCAATTCGCGGGTCGGCAGCAAAACCAGGCCCTGGCCTTTATTTTGACCCAGTATTTGGATCATCGGCACGCCAAAAGCCAGAGTTTTGCTCGTGCCGGTCTGGGCGATACCCACGATGTCTTTGCCTTCTAGCGCGGCCGGGATGCATTGATGCTGGATTGGAGTGGGAGAAGTGAATCGCAAGCGATTTAAAACCTCCAGCATTTCCGGGGCGATGCCCAAAGAATTAAAACTGGAAACAGCTTGATTTGTTTGTGTCATAAATTAAAAAATGGGTGACCCGATTTTCCGTTGGGCCACAGAAATGACACAAAAGATTCGAGTCGTCAGCCGCATTCAGCGGCTAAAATTAATTAGAATATACTATGTATAACAAAAAAAATAACTTCTGTCAATGAGAGGAAGTTCGAACGACAGGGAATTTCCTATTTTAACAAGATGTTCAGGCTGTAAGTTATAACTATCGTTATTATTTATGCGCCGTCGCGACGATGCTTGACTTAAACTAAATACTGTGGTTAATTATAATGAAGTTATAAGCATCAAGTATTTCCATATAAATTAACGCTCATTGACATTGCCATTTAAAGCGATAACCCCCCAGTTGTTATTTTATGAACTCCGGTTCTATTTTTTTTCAGCTACCGACAGACAACCTTAGAAAGGAAGAAACAGCCATGTACCGCACGCTCAAATCACCAATTTCTGTCCAAGTTGAAATGACCCAGCAATGCAACAGCTCTTGTCTGCACTGCTATAATCACTGGCGAAAAGAAAAATCGGATAGTCGGCTTGATACAGCAAGCATCAAACACATTGTTGAAGAATTTGCCTCGAATGGGGTTTTTGACGTTACGATCACGGGAGGAGAACCACTTCTCCAACCTCAAGAGACAATTCTGATGTGTAAGCTACTCAAGGAAGCTGGCCTCAACTTCACTATGAACAGCAACTTGCGCCTCCTGTCGCCGAATCCCGCCGCCGAACTTCGCGACGCTGGTCTCAAAAGTATCCTGACAAGCTTCGTATCCCACGATCGGAAACGACACGCGCAGATCACACAGAATCAGAATTCTTACGATCAAGTCATCCGGGGCATCCAGGTAGCCAAAGAACACGGTTTCGCGGTCGCCGCAAACATGGTCCTGTCACGCTTAAATGTTGGCGATCTGCGAGAGACGGCGCAATTTCTGCAAACACTCGGCGTTGAGAATTTTTGCGCCACGAAGATGTCGCCTCCCTCAGATCTCAGAGACGTCTCTCACCTCCTCCTGAGTCCAGATGAGATGCGTGAGAGTCTTGTGACTCTCCTTGAAATCAAAGAGGAGCTGGGGATCAATGTCGACATCCTCGAGTGCTACCCACTCTGTCTGGTGAGGGACGGCCAACGGTTCGCCAAGTTTTTCCGAAGAAGTTGCGTTGCTGGTGTAACTGCCTGTACGGTTGGAAGCGATGGAGCCGTACGTCCTTGTTCGCACGCAAAGCATGACTATGGGAACATCCTCCTTGAACCCTTAGAAACGATTTGGAAACGTATGGACGACTGGCGATCAGGCAGGTACATCCCGCGCACGTGCAAGGACTGTCAACATCTACCGGCGTGCACCGGCGGCTGTCGAATAGATGCATACGTACACGGAGACATTAGCGGCCTGGACCCCAGCGCTCAGCCGGATAAGAAGGATCACGTCATCTTTCCAGACAGACCTCACGCACATAAGGGAGTAACATATGTTTTTCCGCCATTTAACAGTCGAAAGGAGAACTTCGGTCGGGTGATCTACAGTAAAAAAGCCTGTTTCCCGGTCAACGAGTCAGGCTTCAAGATTCTCAACGATCTTCGCTTTAAATCGTTCTTTATAGACGGTTTCAACGGCGAAAATCGAGATTTTCTAGAAAATCTAGTGGTGATTGGTTTTGCAGATCCTAAACCTCAATGAAAGGAGGAAAAGTGATGAAAGGCACACCTGGTCCGGCGAAAGTCATATCAGAAAGACCAATGGTACTGTCGTTGCTCAACGATCCGCCCACAGCGGATCAGTCGACGCGGCACACCGAAGGTCAATCCAGTGGTCAGGCGGTGACGCACGTAAATAACTGCCACCAATGCGACAACTGCTGGACTGAATGCGAATGTCTTTCCTGCTACAAGTAGGCGGGACGACGATTCACTCATTACCCCCCGAGCTAACGCTTGGGGGGATTTTTTTGTTCAGCGGGCGGAGCCAGGGTTTAACCTGGCAGAGTTTGTTGAACGAAGCACGAACCTATTTTTCCTGCCCTGAACAGAGCCCAAGGCTTAAAAAGCCTTCCCTGTCCGCCGTAGTCCCGAAACCTGTTGAGGGACAAAGGCGGGCTTTTTCGTGCCACGCTTCACGTGGCGCGCCGCATGTATGTTTCTACAAGTTAGTTTATATTAATCATTACCAATTCCCAACCTTACCCTTATATTTTTCATAAAGTTGTTTTATCAGCATCAGACTATAAACAACATCTGATTGATTATTGATATTAACAGTAGAAATATGTTTATTATAATTTTTTAGACTATAAGGCATATATTTCATTTTTTGTTCGGGATCACTAAGATCACTGGGCTTTGCTCGTAAAAGAGAAAGTATTAATTTCTTCTTTTGTATAGAAATTTCAACTAGATTGTACCCGCCTTTATAGTAGCCAATCCAATACTTCACGGGATGTTTTTCAAAACCTTGGGCGATATTTGGGAAGCCCTCATCGAACTGGTTAAATAATTCTTGAGTTAACGGACTACCTTTTTGTAGATGTTGCTCGACTGTATAAGGCTTGATTTCTTTAGTAATCTTTTCGGCAGAATAGTTTTTAACAACTGAAGATATAGAGATATCGGATTTAACTAATTCTATTTTTTCAAGAAGCAAAAAGTTATCATAAAAATCATACCTCCATAATTCTATGGGCAAATTTCTAAAACTCGCCGCCTTAATATGATATTTACTAAAGTTCCTGGCAATAAAAATAACTTTGGTCTGAGTCCAATCAATTTCCTTTTTTCCTATTTTTTCCATTAGCTCAACTTTATAATCGCCCTTATGCTCCAATAGCCAACCCAAATATGACATTCCTTGGTCAAAAACTGTATCTTGTTCATCCCTTTTATACTCAATTAATACCGGCGCTTTTGTTTCTGGGTCATAAGCGATAGTATCGATGGATAAACCCTGCCCTCCAAATTCCGTTTTAATAAAATCGAAACCGAATAGTTCTTTTAGATTATTATCGATTAATTTCTGTAAATCGATTTCCAGTTTAAATGATTTTGATTCTAAAAGTTTTAGTTTTGAATCTGAAATTCTAAAAAGTGGCATAAATTTTGAATTATTTTTTTATCTCTTTATATAATTTTTCCTTAAATTCATTCTCGTTTTCACTTTGATAGAATGGGACGCCAATGACCTTATACTTTTTTGTGGGTGAATAAACCAAAACCTTATTACCATATCTTTTTTTAATCTCTTCTAGAAAATCATTTTTCCATTTGTCGTGTTCGGCAAGATGTTGCCCCTTTGGCTCAAGAAAAAATTGATAGGTCAAATTCTTATTATTTTTTATCAAAAAGAGCAAGTAGTCCGGTTCAAAAGCTTGACCTTCATGAAAATTGAAAATTTTTAATTGTCTTTCATTTCTTACCAAAAAGATATGATCGAAATAATGATTTAAATCGAGTATTTGACTACTGATAAATTCAACAAAAGCTTTTTCTTCACTTGTACCATAATTGGCATTAAATACATACCATTTTTTATCAGTTAATAATTGTTCCTGACCGTCTACTCGCTCATTACCCTTTTTAATCTTAATAAGTTTATCCCTAAATATTTCTTTAAATTGTGCGGGAGAAAATTCGGTGCCTACATATTCTGTCAAATTACTTTTTATTTCCACTTCCATTTGATTTAGCAAAGCAAGAATTGCGTAATATTTCTGACCATTATTTAATTCTCTTAATGTTTCTCTATTACCCACAAAAGTAATTGACAAACTATTTAAATAACGGCGATTATTTATAAATTCACTAATAGAATTTAAGCTTGGGAAAAAATGTTTTAGATTATTAAAAGTATAAAATTCATTTCTAGTCAAAGCATTTTTTATGACGTGTGGCTCAATTTCGCTGAGTTTAATATCAAGACGTTCTTTACCATTACCATTTTTTTCTTCATTTTGCTCAGCGAATACAGCCATTTCCTTGCCAGCGCCAGAAAAAACATTAACTATAATATTTTTCTTTGTTACCCCAAGATCTTCAATCTTTTGCACTTTTTCAAAACTACGCTTATTCCTTTCATTTTTATAAACAAGCCCTGATTTATAAAAACTAGTTTTCTTAAATTCCTCTTTTAACTTTAATTCAACCTCAATCTCACTTTCATCCAGCATGCCTTCTTTTATTAAGGCGCTTTTTATTTCTGCTATATATCTTGACTTATAACCCGGGTGACAATGATAATGAAGTTCCTCTAATACTCTTAACTCATTATCCAATGCCTGATCATATTTCCTTTTATATTTATCTTGTGAATCTCCAAGCTTAAAGGGAAAATATCGCGCTCCACGGCCAATAAGCTGCGCTTCTGAAATTGTCGTTCTTCCTGGTATGGCATTCTTTGAATCCCTAGTTTCATACAAACGAACAATATCGAAAAGATTTAAAACATCCCATCCTTCATTTAACTTTTGAACGGCAAATATTGCCCTAATCTGATTATTATCATTCTCTAAATCATTAATTAACAATTGATATTTTTCTTTTTCCTCCTCTTCATTCACGCTTAATGTTTTGTTTTCGGCAAAATTGACCTTTAATTTACGTATTAAAATCGAGTCGGTAATTTTATGTTCTTTAAAAAAACTGAATGCTTTATTTAAAATCTCTAAATTGCTTCTCTGTCTAATTCTTTGAATGTGGCTTACCGATAAATCCTCAATAATTTTATGAAATATCTTTTTATTCTCTTCTGATTGAGCAATGGTCTTTTGCGCTTTGAATAATATGACTGGTTTTAAATTAATGCCATACTTTCCGGCGACTTCCTGCCGATATTGATTTAAAATTAACGCCTGAATTATCCTGTCTTTTTTATCAGTATCCGTATGTAAAAGCTCAACCTCTTTTGAGAAACCATCGTTTCTAAACTCCTTTAATTCATATTTGTATATTACTTTGTTTCTATACTTTTCTACAATATTTTTATCCAAAAAATCCATAGTCGCCGTAAATTCCAACAATATATTTTGATCATTCTGTTTAAATATTTGCTCAACTGTATTTTCCCAGTTTGGTTTTTCATATATTTCACTCTGACCGTTCTTCGTTTGAACTTGTCCGTGATGCGCTTCATCAGAAATCAGTGCAATTTTAATATTTTTAAAATCTTTTATAGTAATTAAATTTTCCTTCTCATTATATAAATCACCGTGCAGTTTCTGAATAGTCGTAAAACAGATATTAATATTTTTTTCACTCACGCCATCAAAATTATCAACTCGTTGTATAGTTACGGCTTGATTACTAAAAAATATTTCTTTATTAAATAAATACTTTTTAGAAAGATTATTCAAAAAATTATCCTTTGTTTTTTCAATTATATTTGTGGAATTAACAAAAAACAAAAAGTTTCTGTAGCCTTCATTATACAAATATAAAATTAAACCAGCCATTATTAAGGTTTTACCAGATCCAGTAGCCATATTAAAAAGAAAATGAAGTGGATATTCTTTTCTTTCATATTCCCCTTTATAGCATTGAAAAAATCGTGCGAATGCTTCTTTTTGATACTCACGCAATTCAAAAACTTTATTCAAATTATCTTCGACAAAATCTGGTATTTCTTTTTTAAGAAAACCCATTTTTGAAACACTATTTAATTGCTCATAGAGAAATTGTTGAGACATGTAGTAATTTTAACGAATTTTTTATTATACTAGGCATGTGGATAACTTTTTAAACAGATATGCTATGATTTAATTAGCTGATTTACCAAGTGTAAAAACAGCACTTAAACCGTTCTATTTTGGGGCGGTTTTTGCATTTTCAGATATATATCTCTTTCCCTTATCAACTGCTGCTTACTATGGGGAGTATTAACATAATATGCCGTTAATAGATAAAATCTATTTTTAACGTTTATTAGTATTACAACATAGTCAAAATCTTCTAAGAAAAATATTGTATTAATTTTTCTTTTTCTT
>JBDRMK010000005.1:0-50230 GCA_043812155.1 Patescibacteria group bacterium | reverse complement strand
ATTGGAAATATTGCATTTGGCGTCTTAAGGCCTGGACGCCATCAGCTGCTTCTAGACCGGCCCGCATTACCACCTGCGCTTCTTTGGTGAAAATATCAAGGCTGGTGAAGGCAAAAAGTTCGCCGAAGTCCACGGTGTCATGCTGGATTACTTCCCTTTGTTTAGAGGCTTTTGGCACCGGACCCCTAACCTGATTCTTCTTCCATTTTGAGCGCAAAAGATACTTTTCTCCTAAGATTCGATAGATGGTCGATATGCCTATCTTAACATCATAGTCTTTGAGCATCCAGTATTGAATTTTCTCGCCGCAGCAGTGATGATATCTTTCACGGATAGCGTAAATCCTCGCTTTGATTATGGGATCGGTTTTTCTTCTTTGTCTTCTGCCTTTTTTAGCCTGACGGTATTTTCTCAAGAATTCTTGAATGCCATAGAGCTTAATGCCCGCTAGCCACCGGTAAATGGTGGCACGGTGCTTTCCCAGACGGAAAGCGATATCATCCGGCCTTACTTGCGACCGGTACAATTCCCAGGCTAACTCTAAAAGTGATATATTCTGCATGGCGATAAATGATTACTTTTTTAGGGTTCTTAAAGTATATCATTTGTCGCATTTCTAATGGGAATTATGCGGCCTTCGCTCTCGCCTCTCGGCGAAGCTTCGGCTTGCAAGCAACTTCATTAATAAAAATTAGCCTGCCCTGAGCCGCGCCGAACGGGCGAACGTCAACCCAGCCTCTCGCGAGAGGCTGGGTCAACCATAAAAAAACACCTTAAAAATAAGGTATCTCCCCTATTTTATGGACTGAACGGGTTAGAACCAGCCGCCGGTGATCGGCTTATAGCGCAAAACTCCTGTGCCGTCTTTATCCACGATAAATTGGCAGGTACGGTTGTTAAGCTTGAAAGTCGTCTCCATTTTCTTATGCTTCTCTTTCGCTTCTTTCATTAAGGGATAGAGCTTTTCCATTCGCTCGCCATAGTCGAAATATTTGAGCAAATCGTCCTGATCCACGATGTCGTCGTTGAAATCAATGGTCATATATATTTAAATTAATTATCTAATATCATATTATCACGCCGGGTAATTTTTTAAAAGCCGTGAATAACGGAATAAGCGATATTGTCGGCATGATCCCCTATCCTTTCCAGATTTTCCAAAAAGCTTTCAAAAGAAACGCCGGAAGCCGGGTCGCCTATTCCTTTCTCCAGCCGCTCAATGTGGCTTAAACGAAATTTCTTTTCCAGAGCGTCGATTTCCGCTTCTTCGTGGATCACATTTCTGGCCAGAACCCTATCCTGTTTTTTCCAGCAATCAATGGCGTCTTGGTATATTTTTATCGCTTTTTCAAACATTTCTTTAAGCTCACAGATTGACTGGGCGGTAAATTTGGCGTCCCCCCTGTACTTATGCTTGGTAATATGAACGATATTATTGACATGGTCCCCCACTCTTTCAATATCGGTGATATTATGGATAATCATGGAAAGTTTCTCTGATTCCTCGTGAGAGATGCTTCTTTCAGAAAGTTCTCGGCCATAATCGTTGATCAAATGGTATAAATTATCCACGGCGCATTCCTGGTTATTCACTAATTCTAAAAGAGCGGGCTGCCTACTTAAAAAAGCCTGGTAACTGTTTTTCATCATCAAAAGGGTAAGATCGGCCATCCTCATTGTTTCTTTAAAGGTCTCGCTCAAAGCAATGCCCGGAGTGTTCAAAAGATATTTGCTGATAAATTGCGCCCGCTGGTCGATTTTTATCTCCTCGCCGGGAATTATTTTTCTCACTAATTTAATCAACAAAGGAATAAAAAAGATCAGGATTAAACTAGTGACAACGTTAAAAATAGTGTGCGCGTTAGCGATCTGGCGCGGTACGCTTTCCCCGGTCAGGCTGGCGACATAAATGAACTGTTTAATGATTGAGGCAAAAATTAAGACCCCGGCGACATTGAACAGCAAATGGATCAACGCCATCCTTTTGGCTTCCCGGCTAGAACCGATCGAAGCGAGCATAACCGTGACACAGGTACCGATATTTGCCCCTAATATAAGGGGAATGGCCCCTGGTAGATCTATCAGGCCCTGTTTGGCAAATACTATCACCAAGCCAGTGGTGGCGCTTGAACTCTGAATAATAGCGGTAAAGATCATCCCGGCTAAGATCCCTAACAGAGGATTTTTGCCGATATTCATGAACCATAAAAAAACCTCCGGATTATTTTTTAAAGGGCTGACGCCGTTTGACATCAGGCTCATGCCCAAAAATAATAAACCGAGACCCAGGAGGGCTTGGCCAAAATACTTGATTTTTAAATTTTTATTGACAAACCAAAGCAAAAATCCGCAGGCGATGATCGGCAGGGAGAGGCTTTCAAATTTTAAAGCGACGATCTGGGCGGTTACTGTCGTGCCGATATTGGCGCCCATGATCACCCCGACGGCCGAACTTAAATTGATCAGCCCGGCATTAACAAAACCCAGCAAGATGACAGTGGTAATGCTTGAACTTTGGATTATACTGGTTACGACCGCGCCGCTTAACACTCCCTTGATCGGCTTGTTGGTGAATTTTTCCAAAATCTTCTGCAGTTTCTCGCCCGCCATCTTCTGAAAACCTTCGCTCATCAGCAGCATGCCGTATAAAAAAAGAGCCAAGCCTCCGCCTAGCTCAAAAATAATCTTTATTATATTCATAAACCTTTAATGATAAGTGTGGTTACGACTTTATTGACCGAACAAATCCATTCGTTACCCACGAACCCAGCCAAAGAAGCAGCGCGCCCCAGAAAGCGGGAGTGAAACCTTCAACCGTAAAACCCTTGACCACGGTGGAAACAAACCAAAAAAGCAGAGCATTGATAACTAAAGTGAATAAACCCAAGGTCAGGATATTCACCGGCAAAGTCAGCAAAATGATGATCGGCCGGATAATGGCATTGACCAAACCCAGTATTACCGCCACGAGCAAAGCGGTGTAAAAACTGCTGACGGAAATGCCCGGCACCAGATAGGTAATGCCGATAATTATAAGGGCGTTGATGACGAGACGAAGGATAAAAAACATATTTTTATAAGCTTAATAATTTTCCCGGGCCCAAAGGGTTATAGCCGTTTAAAACCTCGGTTCCGTCCTGATGGCCGTCTCCGTCCGTGTCAGGGTTATTTTTATCGGTCCCGTATCTTTCTTCATCCGCGTCGGATAAACCGTCGTTATCGCTGTCTAACTTGCCCACGCCATTCGGATTATAGCCGTTTTCCACCTCGGCTCCGTCAAGATGGCCGTCTCCGTCCGTGTCCGGATTATTTTTATCCGTGCCGTAAATTATTTCTTCCATGTCAGTCAAGCCGTCATTGTCGCTGTCTATGGCCAGACTGACAATTTCGCTGTCATCCTGGGCTTGGTTAGTATTTAAGTTAAGATTCAAATCGGAATTATCAGTCAAATCCTCCCACAGGCTGTCTAAAGTCTTGAACTGGACAGGAACCTCGACCGCGTAGTCTTCATTAATCTTTGAAAGAGTAAGGCCTAAAGAAACATCAAGAGTTTCAAAAACGCTCTGCCCTTCTTCCGCCTGGCCGAATTTCCCAATAAAAGATAACTTATGCGGATAGCCGTCGTTCTGGCCGATATATATTTCCGTTTGGCCGGCGTTGAAACCGTCCGCGAATATATCTATCTGGGACATTAATGATTCCATATCTGATTCTTTGGCCGTCGCCGCTAAATCAGCCAGAATACCGTATATATCCCGGACGAATGTCTTAAAATTATCTTTATTAATGGCCAGGGCGTAATGATAGCAGTTTTCTCCGTCAATTATTTCATCGGGCAGTCTCTGTTTGACGGTCACGAATTTATTGTTTTGAAAAATATTTTTTAGGGTTTCTATTTGGGCCGGCGTTATATTGGCGTTTTGATTAGCTATGGCCTGGCCTTGAATTTCATTAAAATCGGCGATAAAATCCTTCATCTGATATGAATACCATTGGTTCTGATACGGGCTTAAGTCAAAAAACGGGATCGCCGGCAGTTTGGTCGCCCGGATATAAGTCACCTCGTCCTTATAAACGCTTTCCAAGCCTATTTCATATGAAGCCCCGCCAAAGCCGAACTGCATGGCCAAAGAAAACTGGCTGGGGCTTTCTTCCTGGTCCGTCAATTTAAAATCAGAATTCAAAGTCATGGCCAATGTGATATCTCCCGGAATTAAATTAAAATCCAAACCGCTTATGGATGAATTACTATTACTTCCCTGTTCAACCGTATTGCTCTTGGCGGTAATATTAAGATCCATCAACATATGGGCGGTAGTCACCTGCTTCCCTTCGTCAAATAATCCGGCTAACACGACGGAAGGATTTTTTTCCACCCAGGGGATGGTTACCACCTTATTGATGACCGGGATGTTTTTTCCCCGATAAACTAAAAGACCGCCGGCCGCCAAAACAGCCAAAGCCACGATGATCAAGAAAACAATAAGCAGTTTCTTCATAACGCTATTATAACACATTTTTTCTGGACAATAAAAGCCCGCAAGTTCATCACTGGCGGGCTTTATATTTTTATTTACTCTTCCAATCCGATTTTATCAGCCACGTAATCCACGTCTTTGTCGCCCCGGCCGGAAAGATTAACGATTATAACCTTGTCTTTGGCTAAAGTTGGCGCCAGCTTGCAGACATAGGCCAAGGCGTGGCTGCTTTCCAGGGCCGGAATTATCCCTTCTTTCAAAGATAATAATTTGAAGGCCTCAAGCGTCTCCCGGTCGCTCGCCGTCACGTAATCCACTCTTTTTTTCTCCTTAAAATAAGAATGGATCGGACCGACGCCGGGATAATCAAGGCCCGAGGCAATGGAATGGACTGGCGCCGGCTCGCCCTTGTCATCCTGCAGCAAATAAGTGAACATGCCGTGAATGGTCCCTGGTTTTCCGTAAGTAAGAGTGGCGGCGTGTTCGCCTAATTTATTCCCGCGGCCGCTCGGTTCAATCCCCACCATCTTGACCGCCTTGTCCTCCAGGAATTCGTGAAATAAGCCGATAGCGTTCGAGCCGCCGCCGACGCAGGCCAGAAGATAATCCGGCAGTCTCCCCTCTTTTTCCAAGATCTGTTTTTTCGCCTCCCGCCCGACCACGGACTGAAAATCCCTGATCATCATCGGATAAGGATGCGGCCCGACCACCGAGCCGATGCCAAAAAACATTTCCTTATAATTTTGAAGATATTTCAGGAAGGCGCTGTCGACCGCGTCTTTCAGGCAACGGCCGCCGGCTTTTACCGCGACTACCTTGGCCCCTAACAGCTTCATACGCAGAACATTGGGATGCTGTTTCGCGATATCAATCTCGCCCATGTGGATCTCGCAGCTCAAACCGACCAAAGCGGCGGCCGTGGCCAGAGCCACCCCGTGCTGACCGGCGCCGGTCTCCGCGATCAGGACTTTTTTGCCCATTCTTTTCGCTAATAACCCTTCGCCTAAAGTATGGTTTATCTTGTGAGCCCCGGTGTGGTTCAGGTCTTCTCTTTTCAGATAGATCTTAGCTCCCCCCAAATACTGAGTCAGGTTTTTTGCGAAATACAAAGGCGAGGGTCGGCCGACATAGTCTTTGAGCAAAGTAAGATATTCTTTTTGGAATTCCGGGTCTTTTTTCGCCTCCAGGTAAGCTTGCCCCACTTCCTTTAAAGCTTCAATTAATTCCGGCGGAACAAATTGGCCTCCGTACGGTCCATAAAAACCTTTTTGGTCCGGCAAGTTTTTATAAGATGATTTATTAGTCATATTTTTTTAGTTATTAACTTAGTTAACGATAAAAGCGGATGGCTGACGACACCATTTTTCCGTGGCCCGATTATAAATAAGATAATATTTCTTCGGTTTCATAATAAAAAAACCGCCCGGTATTTTTCTCTGGGCAGTCAGATTTTGCTTTAAATTAGGATAATTTCAAGTCTACCCAGAAAAATTCGGGGCAGACCAGCAAGAGTTGATATTTTTGGCTGAATTTATGCTCATATCAATAGTTTAGCACAACGGATTATTTTGTCAATCAGATGATTGATTTTTTAAAAATAATATTCCCTAATAAATATAGAGGCAGGCCTAAAACTATGGCGATAATTTCCCAAACAACCGCCAGGGAAACGACCCGGCCGAGATATTTGCCGATCAAATTCGTGAGAAAGGCATTGCTGCCCTGCCAGTAAAAAATCGCCAACCCGAAGGCAAAAAGGAAAAGCAGGCCTAAAAAAGCGTTTTTAAAATCCTGTTTTGACGGAGCTAAAGACACGCTTAAAGAAATAACAAGATAAACAAAGATCCAAAAATGCCAATCAGCCGCCCCGCTTTTTACTAAATCCCAGGCCGAGAAAAAAAGGCTTTTAAAATTCCCGAGAATATCCGAAGAAAATTCAATGGTTTGAAAATCAAAGGAAAAACCAAACCAATAAGCTAAAAGCCACAAAAATAACGTGATGCCGAAAATCGGGGCCATGGCGATTAAAGCCGCCCCAAAAAATCCAAAGCGAGAACGTCCGTGTTCAACAAATCCGCCTTCCGGAGCGAAAAGACTGATACGTGTCACTTTAGCGCCAGTCAATAAACAAGCCAGAGCGTGGGAAAATTCATGGACAATCACCCCCGGGGCGACAAAATAACGGAATTTTCTCCCCGGAAAAATACGCGACCAAAGCTTGCTTATCAAAAAACTTAAAAATACCAGAAGAAAAAACCAGCTGAAGAAAATTAGGTAAGAAATTAAGGTCATATGTTATTAACTTGACAAAATTAAAATTTAGGTATAGCTTTACAAATTGCCTCTCTCTGGCAAATATCGTACTTTCCTCCCTTTAAGACTCTGCGCGATTCGCCTTGCCCGGGCTACGAGCTAAAATTATTTAAGAGTCCCCGAACCCGACTCGATACCAGGCTCATCCTTGCCCGGACAGACGACCAAGCGGTGCCTTAAAGGGAGGCACTTTTTTTATCTAAAAAGGCTGGCCGCACTGCTCGCAATATTTTTCCCCCGGAAAATAGCGATAACCGCATTTATGACAGCGGTTTTTTGTTTCTCTTTTTAAAAGACGCTGTAAATAAATGAAACGGGTCTGAAAATAAAAAAGAATTGTAACTAAGGCAACGATGAAAAGGGCGCCGGAAAAATTTTCTCCCAAAAGAAAACTAATCACTAAAAAAACCACGCCCATGACAACTAAGATTATAAATAGGATGAAGGCGAAAATGGCCAGGCTCTTTCTCTTTTTACTCGGATTTATTTTGTCATTAAAAGACTGCCCGTTATAACTTTTTAAAACCGGCAGATCAAAACCCGTGGCCCGACCGCATTGTCCGCAAAATCTCGCCAAAGAAGCCAGTTTAAAATGACACGCTTGACACTGACGCATGGATTTAATATTTATTTTTTACTGCTAAGTAAATCACTCCGAGTAATATCGCGCCTATAATAACACCGATTATTTGTCCGCCGCTCATAGTCATATAAATATCTCCTTTTTTGTTAAATATTAGCCAAATAATATTTTTCCCTTGACATATTCTGGAATTAGGTTTATTTTTATACTATAGATAAAAAGATGTTCGTTGTTTAATACCCTGGCGCACTAGTATGAGTCCGTAGAATATTCTACGGTCGAGCATTCACGGGAAGCGAATACCATTGGCACCCCAGTTGGTCCTCCGTAGGATCCTTATGGAACAGTGGCGTATCAAGTTTCCGTCCTCGAGGAAATCGTGGATGAATCTGGACCCTACTTTTGCGCCGGGGTCCTTTTTTATCCCGTTAGAAATTCCGATTTCTAACGGGATTATCCGGCCCCAGAGCCTCCGCCGCCTCCGCCGCCGCCGCCGAAACCTCCGCCTCCGAAACCGGAAGAAGAGGAAGGACTGGAAGCCAGGCCGGCGGAAACCGCCGTGGAAAAACCGGAAGTAAGATTTGAAGCGAAATCCGCGATGACAAAAGCCCTGACGCCAGCGGACGAAACAAACCAATCCGGTGCCTGCTTATATATATCCTTGAATCTTTCCGCCCATTGAGTCTCCACCTGAAAGACCATGGCGTACGACAAATATTTTTCAAAAGTTTCCGGCGTTACTTGTCCCAGTCTGAAACGTTCGGCCGTGTATAAATAGAGGCTAAAACCAGCCGCCCACCAACGGGCTTCCGCGCCTTTGAAGGTTTTTTTCGGCATATAAAATCCGAAAATAAAGACCAGCAGCCCCCAAACCATGGGCACAAAAAGCAAAACCCAGCCGATGGCCATGAGAATGATCCCGATTATTATGTACTTGGCGCGGACTTTTTCCGGGTTGGCTTCAAAATAACCTAAAGCCGTTGTCTCCTCATAAAGATAGGCTTTTATCTCTTTAAGTGTTTTATAAAATTCATTTTTCAAATCATCCAGACTGACCATATTCCCCTTTTCAAAAAGACCGCCTAACAATAATTTCTCATATCCTTTCAAGCCGGAATCCGCGGAAAAATCCTTCAGTTTTTCAAAGCGGTATTTTTTCTGTTTGGAAAGGAAACCTTTTTCCTCGTCTTCGTATATTTTAATGTAACCGCGGTAGGCCAGATCGATAATCGAGGCCGTGATATCCCTTAAATCCGCTTTTTCATCGATCAAAACGCCCATTTCCCCGGGTCTTATATTATCCGGCGGCTCGTATTGGGCGATAACCGTTCCCTTGGCTTTAGGGTCGCGACCGAACTTTTTCCAGCGTTTATAAAGAAATATAAAGACAAAGATAGGTGAAATAAAATACAGGCCGGCCAGGATTTTAAATATTATCCAGCCGATCTTATACCAGGCTTTTTGCGTCAATTCGCAATTAATCGTTTGGTCTTCCCCCTTTTTTGCCTCCAGGGTTTTTTGACAATCCTGATAACCGAACTTGGTCATATTAAGGGCGTGATTTCCCTCTTTAAGGTCATAGCCGATTAAAAGCGAGGTAGGCGTGGTCAGACTCCGAGACTCACCATCCAAAAAAATCTCCGCCCCGGAAGGTGTAGATTCAATTTGAATTAAACCCGGGCTTTCCACCACTCCCTTGGGCCAGCCAGCGACGATGGTGAAGTTGTAGTAAGGCAGGATATTCTGGCTGGAAAAATTCATCTGGCCGGGGCTGGCTGTGTAATTTTGGCTTTCTTCGTTCGAGCCGGTATAACCTAAGAATATCTTTTGCTGGAGATCTTCTACCGCTACCGCTTCCGGCAAGTGAACTTTTGCCTGCGCTTCTTTTATTTCCACGTCGCGGTCCGAGGAAACAACATTCCAATAAAGTTCGTCATGATCGTCAAAAAAACCGAGCCCGCCGATGACCGTGTATTCAAATATCCAGGTATGCGTGGTATCGGTCAAATCAAAATTTACTTTTATTGTAGTATTGGTATTTCCATCGGTAATCTCAACCTGACTGCCAGAAAGCCTTGTGCCGTCCGTTTCCAAAACTTTGATATCGTCGTATCTGATGCCTTTGGTCTTAACCAGAGTGCGGGTCACCCAGTGGTAATTGCCGGTAAAATTGAAAGTCTGGGCTTCCTGGACTAAAAAGGTGGAATCTTTGTTGATCGTAATATCAACATCCCATTTATCAAAAAACCAGGACTTTTCCTGGGCAAAAACACCGCCTGGCCATAAAAATAGGATTAATAAGGCGAAAATTAGAAAGTATTTTTTCATGGCTTAATTATAGCAAAAAACGCCGTCTAAGTGAATTAAGAAATTTAGTAATTAAGGAATTAAGAGGCTGACGAGTTAGGCTTTGTGGGAGGCTTTAACGAAACAATTAATACCGATGGCCAGACCGTCATAAGCGTCATCTAAAATTTTTAAATTCTTTTCGCTTAAATAATTCTGACTTAAAGCGATCCGCAAATGACTTCTAATTTCGTAAATTTCCGCTCGGGAAATGTAGAGGCTTCGAATTCTGTCTTTAAAATGATACCGACCGTGGCTTTCCGCGATATTGGCGGCTACGGACACAGCAGAACGACGCAACTGCGTGGTCAAACCAAAAATTTCGTCTTTGGGAAAAACACGGGTTATCCGGTAAATTTGTTCGGCCAGTTTTTGGGCCTTTTGCCAAATTTTTAAATCAAAAAAAGCGCGAGTCATATATTTTCCTTTCGCGCCACCATTTGTCTTTAATATTTTACAATGACAAGCTTAATAAGTCAAACGTACTCAATTCCTAAATTTCTTAATTCCTCAATTCCTTCGCTAATACATTCTGTATTTTCTTCGGATAAAAATTCGTTAACTGGTAAAAATCACTTAATCGGAGCCAAACAATGATGTATTTGTTATTTTTGTTTGTTTGCCTTAATAGATCCCGGCCTAATTTCGGCTTGCCGGACAAGCTTTCCATTACAATATAGTATTCGTCATGGCCCAAATTTCGTATTTGGCCGATAAATTTTTTAGGCCTTACTATAAGACAAACTTCTTCTTTGGCTTCTCTGGCCGCGGCTTGAGACGGTGTTTCACTTTTTCGCTTGCCACCGCCGGGTAAAGTAAAATACTCTACCCCCTTCTTAAAACGGCGCAGTAATAGTATTTTCTTTTTTCTAATGATAACGGCTACCGCTCTTTTCCTCATTTATATTTTATCAACCTGCTTTATTAAACCCCTCAAAATATATTTTATCACCGCTAAGGACTTTTACCACCTTATATTTTCCTTTGGTGTAAACCTCCTTACCAACTAAGTAATGAGTGGCTACAAGGATTATAATACTCGCTTTTGGGCGGGATAAAATTCCGTTACCTTTAGTCTCTAATAAGGGTATTTCGCCATGAAGCCAATAATTTCTTTGTTCTTTCTTCAAAAAAGAATATTCTTTCCCCTCATCCAAATTTTCCGGGATACATTCTTCCTCCTTCCCATTTCCTTTTTTAAATTCAGAAATATCTCTTAAGGCTAAGTCTGGATTAAACTCTACTTGAATACCCATATTTTTTTATTTAACTTAATTTATTAATATCTTAATATCTCAACCTCTAAACATCTTCCCGCCGTGTAAAATCCTCATAATCCTTATCCAGTTTCATCATTTTCTCGATATATTCCCGCAGGAAATCGGCTTTGGATTTGGTGGTATTATGGGTCTTATAATGCAGGAATTTCTCAATGGAAGGCGTGATCCTTAAAGTGAACTTGATGCGGGGAATTTCCCGGATCTCTTTGCCTTTTATGGTCTTTAAAAAATCAACCAGAATTTTTTCCAGATTGCTTTTTTCGTAATTCCGGACCTTAAGACTTGAGGGGATGTTTTTTTCCGAAAGATATTTCAAGACCTCCTGGCTCCCGGCCCCTTTTTCATAAAGATACAAAGCCGGTTTTTTTTGGGCCAGGGCCAAAGCCAGCAAATATCCGATGTCAGAAGAGCTTTCCGTTCCCTCAATAATAATGGCCTGCATCTGGTCGATGACCAGGCCGCCGCTGTCCCTCACTTCCGCCAGATCCGAAGGCAGGGACCTTTCCTTTAAATTAGTGTAGAGATCCGTCTGGCTGGCCCGTAAGGCTTTAATGATAATCTCATAGCTGTCGTTCAGTTTCTTTTTTTCGGTCTTGTTGGCAAAAAAATAGATCTTCATGACCTTGCCCCTCCTTTCCGTTCGCCGGTGTAATCATTAAGCATCATTTTTTTGATCCGGCTCAAATTTTTCGTCTGGCCTAAGATCCACATTAATTTGACCACGGTCGTCACCAGGCTCATCTGATCGATATAAATGAATTCCTCGGCTTTGACCCGCCGGAAACCGCCGGTGGCGTAAATGACAATAGGCAGGCCTTTTTTTAAAGCCGCTTTAAGAAGCTTGTATACGCTTTCCGGGAAAAAACTGGAGGACTGGGTTTTTATTATCAGGCCATGAGGATGGGAATCCAGGATATTCTTTAACAGGCTGAAATCAATGCCGGGATGGAAATCAAAGATAGTCACTTTGGGATCGACTTTAGCGGTGACTTTCGGTTTTTTCGCCAGGCGCTTCAGGGTCGGATCGTATAAGGTCAGGCCGAAGTCAATTTTGCCGATGATTTTCTGGCCGGACATTTCCGGGTAGTTAGGCGAGAAATCGGAAAATTTTTCCATTTGGGCGCCGACGATGATCCGGCTGCCGAAAACCACCAGAAGCCCGGCGATATCGGAGATCGCCACCTGGCAGGCGTTGATCAAATTGGCTTTTACCCCCAAGCCGCGAAAATTCTTAAAAATAGACTGCAAGATTTCGGCTGAAGATTCTTCCTGGGAAGGGATCGGCGAGCCGGTCAGGATGACGGGTTTGCCTAAATTTTGCAGCATAAAAGAAAGAGCGGCTGCGGTGTAAGGCAGAGTCTCAATGCCATGGGTGATAACGAAGCCGTCGTATTTCTTGTAGTTCTTGCTGATCACCTCGGCGATCTTTATCCATTCCCTGGCTCCGACGTCAGTCGCTTCCCCGCCAAAAATAAAATAAGGCTCCACCTCGCAGATCATTTTCATCTCCCCGACGTTCTTCAGCCAGGGCCGGATATCCTCCTTTTTATGGACGGCCTGAATCGCCACTTTTTCCGGAAAAAGCGTGGTTCCCCCGCAGAAGAGAAGCAATACTTTTTTTCTTCCAGCCATACAGACGGCGCTAATTTATAAGACGGCTGTAATTATTATGGGCCAATTTAATCTTGTTGTCAATATAAAAAAACCCCGCCTCTAACTGGTTGGCGGGGAGCCTGTAAATTTACATTTTGGCGAAACTAATCTCTTGAAAAGATGGTTTCTTTTGCTTTACCACCCTTTCGATTGAACGCCTGGCAACTTCACAATATGGAATATTGCAGGAGTCACGCGCCATTTCTACCATTTCCGCTATTATTTCGTTGGAAAAACTACGCGCGAATTCCTGGCGTTTTAGCGTTCCTTGCGGCACCGGCTGACCTGGTTTCAAATCAGGCAAAGGAAGGTAAGAAACTTCATAAATCAAAGATTCGTCCGGTCCCACCTTTACCGAGAAATTCCCTCTTCCGCGATCAACCAGCATCACCTTTCCTCTCTCGTGACCAAAATACCATTTCGGTCCGGGATATATTTTTAATATATTCCCCAGTGAATCAATACGAGCGAAGCATTTTTGGTCATTATCAACCCCGGGAATAGGGGTAATCAAGAGAACGGAAATGACTGGAAGATACATAACCATAGTGCCGGCCACGATCACAACGAGGACTTCATTAACCCTCTTTCTCAAGACATAACATAGGATTGTCCAGATACTGATGGAACTAAGGCTGAGGACAAGGTAAACCTGATAGTAAGGAATGAGAGGCTTATCAACTACGGCCATTAAAGGAAAAACGGCGGTTAATACAATGACTACTAATAAATACGCTAACCAAAAATCTTTTGAACGCATAAACGCACCCTTTTCTGCTTTTACCGAAGATTCTTTTTCTCTTGACACTATTTACCTCCTTGGCTTATAAACCCAAAACTGGAAAGAACTACCTTATTAACTTGAGACTATCTTAATATATCAAATAGAATTAGTCAAGAAAAAAGCGGCCCACTTCTGAAAAAGTGATAGCCGCTAGTCTTGTTTATTCTTTTATCTCAAGGCTCTTTTCAAAAGGGAGCTGGAGAATAAAGGTCGTTTCTCCTCCGTTCGGTTTGACACTTGCGTGGCCGCCGTGAGTGTCGGCGATCAAGTCAACCAAGTGCAGACCGGTTCCGTGTCCAAGGCCGGTTTTTGTCGAAAATTCCGGATCGAAGATACGCTCCAGATCAATGCCTTCAATAACCGTGGGCGTCGTCACGTTAATATACGCCCATTTAGCGTCAGCTGAAAGCTCAATGAATACTGATTCTCCCTGCTTTATCGCTTCCAATCCATTCCGGATTAGATTCATTAAAGCCCTTTTAATAAGGCTTTTGTTGCCGATTATCAAGGGCCGATTCACCGACAAATAACCGTCGGTAACTACCTTGACCTCCTTTTCCTTGGCGATATCGAGTTTTTGCGCTTCCTCCGCCACTTTGAAAAGAATTCTATCAATGGCGAGAGGTTCAAACTCCAGCCCCTTGCCCGCGTAAAGAGCCAGCATTTCCCGCAGAATTCTTTCCGCCTTTTTGATGTGTTTGGCTGCCGGTGACAGGGAGCCAGCTTCAACAATGGCGTTAATAAGACAATGAGTGACTTCATGCTCGATCGCCGAGACTAAACGTATCACGCCGGCTCTTCGCTTCTCTTCATCAGAAAAATAATGAGTGAGAAGCAAAGAAGCATGGCCCACCAGCGCCTGGATGACTTCCTGGTCTTCTATTGAAATAGCGGGGTAATCTTCCGGCAGATCAAGCACGAGGAAAGCCTTGGCTTCCCCGAGAACCGGAATAGGCACCACCAGGATTCCTTTCATTTTATTCCTGGCCAGCAATGGCTGGATGAACCAAAGTTGCTTATCTTCGCGGCCGAAAAATTCCTCCTTATTATTTCGCTCCACTACCGAAAGAAAGGGCAGTTCTTCAGCAAGACTGAAGGTCTTGCCTAAGCCATGAGCTTCTTTAAAAGGAAAGCCCCTGACCAATTCCACCGTGTCCGCGCTTTTCTTAAGATAGATGACCGCCCGGCCTATACCGAAAAGCAAAATCGTCTGCTTAAGGAATGTATCCAAGGCCCGGTTAGGATTGGTATAGCTCATCGCTTCGATCGTCTTGCGCTGCGCCTCTGAACACAGCCAGGCGTACACTTCGGAAGAACACAAGTCAGCTATTTGCCAGGCCGTTTCAAGCATCGATTGATTTAATTCAACTTCCTGGCCGAAATAGAGCTGGGCCGTGCCGATGACTCTTCCCTGCCAGCGCAAAGGAAGGGCGATCGTGCTGACAAAACCCTGCTTTTGCGCTTTTTCACTGTCTTTGGCCGGATAAAAATGGCTTTCCTGGATACGCTGAACGAAACGCAGATCATTCTCTTTGAACGCGCAGCCGGAAAGAGTCCCGGTTAAAGATACTTTGGCCGGCCGCCGGTAATGCAGCCAGCAGCCCCAATCGCTTTCCGCCCGCAAACAGGACTCAAACGGATCGTAGTACCTCAGGCTCATAGCCTTAAGGTCAGGCCAAGCCGTTTGCCGGATAATGCCGATAACACCTTCAAGAATGTGTCCCCTGGTCAATTCAAGTACGGTCATTAGTCTACCTGCCTTTCATTTTTGAATACGTTTTCAACGAACGAAAAAACCTTCTCCTTACTTAATCATTAATAAACAAAAAAGTCAAGAGGCTAAGGAGCCTTTTGACCCGTTAAATATATTGATATCTTAGTTTTTTCCCTCCCATTCCCTGCCTTGCCGGCAAAGCAATTCAGCGGCCCGCATCGGCTCGGCCATTATCTCTTTAACCACTTTCTCCATTCTGGCCACCTGCGAGCCCTTGGCCAAAATTATGTCGCCTTTATGGATCCTGTCCTGCAAAAATTTTCCGGCTTCAAGCGCGTAGTCAAAGGAAAAGACCTGCACCTCATGCATGCCTTTTTTTATGGCCTGGCGGGCGATAATTTTCGCTTTTTCGCCGACCGTGATCAGGACATCCGCGACCCCGGCCGCCTTTTCGCCGACTATTTGATGCCCCTCTTCCGTGAATTCCCCCAATTCCGCCATATCGCCTAAAACAACGAACTTCAGGAATCTTCGGCCTTCCTGGGTAAGTTTTTTCAAAGCTTCAGGTTTTACTTTTTCTGGGATCTGCTCATCCAGATTAATTTTTTCTAGAACCTCGAGCGCCGCCAAAGCCGCCTTGGGGGAAGAATTATAGCTGTCATCAATAATTAGTGTGCCTTTTATCCCTTGGATCAAATTCATCCGGCCGGCCGGCGATTTGAAATTTTTAAGACTTTCGGAAATATTGACCAAATTCAAACCATAAGCGATCCCGACGGCCGTTGCCGCCAAAGCGCAGTAGACTTGATATTCGCCTAAAACTCCCGACAGGAAAAAAGGAGTGGTTGATCCTTGATAGCTGACCTTAAAACTCAAGCCCTTTAGAGTCCTTCTCTCAAGTCCGTCAAGGCCGCCTTCGCTGAAGCTTAAAGCCGGCTCGTAAGCTTTTACTTCCGCCTCAGAGCTGAATCCGTAAGTGGAGATCAAAGCCTTGGTTTTTTCCCTCATGCCAAAAACCAATTCGTCGTCGGCATTCAGTAAAGCAAAACCCTCTTTGGGCAGGACGGCCACGAGCTGGCTTTTTTCTCTGACGATATTCTCTATTTTGCCGAAAGATTCTAAGTGCACCGGCGCGATCGCGGTCACCACCGCCACTTTCAAAGGCACAAAATCCGTTAAGTATTCAAGGTCGCCCGGTTTGTCCGCCGCCATTTCCAAAATTAAAATTTTGGGGTAAGGCTTGGTGCTGATGATAAGACCAACTGCTTTATAAAAGACCCTAAACCAAGCAAATAGTGATTTACGGCCGGACTCGGCGCCGATAATGGTCAGCGGCACGCCGATCTCGTTATTGTAATTCTTGATATTTTTCCGGCAAGGAAATTTACCCGATAAGACGGTATAAATCGCCTCTTTAGTCGAAGTCTTGCCCACCGAACCGGTGATGCCGATCACATCCGGCTGGTACTTCTTCAAGATCCTTTTCGCAAAGAATCTCAGCTTTTTTTCCACTATTTTTTTAAATATGTTATTCATAAATAATGTAATAAATTCGAAACACTAAATTCTAAACAAACACGAAATTCGAATTTTCCAATATTCCAAACAGTTTCGGATTTAGAATTTTGGAAATTTAGATTTGTTTAGGATTTCGGATTTAGAATTTGGAATTTACAGCTAATTAATAACTAAAATCAATCACTTTTGTAAAGACAAAGACCAGGTAACTACTCGCCCACCTCTACGGACGGCGGTATCTCATAATATTGTAGCAGAAATTTGGCTAATTCCCCAAAAAGAGGAGCGGCCGAGCTTTCCGCCCACATCACATCGCGCGGCCGGTCAATCTTGATTATCATGGCGAATTTAGGGTCGTCCACCGGGGCAAAACCGCAGAACGTGCCGATGGTAAAATCAGTTTCATAACCCGGTCCGTCTTTTTTGGGCACCTGGGCCGTGCCGGTTTTGCCGGCGACAAAATAACCGTCAACTCCGGCCCGCTGGCCATGGCCGTTTTTTACCACATTGACCAGCATGGCGCCTAAAGTAGTGGCGGTCTGGGGAGAAATGACCTGGCGCACTTCCTGAGGGGCGGTTTTTTCCTTAAAACCATTGGGCTTGATTATTTCATCAACAATATACGGCTTCATCAGTTTCCCCTTATTGGCGATCGCCGCGAAACCGCTGACGATCTGCAGCGGCGTGGCGGTGATCCCCTGGCCAAAGGAAGCGGTGGCGGCGTATATTTCTTTATAGGTCTTTAGATTGGAAATATCCCCGCTGCTTTCCGTGTCCAAAGTGATGTTGGTTTTTTCCCCAAAGCCGAAGTCCTTGACGTATTTATAAAAAGTTTTTTCTCCGATCTCCCTCATGGCGAAGATCGCCCCGGTATTCAATGATTTCTCCAAAACCTCGGTCATGGTCTGGACCCCGTTCGCTTTTCCATCGGAGTTCTTAATGGTGTATGGACCGATTTTTTCCTCTCCGGCGTCAGTATAAGTGGTCTGGGGAGTGACTTTGCCCTGATCCAAAGCGGCCGCCATGGTGAAGGGTTTAAAAACCGAACCCGGTTCATAAGTCGAATAGACCGCGGGATTTTTATAGACTTCGATATTCTCTACCTCATTATATCTATTGGGATCATAATCCGGATAACCGCACATGGCCAGGATCGCCCCTGTTTTTGGCTCCATGATAATGAGCGAGCCGGAATCCGCGCCGTGTTTTTTCACTTCCGCTTCCAATTTCGAGCAAGCGGTGTATTGAATGGTATGGTCAATGGTCAAGACCAGATCGGCTCCGTCTTCCGCCTCCTGGATTTTTAAGCCGCCGACCGTTATCCAGCGGCCGCCCGCGTCCTTCTCAGTTTGAATAAAGCCTTGCTGACCGGCCAGCTCCTGGTTAAAATAACCTTCTAAACCATATTGTCCCATTTTTTCCTCGCTTTCCGCTCTTTGGCCGACAAAACCCAAAACATGGGAGCCAATTTGATTTTCCGGATAATAACGACCGTTTTCCGGGCTGACCTCAATTCCTTCAATATTCAAAGCCTCTACTTTTTCCCATTCCTCGTCGCTGGCTCCGTGTTTGATTGGCTCAAATATATCTTCTTGCTTGCTGAATCTTGTCTCCAGCGTTTGTTGGTCCAAATCCAGCGCTTTAGAAATTTTATCCGCCGCCTCGGCCGGATCCTTGATATTTTTCGGCACGGCGTAAATAAAATTCAGCTGCTGATTAGTGGCCAGAGAAAATAATTTATCAGGATTCGCCTTGTCCCGGACGAAAATATCGCCTCTTTCAGGCAAAAGCTTTTGATACAGCTCGTGCTGTCCTTTGGCCAAAGCGTCATAAAAAGGGTGCTGGATGACCTGAATATTAAAAAGCCTTAAGATAAGAACAAAGGCAAAAATAAAAACCAGGACCGCCAAAAAATTGATGCGGTCATACCGTACCAAACCGCCGTTACCTTTACTTTTATTGGCCCGGTAAATCATATTAACTTATTCTACTAAAAAATCGCTGAACTTACCTCCCTAATTTATCGCCTATTATCGCGGGATTCAACGATTTTTTGATCTTTTTATCGGCTTTTTGCCACAGCCGGCGGCGTCACTTCCAGGTATTCCACTTTATCGCTTGGCTTTAATTCCAGCTGGCTTCCCGCCGCGGCGATCGTATTTAAAGACTCCAATTTGGTCGCTTCCAATTCCAGCTGCCTGTTTTGCTCCTTTAATTCGTCAACTCTCTGCTCCAGCCTTTTTAACTCAAACCCGCCGGTGGAAACATTATTAATGACCGCCAAATAAGCGAAGCCGGAAAAAATCAGGCCGAAAAAAATGACAAGGCTGATTTTTTGCTGATTAAAACGCAAACGCGACCAAAAGGGGCTCCTTTCGGGTAAAATATTCCTTCTGGCCTGAGCCAGCTGAACAAACCTGGTCATATTTGTTTTTATTTTTACAAAGTTAATTAAATAATTTTTCCGCCACCCGCATTTTCGCGCTCCGGGAGCGAAGGTTATCTGATACTTCCTGTCTTTCCGGAATGACGGGTTTTTTAGTTAATATTTTTAAAGATTTTTTATGATGGCATTGACAGATCGGCATTTCGACCAGACAAATACAGTCGCGGGATTCCTTTCTAAAGAACTGTTTGACGATTCTGTCTTCCAAAGAATGAAATGAAATAACGGCGATTCTTCCGCCCGGAACGATCAAATCTTTTATTTGGGGTAAAACGGCCTTTAAATTTTCAAGCTCTTCGTTGACCGCTAGCCTTAAAGCTTGAAAGATTTTGGTCGCCGGGTGGATACCCCCGCGCAGGTAAGGAATTTCCTTATTGGATTTTAATTTGCTCTTATATACTTGGAGTACGGCGGAGACGAGTTGTTTTGTTTGGGTGAATTTTTGGATGGCGCGGCACTGTATGACTTTGGCCGCGATCATTTTATAAAATTTGTCCTCGCCGTACTCCCTAAATATTCGGCTTAATTTTCCAAATGAGTAAGTGTTCAGTATCTCCGCCGCCGTAATTCCGCCGGAAGACGGATCAAACCGCATGTCTAGTTGCCCATCAGTTTGGAAAGAAAATCCCCGATTGTCATCTGAGAGTGAATAAGAGGATAGACCAAGGTCGAGTAAAACACTATGTATTGCCAGATTTGAAAACTGTTCATTTTTTATTTTGTTTATGTTTTTGAAATTATCCGAGATAAGGATAACCCTGTCTGTATATTTCGCTAATTTATTTTTGGCTATTTCAAGAGTTTTCTTATCAAGTTCCACGCCGATCAATAACCCTTTAGGCCCGGTTTTTTCTAGGATAGCCGCGGCGTGCCCTCCGCCTCCCAAGGTCAGATCAATAAAATTCTGGTTAGATTGAGGATTTAAGTATTCAATGACTTCCTTTAAAAGAACCGGGACATGCCCTTCGTTCATTTTTTAGACTCCCAATCCTTCCAGGGCTTCGGCAATATCCCCGGATTGTTTTTCCGTGCCGGATTTATATTTATTCCAAGACAGGGTGTCCCAGATCTCCAGACGGTTGTATAAACCGGCTACCACTACGGATTTCTTTACCGCGGCGTATTTCCTTAAATAATCCGGCAAGATCATTCTCCCCTGCCGGTCGATTTCCACGTCCATGGCTCCGGCCAGCATCAAACGGGCGAAAGCGCGGGTATTGGCTTTTGAGATCGGCAATTTGGAAAGTTTTTCCGCCAGGATTTCCCATTCTTTTTTGGTGTATAAAAACAAGCAATTATCCAGGCCGCGGGTGACCACCGCTCCTTTAGCCAGATCCACCCGGAATTTAACCGGGATGGCCAGCCGGCCTTTTTCGTCTATAGAATGATGATATTCGCCGATAAACATAGAAATATTAATATAATATCTTGTGGTTTTTTAGTGGGTTCCTTCGACGCCGCTCAGGACAAGAGTTATCCACAGAAGTATTGACTTATCCCCACTTTTATCCACTTTTCACCCTCTGTATCCATTTTACACCACAGACAATCCATTGTCAACCACAATATAAAAAGCGAGTCAAGTCAAGACCTGTATATAAAAAGACAGCGCAGGCAGAGAAACCTGCGCTGTGTTGATTTAACTTCACCATACAACGCGGGTCTCCCTGTCCGCCGAAGTTTTTCGTAAAAAAACAAAGGCGGATGTGCCCGCGTTGACTTAAATAATTTCTATCGTCTTTCTTGCCTGATCGTCGTCTCTTTTCCGTGCCCGGGAAAGACTTTCACTTCATCAGGCAAAACAAATAATTTTTCTTTGATGCTTTTCCATATTTCTTCTTCGCTCGAAAAAGGTAAATCTGTCCTTCCTACCGCGCCGGCAAATATTGTATCACCAGAAAATAAAATCTTTTCATCTTCCATATAAAAACACAATCCCCCGCGGGAATGGCCGGGGGTAGCAATAACCCGCATTTGTATTTTCCCCGCTTTAATAATATCGCCATCCTCCAATAATAAATCCGGCGCAAAATATTTATATTCGTAACCCATCTGCTTGCCCGACCAAGCGTGCGATTGTTCCATCATTTTTATATCATTTTCTGACATGGCGATTTGGGCTCCGGTCTTCTCCTGCAAATCACTGACAAAGCAAACATGGTCAAAATGTCCGTGCGTTATCAGGATAAACTCGATCTTTAATTTTTCTTTTTTAATAAAATCTAAAAGCTCCTGACAGGGAAAGCCCGGGTCAATGATAAAACCCTTTTTTTTATCATCATAAACAATATAGGTATTGGTCTCAATCGGCCCGGCGATAAATTTTTTAATATTCAGCATTTCTTTTTTGGTTTAGTGATATGAGGTCTCATACCATAATGCGGAAAAACAAAGGAGGCTTTTCGCCTGGTCACCAATCGCTTTTCGCCTTTTTTAATAATATCTTTTAAACCAGAGAATTCTTCCGATTTAAAACCAATGACGTGGATATTAAGACTGAAAGCCAAAGTATTGGCCACCGTGATGCCAATGCGCAAAGAAGTGAAAGGCCCGGGACCCACGACCACAAAAATGGCTTTTAAATCCTTTAACTTGATTTTATTTTCTTTTAACAGCGAATCCAGCAAAGGCAGAAGTTTCTCCGATTCGTGGAATTCAATCTTAAGCTTTTTTTGGATTATCTTTTTGCCGAGGGCGATGGCGACCCGGATCTCATTCTGTTTGGCAGTATTGATAATTAGATACATAAATTTATATTAGGCCTAAACTTTTTAAGCCGGTTCTTGCGATGGGATTATTTATATGCTTGATAATATTTTCTGGCAAAACCCAAAGATACTTATCCGCTTCCCAATTTAGTTTAATTTTTTTTGTCTTTGATTCCGCTAATACGGGGTTTACTTTCCAGTCTTTATCATATTCTTTTTCGTAAAAACGATAGGGCGTCCCTTTTTTTATCAATTTTAAATCGCGGGGATATATCCCTAGTTCTTCTTTCGCTTCGCGCCGGCAGGTTTTTTCCACCGTCTCGCCGGATGTGATATAGCCGCCGAGGCCAAACCATAAACCTTTATGCGTCCCAACTTTCTGGCTTCTTTTAATGGTCAAGATTTTTCCCTTGTTATCCCTTATATAAAGATTTATGACCGGATCGACATGCTTTTTTAAGTAACTATTTAGCCAGCTAAGGCTTAATTTTATCACTGATTGATGATCCCGGGAATGGCTGAAGTTATGATCCGCGCCTTTGATTATCTTGAAATCAGTAATATCAAAATCAAAAGTCATAAAAAGCTTCCGGCTGTCGGCTATGGCTACGGCTTTATCAGCCCCGGCGTGAATCAGTAAGATCGGCCTTTTTATCGTTTTAGCCTCTTTATAGAGGCGCTGTTTTTCAAAATCTTTAAAGAAATTGATACCAACGGGATAGTATTTACCCCGTTTATAGCTGTGACGGGGATAAAACGCGAAATTCTTAAGGAAATCCAAATCAGATCTATCGGGCGTTAGATAATCGTTATAAAATCCGGCTCGGGAAACCGGCGACAATAAAATCACACTCTGAATGTTGATTTTATTAGCCGTTAAAAGACAGGCCGCGCCGCCAATGGAATGCCCCATGATCCCGATCCTTTTCACTCCCCTATTTTCAAGATAACGATGCACCGTTTCAAAATCATCAACCGCTTTAGAAATAGTAAAATCAATGAATCGGCCGTAGCTTTTACCGTGGCCGTTCATATTAAAAGAAATAACCTGGTAGTTATTTTTAACGAGCTGGGAAAAAAATTCCGGGTACCAGAGCTCCTCTTTGCCACCAGTAAAACCATGGCACATGATTAGCGTCTGCTTGTTTTCTATTTTTCCGTTCTGGGAATATAAAACCGTTGATATCTTCTGGTCTTCTTTATTTCTGATAAAAAATTCGGTCCTCATAAATACTTTTTAACCCAAGCCTTTATCAGTCTTTTTAATATAATGAGATGTTTATTCTCTCTGAAAGTATGGGGAGCGCCTTTTATAATATTTAATTCTTTTGGGCCAGGCAGTTTTTTATATAGCATTCTTTGTTGATAAACCGGGCAACTGTCGTCTTGCGAGCCAACGATCAAAAGAATGGGCATGGTTAATTCATGAGTCTTTTTTAATATGTCATATTTATCCATATCCAACATAAAAAGCCAACTGGTTTTAATAATTACGCCCGCTTTTGAATGACTGACTCTTTCTTTATATCCCTTATTTTTCCAAACGTCTAATTCCTTTTTAGAAAATACCCTTCTCAGTAATTGACTGGAAATATTCGCGCCAAAAGGAACCAACGCTTTTACTTTAAGGGGATAATTTTCCGCAAAAAATAGAATACATTGCCCGCCGGCGCTGTGCCCAGCCAAAGTAAAAGGCTCAATATACCAGTTTTGTTTGCTTGACCAATTAATGACGTCCTTGAGATCATTATAATATTGAGTTATAGTCGCCTTAATTGTCTTTCCGCCGCTTTCGCCAAGAGAGTTTGTGGTGTCAAATCGAACAATGGAATATTTTTCTTTCTTAAAAGCGTTAGCCATCGCTTGGATATGTTTTTGTTCCTTAAAACCTCCGAACCCATGCATAATAAAAACCAAGCCTTTTTGCTTAGGCTTTATTTCCGGCAAAATTACCAGTTTTAAACCTTTTCTGTTTTTTATGGTGATTTTTTTCATTTATTTCATCCGCGTAGTCAGAGACGCCTGCGCTACGTTTATTATCTTAATTTCTTAACATCTTGATATCTTTATCACTCAACCTCTCAACATCTCATAAAGCGCGATACCGGCGGCCACGGAAACATTCAAAGACTCTTTTTTGCCGCGCATGGGAATAAAAACGCATTTATCCGCTTTTCTTAATAGACCCTTTGATAATCCCCTTTTCTCGTTGCCAATGATCAGGGCCAGTGGATATTTAGGCTTGAATTTCTGGAAATTAACCCCCTTTTTACCAGTTTCCAAGGCCACGATCTGAAAACTCTGTTTTTTTAATTTAGCCAGATATGGCCCGATTTCTTTCACTCTTTCCCAAGCAAGGGTTTTTTCCGCGCCTAAGGCTACTTTGCTAATCTTTTCCCGAGGCGGAAAGCCGGTATAGCCGGATAGGATCAATTTGTCTATCCCCGCCCCGTCGCCGGTTCTAAAAAGAGAACCCACGTTGTAAAGCGAGCGGATATGGTGAGCGATGAGATAAACTGTTTTTTGCTTATTGGAAGGCATCTTCCTTGAGCTTATCAATAACCACGATCTTTTTATTTTCCAGAATATGGTATAAAAAACGGTCGGTCATGTTATGCCGATAAGTGAATTCTTTATGGCTTAAAACCGTGTAATGTATCTCATGGTCGAAATTCTCTTGGAAATGTTTGATCAAATTCTTTAAGTGCCGGCGGTTGACGCTGCCGACGATCAAGATATCGGTCACGGTATCGGATAAGCCGCAGAAAAAACCGGTCAGAGCCAGATACTTGATCCGGCCGACCCGACCTATCTTTTTAAGAAAATTTTTCTCCATCAAAACCTGGGCCTTGAAGATAAGCGACTTAAGCTCCGGATACAGAAAAAAGTCCTTATCCACCTGATAATACTTTTTCCGCCTTTGGCCGTAAGATTTCACCAGACCGATCTTTTCCAGATTGTTAAGCTCGCGCCGCGTGGAATTTATATGCTCTTTGATCTTGCGGCCGATTTCCCGGATAAAATAGGATTTATCCTCGCTGACCAAAAAAAGTCTCAAAAGTTTCACTCTCGTTCTTGAACTAAATAAGTGTTCAAGCATATTTTAGCCTTCCTTACCAAATTAGCCTATATATAGTATAATAGATTTGACTAAAACAAACAAGAAACAGACAAAAAATCTTTTAGTAGTCTTAATTTATGCCAGAAATCACGCCAGAGATCGACCGTTTACTCATGTCTGATCCGGATAAAGCCCGAAGCACCAGTCATATTTTTATAGCCCATCCCACTCCTTTGGAGGAAAAAGGGCTGGGCAAGATTTTTTTGATCTGTGAAATAGACAGCAGCGATAAAATAAACCATGAAATTATTAATGTCATTCAGGAACAGATAAAAAATAATTTTTATTACGCGGAAGAAAATCATTTGGAGACCGCTTTTGAAAACGCTTTGCAAAAGGTTAACGAGGCCCTACACCACTTATTGTCGGAAGGGATAACCGCCTGGCTCGATAAATTCAACATTATTATCGGAGTTTTAAAAAATACCGAACTGATTCTGGCGCCCATCGGCCGGATGCACGCTTTTTTGATCCATCGGGAAAAGATCATCGATATTTTGGGTGCGGGGGAATCTCGCGATAATAAGGTCAATCCGCTTAAAATATTTTCCCATATAGTCTCGGGCAATTTAAATCCGAACGACCAGCTATTGTTCTGCACCAGCTCTCTGCTTGATTATTTCTCCCAGGAAAAATTAAAAAGGATAATCAATTCATCTGTTCCCCGAGAAAGCGTCAATCAATTGGAACAAATCCTGCTGGCCACCGATCAAAAAACCGCTTTTGGCGCTATTATTATCAAACTCGTTCCCACGAAAGCCCCTTCTTTTGGCGAATATAAGCCTCAAAGCGCCGCCCCCTTGTATACCTCCGCCCCTCAGACTTCCATGGACGAACTGCAGCGCCAGGAGCAAAAAACCAGCCAATACCTTTCCCCCTCACTGCTGCCCAATGTCTTTAAATCAATCGGCCAATATTCCGGCGGGATCAATGACTTCGTGCGGACAAAAATATTCAAAAAAGCGCCGAAACGAAGGGTAACGGAAAGTTACTACCGACCGGTCAAAAAAGAAGAGAGCAAAATAAAAAAAATACCAATATATCTATATTTGGGCATTCGCTGGTTAATTGTTAAAATGGCGGCCGCTTTCCGGTATATTATCCAAGTTTTCCAAGGCAAGGAAAAAATAAAAGGCAAACTTAAAGAATTACCTTATCAGACCGAACAGACCATTCATGGGGGCATTTTCCGTTTCCGGCGTTTAAGCAAAAAAGCCAGACGGACTTTGGTCATCGCTTTGGTCATCCTTTTTGTTTTCTGCACCAGCATCGTCATCATCGGCCTGAACAAAGAGAATAAAATTTCCGCGGAGCAAAAAGACCAAATGGTCAAGGAAATCCAGGATAAAAGTTTCCAGGCCGGCACCGCCCTGACCTACCAGGACGAAAACGGGGCTAAAAAACTGATCAACGAAGCCCAGAATCTTTTGAACCAGCTGAACAAAAAAATCGACAAGGAACAATTTCAAACCCTGCAAAACGGGATTAACGAGCAATACGAAAAAACCAAGCATATCGTCAATATTGAAAATCCCGACCTGCTTAAGGATCTGGCCGCTCTTGACCCGGCCACTTCCGCCTTGGACCTTTTTTACTTCAGCAATCTGCTGTATCTGTTTAACGGCGACGAAATCATCAAAATTGATCTGGAAAGCAAAGAAGCGGAAACTCTGAAAAGCACGCTTACCGATATCGGACAATTTACGTTAGGCGTCAAAGAAAACAACACGACCTTGCTTTTTTACCAGGATAAAAACGGCGTCGTGGCCTATAACACTGCCGCAAAAAAGTTCACTCCCCTCTCAATCACTTTCGAAAACCAGGAAACGAATATCATGGATTTGTCATTTTACCAATCCCGTTTTTATTATTTGGACATCAGGAATAATCAAATATACCGTCATGTGGCCGCTACCGCTGGTTTCGGCCCAGCCGTACCTTGGATCACGGATCCTGATCTAAATGTCAGTAACGGAGTATCTATAACGGTAGACGGCTCCATATATTTGCTAAAAAATAACGGCCAGGTCATGGAACTGATCCAGGGTCAGCCGGTGGATTTTTCGTTGGATGAGATCGACCCGAAATTGGCCGGCGGAAAGAAAATCTGGACGGACGAAACCGCCGAATATATTTACATCTTAGACCCGGCCAATAAAAGGCTGGTCCAATTCGATAAAAACGGGAATTTAAAAAATCAGTACACCAGCGGCCAATTTACCGGATTAAAAGGCTTTGCGATTTCAGAAAAAGACAAAAAAGCCTATCTCCTGGCCGGAACGAAAGTTTTCCAGATTGATATAAACATTTAACCCGTGGATGGTAGACTGATCAGTCTACCATCCTGTTTATGACCACATCCATTATCAGCCAACGCTGATTTTTTGTATAAAAAAAGCGGCCCGCCTGCCGAGCCGCTATCTACGTTCCAATCATCAAGAAAGATATATATAAATTATATGTCCCTTTCTCCTAAACCTACTGTTTTCTCAGGTAATACGTTTTTTAAAAGAGACGGGCAGGGGTCCTTTCTGAATGAAATAATCAGGGGAAGGTGAATCATCCCACTCAAAGAAAGCGCCTTCATCAAATATATCAGTACGGACATGAGGCAATTCTTTCTCCTTATTAAAAGGTATGCCGGCCTTATTGAAAACAGACGCAAATGTATCGTTTTCTTCCAAGATGACTGTCAAACATATGGCACCGCTTACTATGGTGACTTTCTTATTCACCTCGCTCACCTTGCACCTCCTCTTCGGTTTCCAAAAAATAACAATAAAACGAACGATTCCTCCAAAAACACTTTAACAGAAAGGCGAAAAATGTCAAATATATAAATTCTAAATCCGAAATCCAAATTTTAAACCTAAAACATCTATTGTATAGGGTTTAATATTTTGGATTTTGAACATTAAATATTGTTTAGGATTTAGTGCTTAGAATTTCGGATTTAAACAATTTTAAACAAACAAAAACCAACCCCTTTGAAGAGGGGCTGGCTTATAAAATTAATATTCTTGTCTTATTTTAGCGTCACTTTGGCGCCGGCGGTTTCCAGTTTCTTTTTGATCTCTTCCGCTTCCGCCTTAGCCGCCCCTTCTTTAACCACTTGAGGCGCCTTATCCACCAGGTCCTTGGCTTCTTTCAAGCCTTTCTGGGTAATCTCGCGGATCACTTTAATGACCGCAATCTTGTTGGCGCCACCTTCGGTGATTTCCACGTTAAAAGTGGACTGCTCTTCCGCGGCGGGTCCGGCGGCGGCTCCGGCCGCAGCCATCATCATCGGCGCTTGAGCCGAGACACCAAATTTCTCTTCCAGGACTTTGACTAATTCGGCCAAATCCAGGACTGAGAGCTTTTCAACTTGCTCCACTAAGCTCTTGAATTTTTCCGGAACGGCCACTGTTTTCTTTTCTTCGTCTGCCATATAATTTTTTCCTTTATTTATGATTAATAATTTTTTTTCTTGCTTTTAATATCTTAATCTCTAAATATCTCAATCCTATTTACTCCCCTTCTCTTGGATCGCCTTCAAGACATAGACCAGCTTATTCAAATTACCCTTAAGAGCGCCCACCAAACCGGAGACCGGACTCTTAATGACATAAACCAGTTTATACAGCAATTCTTCTTTGCCCGGCAATTTCGCCAGTTCCAGGACTCTCGCCTTATCAATGAATTTATTCTCAAAGATCCCGCCGACTAGTTTCAGGTTCTCGTGAGTTTTGGAAAATTCGTAGCAGAGTTTGGCCGGCGTTACTTCGTCTTCCAGGCCGAACCCCAAGGCGAACGAACCCGGGATCTGGTCCACGTCGATCTCCATTTTATTATCTTTCAGGACCCTTTTTAAAAGCGTCTTTTTCGAGACAAAGTACTCCACTTTATTCTCCCGCAATTTCTTCCTTAATTCGTTGATCTCGTTGACCTTCAGTTTGTCAAAATTAATAAAAACCAAAGCCTTGGCAGAAGCAAAGTTATTCTTTAATTTTTCCACTTCCGCTTGTTTTTCTAGGCGTGTTTTTGGCATAAAAAATAGTCTGTGCGGCACACAGACTCTTTTTTCACGACAAGCAGGAAATTCCTGCGTTTTTGCCTCGGTAGGAGATTAAGTCTCCCTTTTAGGAGACGCCTACGGTCTGTGGCCTTATTTATTTGTTAGGTTATCCACATTATAGCAGAGGGAAAAAATATGTCAACTAATTACCGTTCCTTTGAATGTCTTGCCTGACAAATATGCGTTTAAATTAGATATATTTGTCCCTTTAATTATAATAACCCGCAAACCTAATTTCTTCGCCAGCTTTGAGGCTTCCGGATCAAAAGGAGTGGAGAGGCGAGGTCGCCATTTTGAGCTAATGATTTTCAGATAATTTTTCCATGTGATCTGTTTTAAGGGCCTGGCGTCTTTGAATTTATCCGGATCTTTATCATAAACGTAATCTTTGTCAAAAAGATTAATGACTTCTTTGGCCTTGAATTGTTTGGCTAGCAAGACCGTGTCTTTATCCGAAGAACAGCCCGGCTGCCATCCAGAACCGACTATTATTTTCTTATTAGTTTTGATCTTTATAGTTGGGTTAATAACCACTTTTTCATAAGCGTAATCGGACAAAATAACCCGGATCAGCTCCGCGTTCATCTTTGTCGCCGCGATCCCCAGCCAGTCAAGGTCACGAGCCTTTACTTTCCCCATCTGCTTGGCCGCTTTATTGTACTCGCGGTTTATTCTCCCGCCGCCCGCCACCAAAACAAAACGATGGCCCTTCTTTAAAAAAGAAATAATTAGCTGACGCAGCTTTTTTAAATAGGCCACGTTAATAGCCTTGGGAATAATGACGGAACCGCCTAATGAGATAATAAATGTCTTCATATGCTATAATGATATAAGATAATAAACAAAAAAACAAATATGGATCTGCTGCCTTTAGCCCTTATCTTCTTTGGCGCCGGCCTGACGGCGGTCTTTTATTATATTTTTGGGCCGTCAAAGGAATTTCTAAAGGAAAGGCTGCCCAACCGGCCGAGCCTGGCCGGGATAATTTTGTGGCTTCTCGTCTGTCTGGCTTTTTATTTTATCATAAAGAACAACCAGGGTTTCAGCCGCACGATGCTTATTTTCACCTTAATTTTCAGTTTATTGGTCTTCGAAACCTTTTTTCTTTTTTTGATCCGTTTCCTTAGATCCAACACTCTGGCCGTTATTTTTGCCTTGCTCGTCAGCGCCGGCTCATTTATATTCCACTATTATTACCCGACTTTCGCCTTAAGAAATACCATCATCATCCTGGCGACTTTGGGCGCTTCCGCCTTGCTTATTAAACTTAATTATCTTAAAACCTGGCTTATGTTTGCTTTCGCTTTTTTGTGGACCGGTTATGATATTTACGCTACCCGGTATTTTCTGCCCGGCGTTTTAGTCCCGGTGACCGAACCGCCAAAAACTTTTTTCTTTCCATCCGTCATCACCGGTTCGGTTTCTTTGGGCAGCGGAGATTTTATTTTCCTGGTTCTTTTTTTAATGATCATTACCCGCGAATTCGGCCTTCTTCCAGCCCTCCTCCTTCTAGCCGCGGAAACCGTCGGTCTTTTAATCACCGGTTTTTTTCTGGAAAGCGATTCCATCATCCCCTTTCTGGCGGTCATGACCCCCATATTTATAATGACATACATAATCTCCTATATTCATTACAAAAAACCGAAAGAAAAAAAATATGCTTAAAATCGGACACCGAGGCGCCGCTGGCTACGCCCCAGAAAATACCTTAGCTTCTTTTAAAAAGGCCTTGGAATTAAATGTTGATATGATCGAATTCGACGTCTATATCTGTAAAACTGGCGAAATTGTCGTTATTCACGATGATACTTTAGACCGCACGACCAAGGGTCAAGGATTAGTCTGGGAAAAAACGTTTGATGAATTGATGGCGCTTAATGCCGGTCAAGATGAAAAAATTCCCACCTTACAAGAAACTCTCGATTTAATTGATAAAAAAGTATCAGTTAATATTGAGCTAAAAGGGCCGAATACCGCAAAACCAATTGCTGAGGCTTTAAAGGAATACCTGGCTAAAGGCTGGAATATTAACTATTTTCTTGTTTCTTCTTTTAACCTCAAGGAACTTGAACTATTTCATCAACTTTTGCCTGATATCAAAATTGCCGCTTTAATTGAAAACGAACCGGCAGATTTAAAAATCTTCATTAAAGATAAAGGCTATTCAGCCATTAATCCCGGCCTAAAATTCGTTACCCAAGAATTAGTCGATCAAATCCATAAGCTTGGTTTAAAAGTCTTTGTCTGGACGGTCAATGAAAAAGAAGATATTGAAAGAATGAAGCAATGGGGTGTTAATGGTGTATTTTCCAATTATCCTGACAGAATATAATATAAATAAAAAAGAGGCGCCTCGCAATGAAGCTTAACGCCCAGACTAGAAAGTCTGGGCTGCGTTTTTTTTGCCTAATATCATTTTAATTCGTAGAGCAGACTTTCCAGTCTGCTTAATATATAAAAAGAGGCGCCTCGCAGGAAGCGCCTCGCTAACAGTATAGGGCTTTGTCACGGCACGATCAATACTTCCATATTGATGTATTCCCTCCCGTCTAAGGAGGAAAAGTCGACGCCGGGGCGATATTTTTCTTTATCGCAGACGATGATATTCGTGATCACCCAGCCGGGAAAAATCGGGATAAGAAGCCGGCATTTCCGTAAAATTTTCCGCCTCAGAATGCTATGCCAGAAATCGTCCAGAGCCTTTCTGGCTGTCTCGGAAAGAACATCTCTTTCTATACCGAGGCTCAAAACAGGAGCCGGCTCTTTCACATAAAGGAGAGGGGGCCGGGTAAACTCCCCAACATCGGGAAGCTTAAGACAGATCTCGTTTTCCCTTGAACACCCTTCGAACCCTTCCGGCAGTTCTTTCGGCCTTAGCCTTATAACCGCCATGGCCCTGATCTTCTTTTCGGGACTTACCGTCCCTTTTTTCGCCTTTTTCATTTTTTCCTCCTTGGAAAAAGGCCTTGGTTTCCCGTGAATTAATAACGAAACGAAATGAGCTTGTTATATTAGCAAAAAACCCTCAGCTTGTCAAGAGTAATCCGCCCAGGCGTGGAAGCCTGGGCTCCGATTTATGCTTTCTAAACATCAATCTAAATACTTCGCTTTATTAGCGGCGTGCTCCTCTGCGGTTTTTGACCAAACGGTCGTGCCGTCTTTTTTATTCAAATAATAATAATATTCATTCGGCGTCGGGTATATCGCCGCTTTGATGGCGGATAAAGAGGGATTGCAGATCGGACCCGGCGGCAAGCCTTTGTTTAAATAGGTATTATAAGGGGAGACCGTTTCTAAGTCGCTGTAAGTCGGCTGGCGTTCTGACTTGCCAGTGGCGTAATTGACCGTGGCATCTGATTGCATCGGCATGCCTATTTCTATCCGGCGGTAAAAAAGATCCGCCGCAATTTTGCGATCCTCATCTTTTGTTAGCTCTTTTTCTAATATAGAGGCCATGGTCACGATTTCAAATATTGTCTTATTTTGCCCAGCAATAGCTTCCCGTAACTCCGGTGTTAATTTCTTGTCAAAATTATCCAACATCTTTTTAATAATATCTTTGGCCTGAGAGTTTATATAAATATAATAAGTATCGGGAAAAAGATAACCCTCTAAATCAACCGTTTTATTTTTATCTGCCAAAAAAGAATAATTTACATCTGGAAGAATTTCGTGCGAGTCTTTGGCGCTAGCCGCCTCTAAAAATGTTTCCTGACTCATAATCCCCTGCTCTTCAAGATATATGCCAATTTCTTTATTACTTAGCTCTCCAATCTTAATCTTTCGCTCATTAGAAATAAGCTTGCCTTCACTTAACGCAAGCACAATATCTTTAATGCTCATGTCCGTGGATAATTTATAAGTCCCGGCCTGAAGTTTCTGCGATACGCCTTCAATAAAAGTGTAGACAAAAAAAGCGTTTTTGCTTTTAATCAATTCTTTCTGGAACAATGTATCGGCGATCACTCTTGAGCCGTCGCCTTTGTTGATCGTGACTTCCTTTTCCACGGCGTTGTTTATATCAGTGATCGGCGTACCGATCAAATATACAAAATAAAAAAACAGTCCAACTAAAATCAAGCCAGTAATACTGATAATTAGAGTGACATTTGTTTTTCTTTTGTCCATCATATTACAAATATTTTCCTTTCTTTTTTTTCTTAAGCATTTCCACGATATTTTTTACTTCCTGGGCTTTGGCGCGCGGACAAATTAACAGAGCGTCTTTGGTATTGACCACGATCATATTTTCCACGCCGGCGGTGGCAACCAGCTTTTTCGAAAGATTATAAATCAAACAACCCTTGGTCTGATGGCCGATGTGCTCGCCTAAAATGACATTATCCTCGGCTGTTTCCGACAATATCTCTTTGACTGACCGCCAATGTCCGACATCAGTAAAACTGAACTGGCCGGGGATAACCAGCATTTTTCCCCCGATTTTTTCCATGATACCGTAATCAATGGAAGCCGCTTTGCCGGAGGGCAAGGTAGTCTTAATCTTTTTAAACTCCCGATATTTCACTTTTTTTTCCTCTTTTGTCCCGATCGATTTTTCAATCTTTTTTAATATCCGGTAATGGGCCGGTAGATACTTTTTAAAAAGATCCAACAAATGATCGACTTGCCAGATAAAATAGGCGGGGTTCCAGAGATAATTCCATTTCTTCAAATATTTTTCCGCCGTTTTCAGATCAGGCTTTTCAATAAATCGCCGGCCGGTAAAAATCCTGTCTTTTCCGATTTTGAATTTCTGCTCTCCCATTTCGATATAGCCCAAACCGGTTTCCGGATAAGTCGGATTGGTGCCTAAAACGCCCGTGTACCCGGGATTTTCCCGGATAATTCGGCCGCCCACTCTTACCGTTCTTAAGTATTCCTTTTCATTATCGATGAAATGGTCGGCATTGGCCATTATTATTATTTCTTCCGGATATTTTTTATGAATAGTGACGGCGGCCAATCCGATCGCGGCAGCCGTATTGCGGGCAAAAGGCTCTAGAATAAAATTACGTTGGGGCAATTTCGGCAGATCTTTTTTAAAAGCCTTTAAATGCTTTTCCCCGCAAGAAACATAAATATCCCTTAAAGCAAAACCCTTTCTCAAACGATTAAAGGTTTTTTTAAGAAGGGTTTGTTTGCCGAATATTTTCTGGGTCTGCTTGGGAGCTTTCTCTCGGCTTAAAGGCCAAAGTCTGGTTCCGCCGCCGCCCGCGAGGATTATAACTTTCATATCTAATTTATAATTAATAATGTAAAATTTATAATTATTTCTTAGAGTTTTTAATAATGGTTGTAAGTATCTTTATGATTTCTTCCGCTTCATTTAATAATCTTGCTTTTGTCGCCTGAGAAATTCGATTAGTTTGATTGATAAACTTTAGCCAGTTCTCGCTTTCAATAGCTGATTTTCTCGCTATATTAAGATAATTAATAAAGTCCCTTTTACTTGACGCGCCCGATCCCTCGGCAATATTGCCGGCAATAGAAGTTGCCGAACGGATGATTTGATTAGACAAGATATAATTAGCGGAGTTCTTTGGGATTGCCTTTGATAAATTTATACATTCTAAACCGAAACGAAAAGCCTTTTTCCAAATATCCAGTTCATTGTATTTCTTAAACGGCATAATTATACATTATAAATTATGCATTATGCATTATTCTGGATCAAAGGGACAAACTGAAAACCCGGGAACTTTTTCTCTTCAAAATTATCTTCATCTTTCTTCACCAGTAAAACCATTTCCTGCGTGTTCCGGCCGACCGGGATAACCATTCTTCCCCCGATTTTTAACTGTTCTCGCAAAACATTGGGTATGCCGCTAAGGGCGGCCGCCGCCACTTGAATGGCATCGTACGGGGCAAATTCGGATAAGCCCTTGGTGCCGTCACCGCAAAATAATTCAATATTTTTGAATTGGTATCTTTTTAAATTATTTTCGCTAAAAGTCTTTAATTGCGGAATTCTCTCCAAGGCATAAACTTTCCCCTTCTCCCCTACTATATGGGCAAGCAAAGCAGTGGTCCAGGCCGAACCCGAACCGACATCCAATATCTTATCCCCTTCCTTTGGCTGCAGAAGCTCCAGCATAAAAGCGACAGTTAAAGGCTGGCTGTTGGTCTGGCCGTAATTGATCGGCAAGGGTATGTTTTCCTCAAAATCATCTTTTAACTCCTCCGGCAGGAAATCCCGGCGATGAACAGCCAAAAAAGCCTCAATTATCTTGGGCGTTTTTAAATAACCTTCCTCCGTAAGTTTTTTCACTAAATTCTGCATAAATCTATAAAATAAATGTACCCTAAAAAAACTCTTTTGGCAAGTTATAATGAGATATCAAGATATTAAGATATCAAGTTTTTGCCGGCGGATTATTGAATAACTCCGGATTTTTTCAAACAACATAAAAAAACCGCCCTGGAGTTTCTAGGGCGGCTAGCCGGCCATAACCAGCTAAATAAAGTTCACACTGTTTGTGTCTTGACGTAAGCAAGCATCTTATGCAGAGTGTCGTGCTCTAACGGCACTTCGTGAACCACGGAGTAGACGTGACTGACCTGAAAGACTTTCCTGGCTGTTTCGTTTTTCCCGAGATAAATGAACAATTGCTTCCCCGGACATAACCTTCCATATTTCTTCTGCAAGAAAAGCAGGAAAGAAATGCCGCTGCTGTACAAATGGCACTCGGAAAAATCAATGACCACGGCCCGGTATTTCTGGAGATTTTCCGCCTGAAAGCATGATTCTCTCTCAATGGCCGCTAACAAGCTATCTTTGGTTTGCCCGTTAATGTGACCTTTCAAAACCGTGAAAACGATGGAATCCTCGTGAACCGTTATCCGGAAACCCGGCAATTCTTTAATCATTCTGATCACCTCTGTCATGGTTAAGGCCCCAATGAACAATAAGTAATAATACAATCTTATAGCCTTTTAATTTAGTCCTATTCATTATTATTGTCAATAACCAAGCATAAACTCCAAATTCTCCGCCCGAGGCGGATCCGCCGTGGGCGGACAAGCACCAAATGACAAATAAATTCAAAATTATAAATCCGAAACTCTAAACAAATCATAAAATCCAAAATTCAAAACCCTACCTAAAAATATTAGCAATACAAAATGATATTAGAATGCTGGGGTCTGGGGGCAAAACAGAACACTTCTCATCACTCTGTCATTGCGAGCGAGAGCGAAGCAATCCCGATTGAATAGTTAAACGGGATCGCCACGTCCTTCGACGCGGCTCAGGGCTCGCGATGACAAGGTGGAAATAGCAAATACCCCCCTTGAAAAAATCTTCCAGGTGTGCTATACTTAGAAAGTAAAGATACTAAAACAAAAACAAAAACAAGATACTATCCTCCCCTTAAACCCCTCCTTACCGGAGGATCTGGATGAGGGAGGTCATAAACTAAAAGTAAAATTTCTATTAGTATCTTTACGGACAATTTGATGGCTTAGCGAAAATAAGGGTGTAAAGTGTTTTTGAAAAAGAGCACTTTTTTATTCCTTAAAATCTGTTGTTTCACAAAATAAAAACAAAAATAAAAAATGAAAACTAAATACCTGGAAGTTGAGGTTTTGCCTTTTTCCATCCTGCCGGAAGATAACCCGGGCTTTGCCGTCCGCCATTTAACCCGAGAGTATGAGCCGAAAAAGAGCAAAATCCTAACTTTAAAAAAATTATCATTCTATTTATTCCGGACAAGCTTTATTTTCGTCCTGGTTTTTTTTCCTTTATTTTCTTTTGGGCAGACAACATTTAAGCAAGAGGTGATAAAATTGACCAATGTCGAAAGAAGTCGGCATAATCTTACGCTTTTGGTTGATAATCCATTGCTTGACGCGGCCGCCTTAGACAAAGCCAATGACATGATCGCTTTACAGTATTTCAGCCATACTTCTCCGGAAGGCGAAACGCCTTGGGATTTTATTTCGGAAAACGGATATGAATATAAATTCGCCGGAGAAAACCTGGCTGTAGATTTTTTCGAACCCAAAAAAGCGGTAAATGCCTGGCTTTCTTCCCCGGACCATCAAGATAATATTCTTGATCCGGATTATAAAGAGATCGGGGTGGCGATGGTCAAAGGCATGATAGAAAACCGGGAAACAGTTTTGATCGTCCAAATATTCGGAGCAAAATAATATAATAAGAAAAACAACCGACCATAAGGGGTTATTTTTAAACCTTTTTTTATTTTACCCTCCCTGCTTGACATTTAATCATTAATATCCTAAAATAATTTAAAAATATACAAAAACAAAACGCCGGGATTGAAAGGAGGGTGTTAATTTATTAACCAGTTAAATCTTATTAAAAAGTAAGTATTACTTAATTATTATGCCTTCTAATCCCCTATTCTGGCGTTTTTTGTTTAACCGAATTTCATATAAAACAGATAATATTTGGCCTAATAATCAAAAGGGCTAATTTTTATTATGGCGCAAAGAAAAAAGTTAAAAAATAAAGCCTGGCGGAAAATCCGCCACTTTGGCAGTCGAATCTTAATAGGCATAACGGTTATTTTCGCCCTGTTTTTGCTTTTATCCCGTTTTTCTCCCGCCGGTTTGAAAGTTTTAGATGTTAAAACAGGGTCCATGAGCCCGACTATCAAAACGGGGAGTCTGATCTTTTCCTGGCCGGCAAAAACCTATAAAGTTAGTGACATTATTGTTTTCCATTGGGGTAATACTCGGGAGTTAGTGACTCACCGAATTGTCGGCGTCAATCCCAATAATCAAAATTATTTTCAGACCAAAGGCGACGCCAACCAGATACCAGACATGGGTTTAGTATCTTCCGGACAGATCATTGGCAAGATTTTTTTAACTTTTCCGTTTTTGGGTTTTGCTATTTCGTTCATTCAAACTTTGCCTGGTCTGATTATCTTTATTGTTTTACCAAGTTTGATGATTATCTCTGAAGAAATTTCAAATATTATTAAAGAATTAAAAAAACAGAAAAAACCAAAGAAAGCAAAAAGAATTATTCTTAAGCAAAGAATAAGCAAGAAAATTATTCCTTTAAATAATTAAAAAAGTAAGAAAGAAAAAACTATGAAAAAGACGAAAAAAATCAAATCGTTTTTGGCGAAGAACGGAAAAATCGCCAAAAGCGTGCTGGTCATCGCCGTTGTTTTGTCGGCGGTCGGTATCACTTATGCGCTTTTTTCCGATCGCGCATCCACGGAAGCGAACGCCTTGTCCTCCAGCAGCGTGGATCTCAAAATCAAACTGCCGGCCACGGACTGCAACGATTGGTCAGACACTTGTCCGGGTAAACAATGGGCCAGCGTTTATCCCGGGTGGCAGGATTCGTACGAAGTGTATCTGAAAAATGTAAGCTCCTCCGACATTGATTTGAGTATCTTGCCTGTGGTCGAAGAAACAGGTTCCAGCCAGGCCCTGTACGAGAATACCTACCTTGAAATTACCTGGAAAAACGGTGGCATGACCACCGGCCGTTATAATCTTGGAGAATGGAAGACCAACACCACTCTTGAACTGGAGACTTTGGCCCAAAACGAGGAATCAAGCCCTTATCTTATCAAGCTTGATATTCCTAAAACAGTCGGCAATGAGATCGCTGACTCAGAAATCGAATTCAATCTGGCCTTCAACGCGACCCAGATCCTGAAATATAGTCTGACGGTAACAGCTGATCCAAGCGCAGGCGGCACGGTTACCGGCAGCGGACAATACCCTGATGGCGATCTGGCCGAAATTAACGCTATTCCGGCGGAAAATTTTGAGTTTGCGAACTGGGAAGGAGCCGGCATCACCGACGTTAATGCAGCCAGCACCACGATTCTGATGGATGGGAGTAAAACCGTGACCGCAGTCTTTGAAACTGACCTTTTAGCCGACTGGAATTTCAACGAGGGTTCAGGCGCTACATTGACTGACATCTCCGGCTACGGCAACAACGGCACGATCTCCGGCGCCACCTGGGCGGCCGGCAAAGAAGGCAGCGCTCTGCAATTTGACGGGATGAATGATTACGTTAGCATTCCTTATAACAGCAATTTTGATTTAGGCGCCACTTCCCAATTCACCATTGAGTATTGGTTCAACCGTCATGCCACCGAATGGCATGCCGCTTTCTCGCAACTGAGCACTTCAGAAATATTTGGCATAAAAAGTCACTACGCTTCAAGATTTTGGTGGGGCGGTGATGAACATATGTGGACGCTCGCCAAGACTGTCAGCAATCCGGACGATCCGATGGAAACGCCTGAAGTAACGCAAAGATTTAGTTACCCGAGCCTTAACGCTTGGCATCATGTGGCGAATGTTTATAACGGTACAACCATGACAACCTATATTGACGGCGTTCAAACCGGCAACACCATCGATGTTACAGGGGTGGCTTTGGCGCCGGCCGCCAACTACCCGAACCTTATCGGAGCGCAACAGAATGGTGATTATCAGGGCAATTATTTCGACGGCCTGATCGATGAAATGAGAATCTGGAAAAAAGCATTAAGTTTGGCCGAAATCCAGGATCACTATCTCAATCCGTAAAAATAGATTTATTAACTCCTCATCTTTTGTGTAAAGGTGGGGAGACACAAGTTTATTTTATGAAGAATAAAAACAGAAAAATTATAAAATCGTTAAGAATATCATTGCTTATTTTTGGTTTTTTCTGCTTAGTCATTCTTCCAACCCGGGCCAATTTTAGCGACACGGCAAAAATCATTGGCAATTATCTTGAGTCCGCCTATCCCTGTCCGGATTTTAACAAAGACGGCCGGGTTAATTTATCAGACTTTGCTTATTTCGGACAATATTATAATCACAGCAATCTTGAAAAAGACTACAATTTTTTCGCGGACTTTAACTGGGACGGCAAAATAGATGAAAATGACCTGAATATCTTCGCTTATTATTACCAAGGTCCATATACCTGCGGCCCGGATCCGATGATTCCTTTCCGCAAAACCTGCCCGGATTATAATCAGGACGGGAAAATAAATTTATCTGATTTTGCTTATTTTGGCCAATATTTCAGCCAGCAGAATTTAGCCGCGGATTTGAACCAGGATGGCGCAGTTAGTGATAAGGATAAGGCGATTTTTGAGCTTTATTACCGCGGAATGCTTTTCTGTATTTAATAATCATCTCGCCTGCCAGTTATCCACAAGACTTTCACCGTTTTTTAAAATTAGGCTTATATTAGTCAAATATCCATATATTAGCCGAGGAGATTTTACCCCTTGACAAAACTTGAAAAATAGCCTAAGATAATATAAATTATACACATCGTTCTTTCACGTATTTAGGAGGAAATGGTTATACGCTCTTTAAAGCAAATTGCTTGTTCTTTACTAAAACCTAAGGAGGAAGGTTAGCTAAAACCAACAAAAAGTAGTAAAAAAGTAAAAACTCGAAAAAATCTAATTCTTTAAATAAATTCAATTTATTGAGGTATTAAAAGGTTTTTATTGCTTTGTGTTGGTTTTTTTGTTAGCTTAGCAAAATTTTCAAGCCGATATAAACAAAAAAGAGGCGCAGAAAATTTGGATAAGCTAACAATCCCGCTGAAGCCGAATAAAATGAGGCAATAGCGGGATCTAAGGCAAAATTTTCAAGCCTATAATATCAAACTAAAAATCAATTAACTTAATATACTTAATCAAAATAATTAACTTAGGAGATAAAAAAATGACTAAAATCAATCTTATGCCAAAAAAATCCTGGAAGACCAAAGCCTTTAAAAGTTTGGCTATTGTCGCCCAGGTCGCTTTAATTTTCCAGATGTCCTCCTTGGGCGTCTTTTTGGTGCCGACATCGGCCAGCGCGGCTAATCCATCGGCAAATTTGGATCAATGTGCGAACGATCCCGCTCCGTCCCCCAGTACCGACGGTTGTTCAACAAGCTCAAGCGACTGGGTAAACGGAAACCTTAATCAGAGTAAATCCGTTTATTACGAAGGCGATTCTATTCCATACCGAATGCTGTTCGATAGCCTTTCACTTGATTCCCATACGGTTACCATTGAATGGGACACGACAAAAGGCGGAAAGCACGCGATTGACTACATTACTACCTACAACCGGACGGTTGCGACGGCAAACCCATGCCTGGGAGTTTCAGGCTGCAGCGCATCGACCACATTCCCCATTCCTGCTGACCCGCAGGTAACTGGAGCAAGTGTTACTCCGATTGCGGGAAATTTTACCCTATTCGGTGGAACTATTACCGGCGTGAGTGTATATTCTTATTTAAATGGGACAGGATTTTTAGGTGACAAGTCAGCGCGCATTACCCTGACCTTCACGGCGTCGGTCGCAAACCCAGTTCTCGCTTGGGGCGGACATATCTCTCACCGCAACGACTGGGGAACCGAGAACTCAGCGGTCGCTATCTCCGGCTCTCCGTACCACACGCGTCTTATCGACCTCGACGGTTCTGGTGGAAACCAAGACCGCTCGCTCTCGGCCGAAGCAGTCATTTATCCAGCTTCAATCACTATCGTGAAAGATGCTACTCCTGAAGGTCCACAAAATTTTGACTACACTGCAACTGGCGGCCTCTCTCCCTCAACCTTTTCGCTGGTAGACGACGGAACATTAGCCAACACTCAAGCTTATAATGATCTTATAAATTTTTCTACTTACAGCATAACAGAGACTACCGTATCAGGATGGGATCTAACTGGCATTACATGTGTCGTCACCACGGCAAACGGCGGAACCCAGACAGTCAGTCTCCCGACAGTCACTATTGACATTGAAGAAGGTGAAAACGTCTCTTGTACTTTTACCAATGATCGCTTGCCAGGTTCAATTTCCGGCTACAAATGGAAAGATATTAACGGCAACGGCATTTGGGAAGGCGGCGAACCCGCTTTAGCCGGTTGGCAGATTAATCTGTCAGGTGCTTTATCTGCTTCAACCACAACTAATGCCAATGGTTATTACGAATTCACCAATCTAAACCCTGGAAATTATAACGTTTCGGAAACCCAAAAACTCTACTGGATTCAAACTTATCCGGCAAACAATATCTATGATATCAATTTAAGCGCCGGCCAAAATGTAACTGATCAGAATTTTGGCAATAAGCCAGGGACGTGTCAGCTGAACATCACTAAATCAGTTGATAAAACCGACGCCTCTGTCGGCGACACCCTTACTTACACTATAAATTATTCCAATGACGGCACAGACAAATGCACCGGCACGGGAGTTAAAATCTACGATCCACTAAACATCTATCTGGACTATGTCGCCGGGTCTAAAAATATAACCATCACCAACGACGGCGGCAATCTCGGCACTGAACCCGGCCAAGGCGATGATTATAACGGCAAAGCTAATACCTTGCTTTTTAACGTCCGCGAAGTTGTTCCGGGTGAATACGGTGTTATTACTTTTCAGGCAACGGTAAACACTCCGGAAGTCTGCTGTGATTTTAGAATTCCCAATAAAGCGAAAATTTGGAGCAATGAAACTGGTGATAAATGGAGCAATGAAGTAATTACCAATGTCCACATGGACTGCCACGCCACTCTTAAAGTTATTAAACATGTCATTAACGACAACGGTGGAACAAAAGTCGCTTCTGACTTCACTATGAATGTCATAGGCACTAATGTTTCCGATCCTTCATTCCCTGGTTCGGAAACCGGCACTGAAGTCACTTTAGAGACCGGCTCATTTAGCGTTGATGAAAATTATATGGCCGGTTATGCCAAAAGCTTTTCCGGCGATTGTTCAGGAACTATTTCAAACGGCGATTATAAAGTTTGTACAGTTACAAACAATGACATCGCTCCTAAACTCAAATTAATCAAACACGTAATAAACAATAACGGCGGAACAAAGGTTGTGGCTGACTTCCCTCTTTTTATCGATGCCACTCAAGTTACCAGCGGCTCTTGGAATACCGTTTCCGCCAATGTTCAGTTAACCGCCTCTGAAACGACAAACCCAGGTTATGAAGCTTCTTTATGGAGCGGCGATTGTAATGCCGACGGAACAATTACTCTTTTCCCCGGTGATCAGAAAGTCTGTGAGATTACTAACGACGATAAAGAAGCAACTCTTACTTTAATCAAACACGTGGTAAATGATAATGGCGGCACAAAAGTTGTTTCCAGCTTCCCGCTTTTTATTGATGCGACTCAAGTAACCAGCGGGGTGGCCAACAGTGTTCCGGCTAATATCCAGTTAACCGCCTCTGAAATTTCCGACCCGGGCTATGCCGCTTCCGACTGGTCTGGCGACTGTAATACTGACGGCACTATCACTCTGCAGCCTGGTGATAATAAACTTTGTGAAATTACCAATAATGATATTGCTCCGAAGCTTAAATTAATCAAACACGTAGTTAACGATAATGGCGGAACAAAGGTTGTGGCTGACTTTCCTCTTTTTATTGACGCCAGCCAAGTTACCAGCGGCCGATGGAATGCGGTTATGGCTAATACCCAATTAACTGCTTCTGAAACCGAAGATCCTGGCTATGCCGCTTCTGAATGGACCGGCGATTGCAACCGCAACGGTACGATCACCTTACAGCCGGGCGATGAGAAAATCTGCTATATCACCAATGACGATATTCAGCCAAAATTAACCGTCATCAAGCACGTGATCAATGATTTTGGCGGCACGGCAGTGGCTTCCGATTTCAGATTGTATGTCACCGCCAATAATGCCTCCCCTGATTCCTTTGATGGATCTGAGAGTGGAACTTTAGTCACACTTGACCAAGGAAGATATGATGTTACGGAGGGATATTTCCCAGGCTATACGCCGGTTTTTTCGGCCGACTGCACCGGCACAATTAATGTCGGAGAGGAAAAAACCTGCACCGTTACAAATAGCAGTGAACTCTCTCATCTGATTGTTATTAAAGATGTCATAAATGATAACGGCGGCGATAAGGACGCTTCTGACTTTCAAATGACCATTCACGGCGTCACCGCCCAAACCGGCAATACCTTCCCCGGACAAGAAGATCCAGGAACAAATAACATTGTCACGCCAGGCACTTACTGGGTAACGGAAACCGAATTAACCGGCTATACTCCAGATTATTCCGCTGATTGCACTGGCAATATTGCCTTAGGTGAAACTAAAATCTGCACCATTACAAACAATGATATCTCCCCAAAACTTAAATTAGTCAAATATGTCACCAATGACAATGGCGGCACCAAACAGGTGGCCGACTTCGCGCTTTACATTGACGGCAACTCGGTGACCAGCGGCCAGTGGAATAACGTACTGGCCAATACCGAACACACTGCTTCGGAAACAGAAGATCCGGGCTATGCTGCTTATCTCTGGGGCGGAGATTGTAATATAGATGGCACCATTACCTTACAGCCTGGCGATCAAAAAATTTGCTACATCACTAATGATGATATCGCACCAACTCTAAAATTGGTAAAAAATGTCACCACTGACAACGGTGGTAATGAAACTGCTGTTGATTGGACCCTTTATGCTACCGGTAATCAAGGCTTTAACGATAGTGGTGATTCAGCAACCTTTCATACTGTTCTAGCCAACGAGATGTATACCCTCTCTGAAAATGGTCCGGCTGGTTACTCTGCTTCCGGTTGGTCCTGTAACGGTGGCTCACTAGTAAATGGCAATGAACTTACACTTAATGTTAACGAGTACGTTACCTGTGAAATCACCAATGATGACCAAGCCCCAACCATTACTCTAATTAAAGAAGTAATAAACGATAACAATGGCGATGCCCTGCCTGATGACTTCAAATTAACCATCGGCGGCGCAGCTACATTATCAGGCGTGGCTATGGCAGTTGACGCTAATACTCCATACGCTTTGGATGAAACTCAACTGGCTGGCTACAGCTTTGTCTCGTTAACCGGCGACGCTAAATGTCCGGCTGCTATAGCAGGTGAAGTTACCTTAGATGAAGGTGAGAATATCACCTGTACTATCACTAATGATGACGAGCAATCTTACATAATCGTTAACAAAACCGTCATCAATGACAACGGCGGTTCTGCAGTTGCCGATGACTTTCTGTTAACCGTTGACGGCAACGCAGTATTCGACGAAATTGCTTACCCAGTTAATCCGGGCACTCATACTGCCGGAGAAACAACTCTGCCTGGCTACACTGCCGGAGCGTGGGGTGGCGATTGTGACGTTAACGCTGATGTTACCGTAGCCTTAGGTGAAACTAAAACCTGTACTATCACTAATGATGATATTCCAATTTATAAAATAAATTTGATCAAGACTGATTCTCCGGACCCGGTTTCTCCCGGCGGTTTCATCACCTACACCATGACCTGGTCGGTCGCCGGCAACACTAAAGTGACTAATTTGACCTTGACCGATCCCCTGCCTGCTAACACTCTCTTTTCCAGCGTGGCCAATGGCGGTGTTTACGATGACACCACTAAAACAGTTACCTGGAATCTGGGTGAGAAAAATCCCGGAGACAGTGGAACAGTGACATACGTGGTTAAAGCTTTAGCTAATCTCCATAACGGAACCATAATTACCAATATCGCCACTTTGGATTCAAGCGAAACTGAACCGGTTGAAGCAAGTGCCAACACCACTATCACTTCCGCTCCGATCTTGAATATTGAAAAAACCGTGGATTTGGCTTATGCCAACCCGGGCAATGTTGTCACTTATACCGTAGTCGTTTCCAACACCGGTAATGAAACCGCTTATGAAGTCGTCTTAACCGACACTCTGCCGGCCGGCTTTACTTTCAATCCGGAAGGCACGGCCACCAAGAGCTGGTCATTGGGCGACTTGCTGCCGGGCGGGAGCAAAACCGTGAACTACGAAGTGACTGTCGGCAAATCCGTGATCGCCGGTTTCTACGATAACTTGGCCGAGGCAGTAGCAAAAAACCACGGCAAGGTTTCTGATATAGCGACTGTAGAAGTCAGAATTCCCAAATATTACGGCGAAGAAGCCTATCCGCAATTAACCATTGGCAAAACCGTGGATAAAGATTCAGTCAATCCGAACTCTCTGGTCAATTACACGGTCACTATCAGCAACAAAGGCGAAGCGACCGCCTATAATGTCATCTTAACCGATAAACTACCGGCGGGCTTTACTTTCACCGACACCGGATTAAATGAAAAAACCTGGACTCTCGGCGACATGACGCCTGGCAGTTCCCTCACTCTGAATTACGAAGTCTTGGTGGGCAAGGACGTGAAAGCCGGAGATTATCTTAACCAGGCCACAGTAAAAGCGGATAACAACGATCCGATCACAGCGAAGGTCAATGTCAATGTCAAACAAGGCGTGGTCTTAGGGATCACCGGTCCTAAATGGTATGAAATCTTCTACTATTTGCTCGGCCTGTTATTCGTCTTAGGCGGGTTAAAATCCTACCGGATGTTAAAAAAACAGGAAATCCAGATCCAGTAAGCTCATGGATAATAAAGAAAAAAGTACGGGGGTTAAGCTTAAAGTCTTAAAAATCGCGATTATTGTTATAATTTTAGTTGGTTTCGGAATTCTCGCTTACCCCTGGCTGCCGGCCTTGAAATATAAAATCAGCCAACCGGAAGCCTTTTACCCTTACGAGACAAAGCTTCTTAATTCCAATCTTAATCTTGGGAAACTGCCGGAAGTAAAGGACGTCAAAAGAATTCCCTCTGATAACCGGCTGGTCATCCCAAAAATCGGCGTGGATGTCTCGATCGTGGAAGGAAAGAACGAGGAAGCTTCCCTGCTCAAAGGCGCCTGGCATATCCCCGGAACGCAAGATCCGGCTAAAGGCGGCAATATGGTCATTTCCGGCCATCGTTTCCGCTACCGTCCTCCCAACAACACCACCTTTTACCTTTTAGACAAACTGGCTGTCGGCGATCCCTTCATCGTTTACTGGCAGGGAAAAGAATACGACTACCAAGTCAGCCAAACGAAAATAGTGGAACCTAACGCCATAGAAATCCTTGATAATACGGACTCCCCTCAAGTCACTCTCTATACCTGCACTCCCCTTTTCACCACCAAGCAGCGCCTGGTTGTCATCGGCGAATTAATAATTTAACATTAAAATAAATAAAAATGAAAAAACTGATCCTCGCTTTAGGTCTTGTCGCTTTTATCTTTCCTTTTGGCTTGAAAGCGGCCGACCACGGCGCCCTCAATTCAATTGAACTGTCACCCATAGAAGCGCAGGTTAAAGCCGGAGAAAATCTCACCTTGACCCTGACGGCCAAAGATACGGCCGGCGCCACTTGGGATATTTCCCAAAACGCCGTTTATCAGGTCAATGATCCGCGCGGGAAAATGGAAGATAATATTTATCTGGCGGGAAAAATCGGGACCTTTACCATAACCGCCGCTTACGGCAATTTTACCGCTCAAACCTTGATCCAAGTCTTGCCGGGTGATCTGACGACCATTATCGTAAACCCGAATTCCAGGCCGGAAATCATTGATTTAGGCAACCAGGTAACTTTTAACGCCGAAGGTTATGACAAGATGAGCAACCTTTTGGCCGGCCTCACCTTTAATTGGTCTGCTGAAGGCAATTTGGGCGATATTAACGACAAGGGTGTGTTTAGCGCGACGGATACGGGCGAAGGAAAAATTATCGCCAGCATTGATTCTATTTCCGGATTCTCCGCCATACGAATTAAAGAAAGGACTTTACTTCCGTCCGCGGCCGTAACAAACAATTCCTTTCCGGCCAGCACAGATAATACAGCCAGCAGTAACAGTAACGACAATGGTAATGACAATAACGATGTTAACGGCCAGGTGGCAGGCGCAGAAATAGCCGCGGCCGCAGAAACCACGGAGACAAAAGATGAATGCAAAACTATCGCCTGGTATTGGTGGGTATTAATTATGATCGGATTTTTTGCGGTCTTAATCGCTTATTATTATTTTATCCGCAAGTCAAAAAGCGGCTGGTGGTGGATTTTCCCACTTATTTTAACCGCCGCTGTTGTCTGGCTTTATTACCAATACGCCTGCGGCAAATACGGCTGGTGGCCCTGGGTGACTATCATCATGGCGATGTTGATCACTCTATTCCGGCCGAAGAAATTCTTCGAAGAGCCGAAAAGCCCAACCTTCTAAATACCATCAAATCTAAAAATACAAGAAAGACCCCTTTCTTAAAAGAGTGGGGTTTTTCGGATATTAAAGGCTCAGCGCGGACAGAGACATCCGCGCTGTTATTAATTGTTTTAACCATGACATCGCGGGCCGGGACACCCGCGCTGTCGATTTCCTGTTTTACCCAACGCGGGTCTCTGCGCCCGCGTTGTAACTTTTTAAAATATTAGAAAATACATAATGACAATTACCGCCAGTCCAAACCGGTAATAAGCGAAAATATTAAGAGAATGATTTTTTAAATAATTCAAAAGGAATCTCACCGCGAAGTAGCCGGCTAAAAAGGCGGCTGAAAATCCTAAAACGTAAATTATCATTTCATACCCGGAAAAAGAGTGAGAAAAAAACTCCGTCAGCTTTTTTATCACGGCCCCGAAAATCACGGGAATTGAAAGGAGAAAAGAAAACCGGGCCGCCTCTTCCCTTTTTAATTTCTGAGATAAACCGGCTATAATGGTGATGCCGGAACGGGAAACACCGGGAATTAAAGCGATGGCCTGGCACAAACCGATAATTACCGCTCCAAACAAACCCATATCTTTCAATTCTTTTGTCTTTTGGCTGAATTTTTCCAAAATCAGGAAAAAGATACCGACAATGATAAACATAGCGGCGACTAAAAATGGCGAGCGGAAAGTACTTTCAGCCGTATCTTCCAGCAAATACCCAAAAATACCGGCCGGAATGGCCGCCGCCAAAATAAACCAGGCCAAGCGCTGATTGGCGTCATTTTTCAAATTCCACTTGACCAGGCTTTTGAAAAATGCGGCCAGATAGGTTATAATATCTTTATAGAAAAAAACGAGCAGGGCGACAAGCGTTCCCGCGTGCAAAATCACGTCAAAACTTAAATCATCCTGTAAGCGAAAATTCACTAGCTTATGCAATATTACTAGATGGCCGGAGCTGGAAATAGGCAGAAACTCCGTCAACCCCTGCACTATTCCGAAGAAGATCGAATAAATATAATCCATAAAATGATTTATCCTAAATTACTATTGATCCCTTTAATCGTCGGCCTGATTTGTTTTTCCTTGAAAATCATCATTAAATCAATGAAAGGCACTTTTTCCTGGAAGCTTTCTTCCACCTATGGCGGCATGCCCTCTATCCACACGGCTCTTGTTGTTTCCTTAACGACAGTGGTTGGCTTAGCCGAAGGTATTTTTAGCGCCAGTTTCGCTCTATCCGCTATTTTCAGCCTGATTATCATCCGGGACGCCGTGGGTTACCGCCGCTATTTAGGCATCCATTCTCAAGTCCTTAATAATATCATTAATGAACATCCGAATAAAGACCGGATAAAATATCCCTCTCATTTGCAGGAACAATTGGGCCATACGCCGGCGGAAGCCGTGGTCGGGGCTTTGATCGGCTTTGTCGCCGCTGTCCTGCTTTATATCATCATTCCCTAAATATAACAAAGGCCGGAAAAAACCATTCATGGTTCTTTTTATTTTTGGCAAGAAGAGCAATAAAAAGTCCCCCGCCCTCTTTGGGCGATCCTTACCACTTGGCCCGGGCACCTCCGGCATTTTTGCCCTTGGCGGCCGTAGACTTTTAAAAAACGCTCAAAGTCCCCTTTCTTGCCATACGCGTCCAGGTAAGAATCGGCGGAAGTTCCGCGGCGCTTTATTGATGCCGATAATACTTTCTTAATACCAGTGTACAGAAGCCGGCGCTCTTTTTCATTTAATGTTCTTACTTTGCGGGTCGGCCTGATTTTTGCCAAATAAAGACTTTCCGCCGCGTAAATATTGCCGATGCCCGCCACAAAACTGGGGTCTAAAAGCAAAGGCTTGATTAGAGCGTTTTTCTTTTTATTCAATAAATTATTGAAGACCTCAAAAGTAAAATCTTTGTCTAAAGGCTCAGGACCGTATTTCATTGTTTTAAACATTTCTTCCAGGCCCGCTTTGTCAAACAACTTAATATAACCGAACTTCCTTAAATCGTTGAAAAATAATTTTTGACCGTTGCTTGAAGTAAAAATAACGCGGGTGAATTTTTCCGGCGCGGCCGCCGCCGTCTTAATGATTAATGGCCCGGTAATTTTCAGGTGAAACACCAAAAAGAGGCCGCCGGCCAGTTCCATTATAAGCAGCTTCGCGCGGCGGCC
>JBDRMK010000004.1:0-23626 GCA_043812155.1 Patescibacteria group bacterium | reverse complement strand
AAGGGTCATAACCAGCTATAGCTAATTGTTTTGACTCGTCCTTATATCTTGCGATACTTCCTGTATAAGAAAACCCTAAAACACTATCCACTCCATCTGCTTTTTTAATTGCCTCCATATCTTCTTTTTGCAGTTTTGATCCGCCAAACATCATGGAGCTGAATATATCGTCATCGCTTCCTGGCATTATCATAATCATCTCTCCTCCCAAAGCCTGCAGCTGCTCATTAATGGTTGATTTCAATCCTTCTGACAAAGAAAGCAAAGAAACTATTAAAAATACGCCGATAATAATACCCAAAATCGTGAGCCAGCTCCTCAAGAACCTGGTTCTTATATTTCTGACAGCTATATTAAAGTATTCTTTTGCCAAGCTTCCATAAATGGAAGCGAAGGTGGAAAAGAAACCAAATTTTTTCTTGACTAACTCTTCCATAAATGTTCTGAATGATTTTCAACTATCTTGCCATCTTCAATGCTTACTATCATCTCAGCATAATTTGCAATCTTTGGGTCATGAGTTACCACTACCATGGTTTTCCCGTCTTTATTATGAAAATTTGTTAGCATTTCCATTATCAACTTTCCAGTAACAGAATCCAAGTTTCCTGTAGGCTCATCAGCTATGATTACTTCGGGATTGTTGGCAAAGGCGCGAGCTAAAGCAACTCTTTGTCTTTCTCCGCCAGAAAGCTCTGTTGGTTGGTGTTTCATTCTTGATTTTAATCCAACCATTTCCAAAAGACTTTCTGCTTTTTTTATTCTTTCAGCCAAGGATATTTTCTGAAAAATCATTGGCAACATTACATTCTCTGATGCGCTTAAATTCGATAATAAATTAAACTCTTGGAAAACAAAGCCAAGTATTCTTCCCCTAAATTGAGCAAGCTGACTTTCTGGCATTTCTAAGATATCTTTACCTTTTAAATAAACCCTTCCCTGTGTTGGAAAGTCCAAACAGCCAATCATATTCAAAAGAGTGGATTTCCCAGAACCTGAAGAACCCATAATTGCCACAAAAGCGCCTGGAGGAATTTCCAGGCTTAATCCCCTTAGGGCATGGACTTCTGTGTTTCCTAATTGATAAGTCATCCAGACGTTTTCCAATTTTATTAATGGTTCTGGCATGGATTTTATTCAACAACCACTTGTTCACCTTCCTGCAACCCTGAAATCACTTCAACCATTCCATCGGTTCCTATTAGGCCTATTTCTATTTCTCTTTCTTCATTCTGAGAAATCTGCACTGTAAATTTATTATCTTTTTCCAAAATAGCCTCTTCCGGAATTATTAAAACATTTTCTCTTGAATTTGTTTTAATAAGCAAATCAGCTGTCATACCTGGCCTTATGCCTTCTTGTATATCTTCAAAGCTTATTGTCGCGGTATAATAAACAACATTTTCAATCAGCTCTTCAGCAGGATTGATTGAAATTACCTTTCCAAAAAAACTCTCATTAGGAAAGGCAATCAAAGAAATATCTACATTATTATTAATATTCATTTTAACCACATCTTCTTCGTAAATATCAACCTCTATCTCATACGGGATTTCTGGCAGAAGAGTAATAATTGACTCTAACTGAACCATTTCTCCAACTTCGTTATTAATTTCAACAACCTGTCCTCGTATTGGGCTCCTTAAGGTTGACTCCCAAATTTGGTTATTAAACAAATCTACTTTGGCTTGTGCTTGAGCTACTTGAGCTTCGTACAAATCTACGTCTGCTTTAGATGGTTCAGCAGTAGCTAAAGCAAGATCATCTCGAGCCTCTTGAATGTCTCCTTTGGCAACATTAATTTCTGCTCCACCGTCTATTATGACTAAAGCGATTACTTGCTGAGCATTAATAATATTTGTAAGGGCTGTGTTAATATTTAATCTTTCTGTATCAAGCAAAGCTTTGTCACTAGCTGAAACTACATCAGAATAATTGGAAACCTCGGCCATATCTCTAACAACGCCAACGTCGTTATAAACATCACCTAAAGAGTCTTTTATTGCTGATAAAGCAGTGTTGACGTTGTCATTATCAATAGATTCTTTTACTTGATTAACAATACCAATTATATTGTTTTCTTTACTCTCTACAATGATTGATTCTTGATCATTACCATAAAAATAACTCTTTCTAACTGAAATTACAGTAGTTAATGCCCCGGAGATTTTCAAATAAGCATTATCCATCACATTCAAGGCATCTTCATGCGCATTATTGAGATCTTCTGCGTATTCTCGATTAACGTCTTCTAGGTTAATTTCAGCGTTATAAACATCGGTCTGTGCTGCTTGAATTGTTTCTGGACCAGCTCCAATTAACAGCTGGTCAAGCTTGGCTTGTGCTATATCAAGCGTAGCCTGTGCTTCATTTCTTTCAATAACAAGCTGAACAGTACTCAATACAGCTAAGTTGGTTCCTGGAAAAACATTATCCCCCACCTTAACGAATATTCTCTGAACTGTTCCAGTATTTTTAAAGCCAAGGTTCACAGCTTTGCCCATCTGAACTTGTCCAGTCTCTGAAATTTCCTGTACAACATTTCCTTTAACAACTTCAACTAAAGTAAAATCAACCTCTTCTTTTTTAATAAAAGCATTATAAATAATAAGCAGAATTATTGCCGTAACTATAAGTATTAAGATTATTTTTTTCTTTGTCATGTTAAATTATCATATCAAACACCTATTTTTAATGCAAGTAAAAACAGCGCCTGAATCAGGAGCTGTTTTCTTTATTTTTTAAATATGAGTATAATCTTCAAAATATCGTGGAATAATGTGTAAATGAAGGTGACGCATGGTCCTGCTCCCAATTTCACCATCATTACATCCCAAATTGTATCCATCGGGATGATACTCTTTATCAATAATCTCCCTTACCTTATTAATTAATTCGTGCAATTGCAATATTTCTTTTTCATTCAGTTCGAAAAAGGAAACAATGTGTTTTTTTGACACAACCTCAGCATGACCCTCACTTATAGCATTATTATCCCACCTTGCGTAAAATAGCTCATTCTCTAATATGATACGGTGTCTTTGCAAATTATCTTTATCGCAAAACAGACAATATTCCCTGTTTTCCATTTCCATCCCCTTTAAGTTGTCAATTCGTTGTTTTTAAGCAACGCGAGCGCTTCTTCCAACTCATGCAGAAGAATAAAATGCTTTTCTGCATATGGTAAATAATAAGTTATTGTTTCTTCTATCTTGCGAGCTCTCTTCTCCGGGGTACATGCCCAAAGAGTTATAAGATTGTGTAAACGATCGGAAAGTTTTAAAAGAAAAAACTCACGCGGGGCAAATGAAAATCTTGTATGGTATACCTTGTCCACCTCTTCTTTTGACGAGAAATCCTTAATATCTGGCTTGGTCATTAAATCTACATAAAAAGCTACTTTATCGCCAAACTCATCCCTTACCCTCTCTATTGTCCAAGATGGAATATCTTCAACAATGTCATGCAACAAAGCAGCCACTATAAGACAATGATCTTTAACTCTTAGATACACAATAAGGATAAGGGCAACAGCTCTCAAGTGTTCAAAATAGCGGTCTCCATCTTCTCTGTAAATATCGCGAAAAGCATCTTTAGCGCAATTATACGCCCTCTTAATGGCCTGATATCTTGGATCTGATGGAACAAGAAATAAAGAAATTCTCTTAAAAAAGCTCTCTCTGTTTTCAGCTGCTGACAAAAAAGTCATCTTCTCTAACATTTCATTCCTCCAATAAGTGCACAATTGAAAATTAAGTGCACTTCCTGACAAAGTCAGATTCTTATTCTATTGTAAAAATACTAATTATATTTGAACAAGATAATGATAATTATGATTTGAAAAGAACTTTCGTGCCTCTTTAGTAGTATTGTCTATCAAAACGCTAAACCCTATAATAATACCTCCTAATTGCTCAATCATCTGAGTAGCGGCCCTAGCCTGAGCACCAGTCTCAAACCAATCGTCTATCACAAGCACTCTCTCTCCTTTCCTCACCCCATCTCTATGAATTTCTAATGTCTTTTTCTTATCGCTGTAATCCACCAACTCCCGTCTTAAAACATCCATTGGAAGTTTACCCTCTTTTCTTACCATGACAATGCCAGCATCTAATATATAGGCAATGGCTCCGGCGAAAAGAAATCCTCGCGCCTCAATAGATGCAACCTTATCAATACGACTGTGCAAAAAAGGTGCGGCCATCTCCCTTGTAATTTGCTTAAAAAGATCACCGTCCTCTAAAAATGGTGATATATCTCCCTTAAGAAATGATGTGTTTCCATCTTCACCTTTTCCGAATCTAAGAAAATCTTCGTAGTCCATATTCTCCTCCTATCTAATTATAGAATATACACTAAAACTAATTTTTTGTCAACTCTTTCAATCTTAAAATAAAATGAAAGAGGCTGAACCTCCCTCAATATTCGCATGGGCTCGTGGACGATGTTAGAACCAGGATTAGTGAGATTGAGGATGCTAAAAAAGATGTTTCAATTATTTATCTTAAATTCCTCCGATGTTTCTATATTAAACCAGCCCTCAGAACCACCCATATTATAACAATTGCATAAATCGTTCCCTGGATAACCAGCTGGCCCACCCAATGAACCTCCGCGCGAATATCCCTCTTCTTCGCAAATAAGCTTACATTTATTAAATTGACCTTGTAAATCTTGGCTGCTTTGAAAATTAGACACCAACGCCTTAAAAGTAAATATAGCTAAAGGGATTGTAATTATTATTGGGACAAGGAAATGAAGTTTGTTAAATCTCGGGTTTTTTTCTAACTTACGACCAATAACAAATCCTATGGCAATAAAGAGGCCTAATATAACTACAAAACTTACAAATAAAATAATATTTGCAATTGTATCTAGATTTAAGTGTGAGCCACCACCAAACCCAATCGCCATCCATATTATATAAGCAAAAAAACTGCTCACCCAAAAAGAAATGAAAGCTCCAGGTATTCCCAATAATATAGAATATACGAATCTTTTCTTCATAGTCTAAAAGTCTCCTTTTTTCTCATTACCTTATCCTACCAAAAAACCGCCTGCTTGGCAATTCTTTGAACTTAAAAAAAGCAGGGGCTAGTCAGCGATGTTAAAACCAGGATTAATCAGTAATTATAAAGATTTATAGAGTTTAATGTTTCGTTAATTGAACTCACAAGCCTTTCGGTAAACCAAACCATAATGATTATAGATATTATGGTCAGGATTGCAGCAGCAATACCGATTTTTTTTGATTTGCCATCTTTCTGTTTCAAATATTTCCATACATACCAAAGTCCAAACGGTGGCAAAAATAAACTGACAGAAAATATGGTTATCTGCTTTGATAACGATATTGAGGGAGGTTTATCTTTTTGCGGTTTTCCGCAATTGGGACATGCCAAAGCCTCGTCAGATATTTTGTTAGCGCCATATATTTTATCTTATTAAACACTTTCGGCACCATTCTGGCTATAATTTATATTTTTAGGAAATTTACTCGGTACCCATTAAGATTTCACCGCATTTTTCTTCGGCAGCGATTGCCAAATCAATTATATCATCAAGCTTCGGTTCAATGGCAGACAATTCTTCTCCATTTTTAAACTTTACGCCCACTGTTCTGGCGTGTGTCTGCCAAACGCTTTCCACCTCGCAATTATCAATAGCTTGTTTAATTAATTCCCATGAGGAAATATTTACAAATGTAATGCTTTCAATCCTTTTAATGATATTCTCTCTATCAAAATCAAAAATGTGCTGCCAAATATCTTCGGGGAATATTTTTCTAATATCTTCGGCGTAATGCGAACCATCACCTGGTACTTCATAAGAGAACCTACTCAAATCATAAAAAGATAGCTCATTCGGGTAATCTATCTTTGCTGGGCCAGATGATCCGCTTAATGTTTTTAGTTCGCCATCCTGAATAATATATTCTCCGCAATATACCCAGACATATAACGGAAATAGTTCATTTTCTGGTTTAAGATTTTCAACTACGCAAAAATTATGACTATTATCTTTTGTTTTCCAGTTGAAATGCTTCTGAGTCAAAAAATAATTTGTAATAGTTCTCTCAATCTGATCGTTGCCGAAATTAGATGATAACTCATTATTATCAGAAGGACACTCTGCAAATTCACAATTAGACCCAGTTCGGCTGACATACGAACCGTCAGAACAAAGCTTAACGTCTTGAGTGCAGGCAACCGGCTCTTCTCCGCCAATCAAAAACCTCGAACCAAACCAAGTTCCAGTTAGAACAACCGATAAAACAATTAAAATAACAAATATCTTCTTCATATTTTCATTTTACCAAAAAACCGCCTACATTAAAAGACGGCCACTATTGTCTAAAACTAATATTCTAATTTAATACCAACTTTTTCGGCTATTTCTTGAATCCACTTTTCTAATCTATTTACTTTGTGACTCAACATTACCATTTCCTGAAAATAGGTATCGGCTTTCTTGGCATAAGCATCTACTGAAGTTTGTAAATCAGAAAAACTCTGCTTTATTTCATCTTTAAAACTTTCAAAATCTTCTTTTCCGGGAAAAACTTCTTTATTAGCTTCAATAATTTTTTTAATATCTTCTTCGTTAAGCATATTTTTACTTTCTAATTTCATTATATCTTATCAAAAATGAGTGTCAAACCAGCAGTGCTCGTAGACGTCGTTACTGTGTCCATCCGTAACTTTAGCGAAGGAGGAGAACCAGGATTAGAGAGATTAAGAGAGTTTGGATGATTGATTTAGTTCTTAATGGACGACATTAGAACCTATTTTAGGTAAAAAGATGCTCTAAAGCATCTTAAATAAGAAAGTTTTTAATTACTTGCTACACATAATACTTTTGGGTTTTAATTCATTCCTTTGAGTGTCCTCAAGTTCAAACTTTGTATTTTTGCCCACCATTATCACTTGTTTACCTACATACTCTGATAAATCTTCTTTTGTATCAATATCCATTCCATTTAAGCTATAAGGCAACTTTCGCATAACGGTTGTAGATACTCCAGGAGGCAATGGTTCATTTTTTTCTAAAATTCCTTCAAATTCTTGTTCTAAAGCGTTGATACCTTTATAATAATCTTCTTCTAATGACCTTACATCAAAATCTTTACACTCTGATTCGTTAACCTCCAAATTAATGATTTCGTTTTCCTTTTCGAGCAACAATCCCGTGCATCTCCAGTTAACCTCTGCTGTTTTTGTTTCCTCATTTACAACACAGGCAGGATTACAGCCATCTTTTTCAAGTTCAGGCATTCTTTCAAGGTCAATCCACCAGGTTTTTGTAACAGCATTGTAATTGATTTCATTGGTTAAAATTCCCGCCATTGAACAGTCGCTGCTTACTTGAGCAATAGTTAAAGCTTCTTCTTTAGAAGATATGGATTCTTCTGGGGCTTCTAGGTATTGCCAACCAAAGTATCCACCCCCAATAAAAATGATAAAAATAATTAGAATTCCTATTTTAGAAAAGGCTTTGTTTTGCATAATGTTCTAATTTAATGATTCTATTTTCATTTTACCAAAAAACCACCTATTTGGCGATTCTTTGGATTTTATTTGCAGGGGCGGAGAGAATCGAACTCCCATCAATGGTTTTGGAGACCATTATTCTACCACTAAACTACGCCCCCATTTTATTTTAATATTAACCTTTCTACAACTTTTATAATTTTTTCTTGAACTGCGGGATGATAAACTCCCCTAGAACCAGACGAAAGTTTTAAATTGATTGCGGATTCAAGCTCAACAAAACTCTTCCCAGTCCTTTCTGGATAAAGATCAATACCCCAAAGATTCTCAAACTTTGATTCTTCGTTCTCCATAAGAAAATCGCGCTCATCCACATGATGTTCTCCCCCTATCACCATAATTTCTTGCTCAACATCAACCACTGCTTTGACTAAATCAACAAATTGATGATGCGCAATAGACTTGAGCTGGTCCAGACTAATCGGTTTTTTAACAACCTCTATATCCATAGAATAAGTTATCTTCTGCCCTCTTTGTGCGGTGTGTGTTTTTTGCAAAACTTGCAGAATTTCTTCAATTCTAACTTCTTCTCATTAGTCAACATTCTTGACTTATGAGCAAAGTAATTAATATTCTTGCAAGTCTGACACTGTAATTTAACGAATGGTTTTTTTGCCATATATTTATTTACACTGAATTTATTTAAGTGTGAGCCGATGGTCGGACTTGAACCGACGACCTACTCCTTACCATGGAGTTGCTCTACCACTGAGCTAGGTGGGCAAAAGAGGTGGCGGGGCCAACTGCCTGTCCGCCGAAGTCTCCCGTAGGGAGACGAAGGCGGAAGCTACCGCGATATATATTATTTACAAAGAATCAATCTGTTTTTTTAGATCATCAAGCTTTTTATTCTCCGGATTGACTACTTTCAACCGGTCCAAGGTTCTGATGGCCAAGCCTTTATTTTTTGCTTCCAGGCAGATTTGGAGTAGATTATGCAAAATTTTGGGGTTTTTAGGCTCCAATTTCAGGGCTTCTTGGCAACAACTTAAAGCCTTATCTGTTTGCTCCAGCGCCTGATAGACGCGGGCCAGATCCAAATAATACGAGGGTTTCTTGTTATTATAATTGATCGAGGCCAAAAGATCCTCCTCCGCTTCCTTCAAATTGCCCAAAGATGAAGCGACCAAGCCTAGTCCGGAAAGGGCCCGGTCGTCTTTTTCGTTGAATTTTATTAAGAAAGAAAATATCTCTTTGGCGTGCTCATAATCCTTTTGAGCCAGGTAAATATCTCCCAGCCGATGATACGCTTCTGGATTGGATTTGTCAAGGCTTAAGACTTCAATGCATTTGTTTTCCGCGCTTTTATGCTCATCCCGGTTAAATAATTCTTCCGCTTCGGTAAGAAGTAATTTTACTTTTTCCGTTTTTTCATCTTTTTCCTCCAAGGTCAGAGGTGTCTTCTTCTTTTCCTCGCGGTATTTCTTTTCCAGGGCCACAATCTTATGATACCATAATTTGATCATTTCTGAAGCTTTTTGAAAAAAAGGTGAAAAGCTTTTTTTCACGCTCCCGCCGATATTTACGGCCTTCCTTTTCAGCCTCTGCTCAAGGAGAACATTTTTTATTTTACTCTCCTTGTCGCCCGGCACCGCTTTTTCGTTAATCATGCTCAACATGGGAAATTTTCTTATTACCACTGCTAAAATTACGGCCAAAGAGGCGACGGCGATCAAGAGAGCGATAATATCAAAAATCATATTTTATTCTTTAATATTCTTGTCCAAATGTATTTCCACTTCAGTGCCATTTTCAAGCCTAACCCGGTAGGATTGCTTCATGACATTCCAGGCGATCACTTTACCCTTGCCTTTTTTTGTCTTGACTTCGCTTTCCAGGGGCGGCAAATTTTTCATCAGTTCCTTGTACATCGGCTCTTCAAAGGAAAGGCAGCAGACCAACCGGCCGCACGCCCCGGACAATCTCTCGCTCCCCCGGTGGGCGATCTGCTGGTCGCGGGCGAGTTCGGTGGTCACATTGCCCAGCTGATTCATGAATTTAGTGCAGCATAATTCCCGGCCGCAAGCCCCGAAACCCCCTTCGCGCCTCGCTTCATCCCGCATTCCAATCTGCTGAAGCCGGATTGACTTTTTAAAATGGCGGGTCAAATCCTTGACCAATTCCCGAAAATCCACCCGTCCGTCAGAAACAAAGGCGAAGGTGAGGCGGCCGCCGTCAAAAGAAAAATGGGCGTCAATTAATTTCATAGGCAAGACATATTTCTTGATCATTTTCCGGCAGTATTCTTCCGCTTCTCCTTTCCTGGCCGCAAGCTCCTCGCCTTTTTTTAGATCTTCCGCCGAGGCCGGATGAATAATTTTCCGTTCGGTCAGACATTCATGGCCGTCTTCGGTTAAAAAGCCTGTTACCGTGCCGATTTCCGGCCCGATTTCGGTATTAACGAGCACTTTGTCTCCGATCTGCAAATCAAAATCAGGTGAGGGTGCTATTGTTTCCATCCAGGGAAAAATTTTTAATCTGACCATATATATTTTTTATAGATTCAGGGAGACGAACTTTTTGATTTTGATATTTTCGCCCAAAAGCGCGATCTTTTCTTTCAAGAGGGTTTCAATCGTTTTTTTATCATCCTTGATAAAAGGCTGCTTTAAAAGGCAAACTTCCTCATAGAATTTGTTAAGTTTCCCTGTAATGATATTATCCCAGATCTTTTCGGGCTTGCCTTCTTTTTTCAGTTGGGCCGCCATGATCTCTTTCTCTTTTTCCACGATTTCGGGCGGCACTTCGCTGGGCTCCAGATATAAGGGAGAGGTCGCCACCACCTGCAGGGCCAGATCATGGGCCAGATCCGTAAACTCCTTGTTGCGGGCGACAAAATCCGTTTCGCAGGCCAGGGCGACCAAGGACGCCACCTTATTGTTAGCGTGAACGTAAGAAACGACTAAACCCTGCCGCGTTTCTCTTTCTTGTTTTTTCAGGACGATCTTTTCGCCTTTCTTTCTTAAGATCTCAATCGCCTTTTTTTCGTCACCGGCGCTTTCTTCCAAAGCCTCTTTAATGCTTACCACCCCCGCTCCGGTTCTTTCTCTCAGCTCTTTTATTAAATAGGGCTTTATTTTCATATGATTAATTAATTTACGGTTATTAATTTATTTTTTAATTTCCTCTTTGATCTCGGCTTCTTCCTTCTTTTCGGCCATCCCTTCCTCGAATGACTCGGTCAAGACCCGGGTGATATATTCAATGGCTTTGGTTGCGTCATCATTGGCGGGAATGACATAATCAATCCCCTCCGGACTGTTATTGACATCGACGATCGCGATGATCGGGATCTTTTTCTTCTTCGCTTCTCTGACCGCCGTCATCTCGTTTTTCACGTCCACGATGTAGACGGCGTCAGGCAATTTCTTCAGATTTTCTATCCCGCCGATAAGTGAATCCAGCTTGGTGATCTCCTCGTCGATTTTAAGCTGCTCTTTTTTCGTGTATTTGTTGAGCTCTCCCTGCTCGCGCTCTTGCTTCAATTTCGTGAATTTGGCGATCATCTTCGAGATAACCGAAAAATTCGTAAAAGCCCCGCCGATCCAGCGGCCGATAATATACGGCATCTTGATACTGACAGCGTATTTTTTTACGATTTCCTGGGCCTGCCTTTTGGTGCCGATCATCAATAACGTGCCGTTTTTCTGGGCGATTCCCTTGATATATTCTTGGGCGGCCTCAATTTTTTCCTTGGTTTTTTCCAGATCAATGATCGAGATGCCGTTCCTTTCCCCAAATATAAAAGGCTTCATTTTGGGATAAAGACGGCCGAGCTTATGGCCAAAATGAACCCCGGATTTTAACATCTCCTCTAAAGAGACTGATGGCATAATTTTTTCCTTTTTCCCTCTATTCCGGCGTTTTTTCCACGAATTTGACCCTTCTCTGCGGGCAAGGTTTTTCGTGACGCCAGAATATGTGTGATTAAATTAATTAAACTAGTATTTAATATATTAGCAAAGAAAAGCCCGCCTGGCAAGACCCTTGCCAAAAATACCGGCTTTTGCTAAAATTGATTTAAACCTATGAAAAAAGACATTCATCCCAAATATTATCCGGAGGCCAAGGTAATTTGCGCCTGCGGCCATACTTTTACGACCGGCTCCACGCAAAAAGAGATCCGCACGGAGATCTGTTCGGCTTGCCATCCTTTTTATACCGGGAAAAAGCATCTGGTGGACACGGCCGGCCGGGTTGACCGTTTCAAAAAAATTATGGAAAAGAAAGCGGCCAGGGCAAAAACCACCGGCAAAAAAAAGGAAAGGAAGACGAAAAAAGCGCATTAACCATTTTTGCGGCCGCCCGATTTTTTATAGTCGGGTAATTTTTGATTGAATATATGGATAAAATCAAAGAGATACAAAAAAAACACGCGGAATTGGAGCGCCTTTTGCAGTCGCCGGAAATAATGTCTGACCAGGAAAAATTAAAGAAGATCTCCCAAGAATACAACGAGCTGACGGAAATTTTGGAGAAAATGAAAAAATTGGACAAATACAAGGAGGCTCTGGCGGAAACGGAAAAAACAATCGCTTCGGAAAAAGAAGTTGAACTTTTGAATATGGCGGCCGAGGAAAAAGAAGATCTCGGCCAAAAGATCAAGGCCCTGGAAAAAGAGATCAAAGAGATCATTGAGCCGGCCAATCCCTTGGACAAAAAGGATATCATCATGGAAATCCGGGCCGGCACCGGCGGCGACGAAGCGGCCCTTTTTGCCGCCGATCTTTTCCGGATGTACTCGCATTGGGCGGAAAAGAACGGCTGGCAGACCCATCTTATTTCTTCCAGCCAGACCGGCATCGGCGGCCTGAAAGAAGTGATCTTTGAAATTCACGGAAAAAATGTGTACTCGCAGTTAAAATATGAAAGCGGCGTCCACCGGGTCCAGCGCGTTCCTTCCACGGAAAAATCCGGCCGGATCCACACCTCGGCGTCCACGGTCGTTGTCCTGCCGGAAGCGGAAGAAATTGACCTTCAAATCAAACCCGAAGATCTGAAAATTGAAACCTCAACTTCCCGCGGCCACGGCGGCCAGTCGGTCAACACCACTTATTCCGCCATCCGGATGACTCACCTGCCGACCGGCCTGCTTGTTTCCTGCCAGGATGAGCGCTCCCAGCAGCAGAACCGGATCAAGGCCCTGCAGGTCCTGCGCTCAAGACTTTTAGCATTGGAGGAGGAAAAGCGCCGGAAAGAGCAGTCTCAAAAAAGGAAATCACAGATCGGGACCGGCGACCGCTCGGAAAAGATCCGGACCTATAATTTTCCCCAGAACCGGGTGACCGACCACCGGATCAATAAAAGCTTCCACAGCCTGGATAAGATCATAGCCGGCGATCTAAGCATAATTATCGACGCTTTAAAACAGGTCGAAAGAGAATAAAAAAATGAATTGCTTGTCCCTCAACACGATTATTTTTAAAAAATATCGGACTTATTTATTTATCCTTGCCTGTTTTATCGCTTGGCTATTGGTATTATACTTAACTGCTTTTTTTACCTTTGACAAAAATCATTACCAGGCGACTACTCCCTGGTTTTCCCCCTCTTATTGGGCCCGCTGGGATTCCAAATGGTACGTTGATATAGCCAGCAATGGATATACGGAATTAACGACTGTCTTTTTTCCGGGCTATCCGATATTAATAAAAGCGGTTTCAAGCCTGGGTTTAAACCCTTTCTGGGCCGGACACTTAATCTCTTGTCTTTTTTTATATTTGGCTCTTATCTTATTATTTGAATTAATTAAAAAAGATTTTTCGGGAAAAACCGGAATATTCACTGTTATATTTCTTCTTGCTTTTCCTTTTAGTTTTTTTCTAATCTCCGTTTACCCGGAATCTTTACTTCTTTTTCTTTTCGCCGCCTGCTTCTATCTGGCCCGTCAGAAAAAGTGGCTTTTCGCTTCTCTTTTAGCCGGCCTGGCCGGTACCACTAAATTAGCCGGACTCATTCTCTTTCCATTATTGATCATTGAATACCTAAAAAGTAAAAATTGGCAATGGCGAGAAATAAAAGCTGACGCTTTAGTCTTATTAATCGCTCCTTTGGGTTTTATTTCATACTTAATATATCTCCAGGCAAAATTCGGCCATTGGTTTTATTTTATTAGATCACAGCAAAGCTTTGACACTAGAATTCTCCTTCCTCACGAAACCATCTCAAGATACTTTTTGCGCACTTTTACTGAATTTATTTACCGTGACTGGCAACTTTTTCTTATATTTCTCATAAATTTTCTTTCAATCATCCTTATTCTTGTATTAACTCCTATGGTTATTAGAAAACTGAGAGTGACTTATTTAATTCTTCTGGCCTTTATTTTGATTTATCCCCTTTTCGGAGAAATAATCCACTCTTTTTCCCGCTATCTATTGCCTATTTTTCCATTTTTCCTGGGCTTAGCCCTAATAAAAAATAGACTTGCAAAAATTACCCTCTTGCTTTCCTTTTTTATCTTATTAATCATATTCACTTCCTTTTTTGTAAACTGGCAGTGGGTTGCCTAACATGACCATCAAGACAACTTTACAAAACTCACTTAACAAACTTAAGAAGGCAAAAATTAAATCTGCCCATTTAGACGCGGAGGTTTTACTTTCTTTTTTGTTAAAAAAAACGCGGAGCTTCCTTTACATCTGGCCGGATAAAACAATCACTAAGGAACAAGAGTCAAGATACAAACAGCTGATTGCCCGTCGGCTTAAAGGAGAGCCGGTCGCCTATTTGATAAAAAATAAGGAGTTTTACGGCCTTAATTTTTACGTGGATAAAAACGTCCTGATCCCGCGTCCGGAAACTGAATGCTTAATTGAAGAAATTATAAAATTTTCACGACATGCGAATGGTAACAAGCGACTAGCGATTTGCGACATCGGCACCGGCTCCGGCTGCCTCGCAGTAACTTTAAAAAAATACATACCAAAGGCAAAAATTTACGCCAGCGATATTTCAAAAGAGGCTTTGGCCGTGGCCAAGAAAAACGCCGGAAAACATAAAGTAAAAATATTATTCAAACAAGGAAATTTACTGAAACCATTTAAAAAGACAAAACTTGATTTAATAGTGGCTAATCTCCCGTATCTTAAACCGTTACGAAAATATTTAAAAAATTATCCGGGTTTAAAATATGAGCCCCAAATCGCCTTAAGCGCCGGAAAGCAAGGCCTTGATCTGTACCGGGAATTTTTCTCACAGCTGAAAAAATATCAGCCCCAAGCCAAAGTCTTTATTGAGATCGATCCTAGCCAGGTTAAAGCCATCCGAAGAATTATATTAAAAAATTTACATAAAGCGAGGATAGAAATAAAAAAAGATTTATCCGGCAGAGATAGGATAGCAATTATTAAATAAATATTTTATTAAAAAACAGGGCACGTCCACACAGAACGTGCCCTTTCTTGTACAAATTGTCAGACGGCTATATCGCCAGCCTGACTTGAAATCTGGCCATGCCCTGGCCGCGGTTCACTTTGTTAACCCCTTGGGAAAGATAGAGCCAAGCGGCCCATTTTCCCCATGAAGCCTCCCGTTCATAGGTCAGTCGCACTCCGGCCGTCAGGGTGTTGAACTCACCGTTGTAAAGCGAAAGGTTGCCATCCAACAGTGGTCCGAAGCGGACGTCCTTGATGGCAAATGGCACCCATGACCAGCGTAGATCGTTCAAGTTCGCCGGATTGTCCAATGACAGCTCCGGCTCCTTAAAGAAATTGAAGTAGTTATCGATCTCAAGGTTATGGCCTGTTAGAGTTAAAGTCGGCATCAGGTCTTCGAACGAGAGTGGCGCCCACTGGCCGTTAACTGCCATCGCCGCCGCTAACTCGAACCCAGCCGACAGGCTGAATACATGTCCGACATACCCCTCCCAGTAGTTGTCAGCCTGAAAGGTGTAAACATATATCGGTTCCCAGGCATAACCTACGCCCAGGGCATGATCACCTTCCACCTTGTGCTCATACATGAGGGAGATATTGTCGCTCTCTTCGGCAACGACTGGAACAGTCATGGCCGAAAGGATCAGACAAACACAGAGAATGACAAAGTACTTCATTGCGACTCCTTCCTTTCCTGTTTACTAGTTTGAAATCTTTTCCGACTTATCTACAAAGCCAATCATATTAGCAGAAATATTTAAAAATGTCAAGGGTAAAATAAAAAAAGAGGGGCATCCCAGCTGGAATGCCCCATGTACAAAACATTTTTGAAGAAGCGCGAGTTGCTATTTCCCGGAAGGATTGGCATTGAGATTCATCAGGAACCCCATACCTTCCGGCATGATGTTGGCCGGTAAGCCGCCGTTCCACTTCTCAGCGGCAATCTTCTGGGCCTGAGCTCTTAGGAGACTGATCTCCAGTTCTCGGATCTTGATAGCGGCTTCCTTGGCTATTGCGAACTCCTGGGACGATTTGCGTTCGGCGATAGCCATCGCCACCTTCATGGCGTTGCGTTCATCCTGCGCCATTTTTTCCTGAGCGGCCGTTTGTCGGCTCAATTCTGCCAGGAAGCGATCGTTGATGCCGTCCTGGATCTCCTTGTCTTCGTAGATCAGGCCTTCGGCGTAGCCGAGGTTGTCGATGGTGATACCCTTCTCCTTGAAGTGAACCTGGGTCATCTCGAAAACCTTTTTGAAGATCGCGGCCTTCTCGCCGCGAGCGTCAACCAGGTCGAGAGAGCCGAATCCGCTGGACAAAATGGAAGTAACATAGCCGCGGACGTTCTCGTCCACGACATCGGCCAGCGGTTTACCGGCGTACCAGTAGAGGAAGGTAGCGGCGTCTTCTTCTTTGACAAACGCCGTTACGTTGACGCCGACCCCGAAGCCGATCGATTCCTTGGACTCGACGTAAATGGCCTGATCCTTGTTGGCAGTGCCACGGTCTTTCTCGCCTGTCCATTCCCGGGTCACGGGTGTACGGTCAACCATGATCAGTCGGGTGGTCGCAACCCATTTCCTGTTCCAGCGTCCGCGGCCCGTGACGATCTTACGCTGGGCATGTGATACTCGCTTGACCGCCACCTTGGCATGCTCGAGGTATTCCAGGCTCATGAACTTGGCCTGGGCCGTATCTCCTTCCATCGGTACGAGGAAGGCCGTCTGATTGGATTCGATCTCCTCGATCATCTCTTTCTTGGCCGGCGCACAGCCGACACCCGAAAGCAGGCCGAGAGCGAAGGTACCGAACAGTATGGCATACAATATCTTCTTCACGGAAAACCTCCCGTAGAACTGTGAGAAAATGTTTACTGATTTACTGAACTGTCAGGAAAGTCGCGACGGTCTGCTACTCCGAACACTTGTAATGGATGAGTTCGATTACGAAAGGCACCCAAGTGAACGCCAACAGAACCGCTCCGGTAAGGTGGATGATCTTCGGAAGAAGACCCCGAGCGACTTCGCGCGATGCGGCGTACTCAGCCGTCCCGCCGTTGATCTGGCCGAGAGCGAGCTTGCCCTCGATCGGACCCTGAGCCATGTTGTAGATCGTGATGACTGCGATCCAGATGATGGCAAGAACGATGGTAAACACCACTCGCTTCTTCCATTCTGGCATCTTTATGGCTTTTTTCCGTGCCGCCATAATAGCACCTCCTTTCATTCTCCTGTTACAGAAACAACAACACTTCTTCTTTTCCCAAACCTCACTTCCCAAAGATATAAAAAAAATCCTGAAAAAACGGAATATCTTCAAGAAGCGAGGCTCGGGATTTTTAAGGTACTAAACATTCCAGGCTAGCATATTTTTCAAAACTTGTCAAGACCTAAGGTTAACATAAACAAAAAATCAGGCCCTTTCAGCCTGTTTTTATTGAATTGTCATCGCGAGTCTCCTGAAGGGAGACGTGGCGATCCCGTTTTAGTATGTCATCGAGATTGCTTCGCGGAGTTTATCCTGAGCGCCCGAGATCCTTCGTTTCACTCAGGATGACAGCGGGCGCGAAGGGCTCGCAATGACAATTATTATCAATTAAACTTAATTAACTTAATTAACCTAATTAACTAGGCAACTAAAAACGCCTACCACTCCCACTCTCTTCCTTCAGGGATTACCTCAATCCAGGTCTGGCCGCGGTTGAATTCTATTTCAGCTCCATTTGCGTCGTAAAAAAGCGTGCGATCCGTTCTCTCGGCTTTCTTCCATATCCCTTCAATAACAATGCCGTCGCGCAGGACAAAGGCTTTGCCTTCGCCATGCGTATTCAAGCCGATTCTCCCCTTCTCCCCTAAATATTCCTCCGGCGGCACAATTTGAACAATTATATTTTTCGCTTTCAATTCCTGCTGGTTATTAGCGTCCACTTGGATTCGATCAGCGTTATATCTTAAATATAGATTTTCTTCTTTGATGAATTTCCACTCCACTTCGTAAGTGTAGGAGGAAAATTTCACTTTATAAAATTTTTGGTCCTCTCCCCTTTCCATCAGAGGGGCGTCATCTTTAAAAAGCCACATCCGGGTGGTGGATTCTTTTTCTAATAATCCTTTATCCCGCAAAGCGTAAACCAGCTTTTCGCCGGAAGTGAAAAGATTGTGCGGCGCGCCGCGGGAAGTATCCCGCCAGAAATAAACCGCGTCCCGGGACAAAGCGTCAAGATTATTCGTGTCATAATCGCGGATATTGCCTAAAGCTTGAGGGGAACCGCCGGCGTGGGCGTAGAGAGCGGCGTATTCATAAGCCCAATCCAAATAATAGGGTCTCGCCGAACGAACAGGACCGATAACCGGCGCCGTCGAACCGCCGGTGAATAATACTAAAAATCGAGTGGCGCCGCCTTCCGCTAAAGTTTCATAAATAAGAGAAGCGTCAGACAAACCGGCTTGCGGCCGCACCGTCATTAAATTCTCGATCATCACCCCGACCGGCCAGAGACTGGCGGCTGAGGCGTCCGCCACTTCAAGCCCGTCAAACCGGCGGAAGAATTTTTCCGGCTCAACCGAGACAACAGCTTTTTGATCGGACTGTTTCTGGCTTTGAGCGGAAACCGGAAGAATGCGAAAACCGTTCACAAAGATTGAAAGCGAAAAAAAGACGCCGGCAAAAAGCAACAGACCGGCTAAAATAAAAAGCCTTGTTTTCAGGCTGAAAAATTCTTTTTTAACACAAGATTTCTTTTTTTTATTTTTGTTTTTGTTTCCCATTTTTCCTAAACTTTTCTAATTATAGGTGATGTCGCGGTCATCCGGCACCACCTGGATCCAGGTCTGGCCGGCGTTGAATTCTATCTCTTCTCCTGAAGCGTTGTAAAATTTAGTGCGCATATTGCGGCCTTCTTTTTTCCAGGTGCCCGCGATGGCTTGTCCATCCTGAAAAACTATCGATTCGCCCTCGCCGATCGTCTCCATGGCCAATCTGCCCTCATCTTCCACTGACGTCTTTACGTATTGGACCGCGACATTCTTGGCCGCGATCTGGCCGGCGTCTTTGCTTTCAAAAGGCTTGCCGCCCTGGGACCGCAAATAGGCATTTTTCTCCCGGTCGTACTGATACTCCACTTTATAGGAAAAACTGGAATAATCGATGGTTAAAGACTTGGCCTCGGCCGGCCTACTACTCAAAGACGCGTCATCTTTATATTTATACCCTTCGTAATTTCCCTCGGCGGCCGCGTTCTTATCCCGCAAAGCGAAAATCAAGAGTTTGGAAGAAGTAAGAACGTTATGAGGGGCTTCTATCCCTTTATCCCGCCAATAATAGCGTGAATCGTAGAACTGGTCTAAATTAAAAACGTCATAAGTGGAAATCAAAGACATGGCGCGGGGACTGCCTCCGACATGACTGTAGAGGGCGTTGTATTCTTTGGCCCAATCCAAATAATAAGGCCGGGCCGAACGCACCGGTCCGATATATTCGATGGGTTGAGTCAAAGCGAAAACCGCCATAAAACGGGTGATTCCCCCTTCCACCAAGGCCTCATAAACCAAATTCGCTTTATCCAAGCCTGATTGGGGCCGGACCGTCACCAGATTTTCGATCATTAAAGCCACCGGATACGCATTTTGATTGGCTTCTTCGTCATAAACTCCGTCTATAGTCCGCCTTACCTGGCCCTCTTTTTCTGAAGCCGCGCTGTTGTTAGTATTCGTTTTTCCCGAGCGACCAAGGACAAAATATCCGAGTAAAACGACCGCCACCAGCAAGATACCGCTGATGCCAATGATCAGCCATTTTTTGCTTTTTTTGACCGTAGCCAGATATTTTTCTTTTTCGCCTTCGATTTTTATCTTAGTATCACCCATTTTTTTCCTCCTTATTTTTAGGCGCTTTTTTGTCCGGTTCTTTTGCCTCCTCTTCGCCTTCCTCATCCCCTTCCTTCTTCTCTTTTTCCACTTTTTCCACCTCTTCCACTTTTTCTTCCGGTTTCTCTTCCAAGGCTTTCAATTCTTCCTCGGATCTCGGCGGCAGCACTTTAACCACCGCTTCGTCGGATTTCTCCAAAATCTCAATTTTCTCCGGAATTTTCAAATCCTTAATATATATTATATCGTCAAAAGTCTTTAAAACGGCAAGATCAATCTCAATCTGATGGACCAAATCCGCGGGCAAACAGGTTATTTTGACCCGGTCCATATTTTTCACGAGCACCCCGGCTAATTCTTTGACCGCCGGCGCCTCATTGATAAATTTCAGAACGACTTCCGTAGTGATTTTTTCCGTCATGGTCACCTGGTGAAAATCCGCGTGAATTATCTGGCCCGTGGCCGCGTCATATTGAATATCCTGGATGATCGCCTTGACCGGCTTCCTATCGTCAATGATCAGATCTATTAAACTTGATTCCCCGGCCTTGGTATAAACTTTTTGGAAATCAGAATAATTCACGGCCACCGAAGCGGATTTTATGGCATGGCCGTAGACCACCGCCGGCAAAGTCTGATTTTTCCTTAATTTTTTATTTTCCTTGCCTCTGATCTTGCGTGTTTTCGCTTTTAGAATTAACTCTTCCATAATTTATTGTTCTTTCTTAATATTGGCCAGAAACTGGGGCGTTGTTTTTAAGCATAAAGTGAAAATCGATGACCTCGTCCAGCCCGATCTCTTTTTTCTGCTGAAACTTCTTCACTTCCTCGCTTTTCAGATCAGTGACCAGGCCGATCGAGCGGCCCGCTGACAGATCCGTCATCGCCAGAACTAAAACTTGGCTCCCGCATTGACGACACTCCAAATGCAGAAGCTGGGCTTCGTCATTTTCTTTGATGGTTTTCGCGGAAAAAGGATGATAATGGGCCTGACATAACGGGCAATTAATCAAAGTTTTTAGTCCATTATCCGTGAAATCGGGCATTTTCTTGTCCGAAAAATTCATAATCGACTTATTATATTATGCTTCTGTATTATATCAATAAAATATCAATCTGTCAAACCTGATAACCGCCTTAATATTTTATTTTTCTCTCGTGAGCTGTTATAGCTTTCAAAAAAGAAAAAGCGGGATTACAGGCGCTGCCGCAAACGCACGCTTTCCACCATCCCAACCATAAAAAGGGTGATAATTAAAGAGCTGCCCCCGTAGCTTAAAAAAGGCAAAGGTATGCCGGTAATCGGCAGCAAGCCGATATTCGTGGAAATATTGATAAATACCTGGCTAAATATGGCGATCGTGATGCCGGCGAGCAAAAATAAAGAGAAATTCGTCGTCGCCTCCCTCAAGATCTTGATCAGGCGCCAAAAGAGATAGATGTAAAATATCAAAACCAGGCTTGATCCGACAAATCCCAGCTCCTCGGCGATAACGGCAAAAATGAAATCTTTTTCCGGCAAAGGCAGGAAATTAAGCTGGCTTTGCGGCCCTAACCCCAAGCCCCGGCCGAAAAACTGGCCGGAACCGACGGCGATAATCGACTGCAAAGGGTTATAGCCGCTGCCCAAAGGATCGCTTGAAGGATTAAAAAAGGTGGTGATTCTTTCCTGCTGGTAATCCTGTAGAACAAAAAACCAGCTAAAAACCGCCAGCAGAACAAAACAAGCCAAAATTGCAAAGATATGAACCCGCCGAATCTTATTCATTAATAAGAGACCGAACCAGATGATCAGCAAGATGATCGCCGAGCCGAAATCCGGCTGGAGCAAGACCATGCCCAAATAAGGGAGAAGGATAAGCGCGCTGATGATAATTTTTTTAAGGTCATACATCTCGGCGTGATGGTCGGAAAAATACTTGCTTAAAATTATGATCAGCGTTATTTTTGCCACTTCCACCGGCTGAAAAGTCTGGCCATAAAAAGAAAACCAGGCGGTCGAACCCCTGATTTCTGTGCCAAAAATCATGACTAAAAAAAGCAATAAACCGCCTAAGAGATAAAAAATAAAGCTGTAACTCTGAAAAATCCGGTAATCAATGGCCGCCATTATGAAGACAAGCAAAATTCCAATTGTAAAAAAAATGAGCTGCCGATTGAACTTCGTCAGTTCCTGGGTTTCTTGATTGACGGTCAGAGTATAAATGGCGGCCAAGCCGAAGATAACTAAAATCAAGACGGTAATCAGAAGCGGCCAATCAATTTTTTTATAGAGGAAAAAAAAATTTCTGGTTGGCATTTTATTATGACATAAAATTTCCCCCGTCAAAAATATTCACTTCGGGGAAAATTTCAACGGTCGCGCTTAAAGAAATATTCTTCAGCCAGGAAACTGTTATTTCGCTTTCGGCGAAAGATTTAAATTCGCGCAGAGTGTAGTAATTTACCGCCAAAGGATCGTCATCCAGAGAAACAACCACGACCATCCCGACTTTCCAAAAACTATAGACAGAACTATTCTTTACTTTAGCCGTGACTAAACTGGAAACCCCCAAGCTGCCCGCCACTTCACCCTGGCTCATTTTCGCCTCACTCACGGTAAAACTTATTTTTTGCGGAAACGACTGATCGCCTAATTTCTGCCATTCTATTTCCTGGCCGACAAATTCTAATTTACCCGGGGCTTGAGTCGTCTGAAAACTGTTATTTAACAAGACAAAATATTTTTCTTGATCCGGCCAGATATAACCGGCATTACTCGGAGTTTCTTTATCGTCCACTTTAAAAAGATATTTAAAGTTTTTTATCCCCCATTTTTTATTTATATTTTTCACTTTCGCCACGATATCATAACGGTTTGATCCGACCGATATGGCTTTGGCGTACTCAATTTGCAAGGGCAAAGGCTGAGACTCTTGCCGATAATTATTATTGATAAAATTATCCCCCATCTGGCTTACCACGGAATTATAACGGGGGATCTCAAAAGCGAAAAGCAAAAAACTGATGGCGACATAAACGATCATTAATAAATCCGCCGAGACGATGGCAATAACCCACCATTTTTTAAAGAAATCCTTGTGTCCGGCAAACCAGGCGGCGGTTTTAAGATATAAATCGTTTAAGTTATAATTTGTGAAAGCCATTTTTATATGTCCTTTTTAGACTCTAATATTTTAGCATAAATAGGGATTTACTTCAACCCAAAAAAATCGCCCTTTATTTTTCCCTTAGAATATGCTATAATAAGAATACTTCATCAAATAAAAGAAAAATATGTTTGAAACTTCAAAAGATGTCTTACTCTGGGTGTTAAGCGCCTGCCTGGCTTTTTTCACTTTTTTCTTATGCTGGGCCATTTATCTGGTCATAAAAATGCTGCGCCAGGGCAACAAGGCGATTGAGCATTTAAGGGAAAAGATCGATGAGACCTGCGAAGTGGTCCATACGATCAAAGACAAAATTATAAATTCCGCCACCTCCCTAAACGTTATGGCTTCATCCGTCAGCCGGATTATTAATTTCTTCAAAGAAAGAAAAGAAAAGAAAAAATCCGCCAAAAAAGACAAGGAAAACATAGAAGAAGACTTCTAGTTTAATGACCAATGACTAATTCCTAATGTCTAATAATCACTCCGAAATAATTTACAAACCATTAGACATTAGTCATTAGAAATTAGACATTCAAGGAACGTCTTGTTTAGTTAACAGTCAAGGCTGACACTTTGGCCACTAACAACGGTAGAAATTGATGGCTGTAATTTTGTTGAAATTTTTCCATTGGCGTCAGGCCATTTAAGTATTTACCCAAATGGATCCGTTCATGATTGTACCAATA
>JBDRMK010000003.1:0-33230 GCA_043812155.1 Patescibacteria group bacterium | reverse complement strand
AGCGACCATATCTTTAGGCGTCCTATTAGAGAGAAATACTCAGTATCGTATCTCTTTGCATCCGACTAATATAAAAAATAGCAAGGGCGTTTCTTTGGGTTCATTAGGGACAATTGTTTTTACGACCGCTGATTCTTCAGGACCTTGCCAACTAAACAGTCTTTCCCTAATTCCTTCCAGCCATATTTTTACTGATAATACTCAAACCCAAAGTTATACCGCTCTGGCCTTGGATAATACCGGTAATCCCATTGATAGAATCCCGTTAGTTTATGACTGGACCTGGGCTTGGTCATCGACTGATCCTTCTGTGGTCGGCATCACTGATTCCAATAATGATAACCAAGTAGCCACGCCGCTTAAAAACGGCAGCACCACTTTAAAAGTCGTAGCTGAGGAGATAAAACCAGTAAAGGTTGGTTTTACCGGGACAAAAGAGGCCCAAGCCTCGGTTAGAGTAATATTTTGTGATGTGCCCTGGTATTTTCTGGACGACGTCAATAATTGCGCCGCTAACGCGATCGCCGAAGGGTGCGGTATCAATTACAACTTTGATCTTTTTTACTGCCGCGGAAAACTGAACGGAACTCTTTTGCCGGATTTTGACGTGAGAACAATAAGAGGCCAGTCCGGCAGCGTGCTAAAGCAGTTTTTGTTCAAAGAATCGGACCCGGAAAAGAAAGACGCTATCGGCCTCAGGATTTACGCCAATTTGGAAGGCCTGTCTGCCATGAATTGGTATAAGCAGAATATTGAAAATCCTGGCGCGCCGCAATCTTTGTCCGTTGACGGCTATCAAGCGGTGCGGGACGGCCGAACCGTCTATGTCGGGGCCACGAATATTGATTATGATGTCGCTCCTCCGCAGATATACAATAATATTTATCTAATTTCTTATAATGACGAGGCTTCCAGTGAAACAATAAATATCTTTAACCAGATGCTGACTAATTGGCATTTTAACACTAATATTCGGGGTGTCGAGAATAAAGAATTGATCGCCCGCGATCTGAACCGGATCAATGATTTGAAAACTATCGTCGGTTATCTTGAGAGTTATCGGATCAGCCACCAGGAATATAAAAGCGAAAATATGGCTTTGGATCCGGGTTTTGAAACTAACTCAAATATTCCTTCGGCCAATTGGATCACCCAAGGAACTCCTTTAGAAGTGTCAATCGCGACTGATGAAAAATATGAAGGAAGCCGCGCCGTCAAAATTTCCTTAGAGGCGAGCAATGCGGAATATGCGATCCAGGATATGGCCGTGGAATTAGGCAAGACCTACGAGGTTTCGGCCTGGATAAAAACTAATATCACAGGGACCGGTTCGGCGTCTTTGTTATCGCAGTGCCGGACGCCGGATAATCTTAATTTTAACTGGACGAACTGCAAATTGAATAAATCGACCACGGCGGTAACCGGCGTGACGGATTGGGTAAAAAGAAGCGTGGTTGTTAATGCCAATTTAGCCGATCATATATTGAGAATCGGCTGCAGTTTTAGCACGGGAGCTTTAGCCAGCGGCCAGGCTTGGTGTGATAATTTTCAGGTCAGAGAGATCGCCTCCCCTTATCCTTCCCTGACCGCCGGCAGCTATCTTTCCAATATGAGTACTTCGCGCTGGACTAAGTCTTGGCAGACGCATTTAGGTAATGATCTCGGCAAGACTTTACCGGTTGATCCTGTAAATAATATTATTTGTCAGGGAACCCCTTCCGATACGAATGCCTGTTGGGACGAGCCAACCAAAACATTCACTTGTTTGGCCGGTTCACATATATACGCTTACAAAACGGATAACGGGATGGATTACCAGCTTTACGCCAATTTAGAATATTCCGGCCCGGGGAATTGGATCACGGGCAGTTATTTGTCTTGCGTGGCCCCTTCCAACTGCCAGTGTTTTAATAAATTAATCGGCGGGCCATAAAAAGCAGTTCGTAATTTATCCGGTATAGTGTATAATTAGTATATGGATCAAATGGAACAAAATACTCCGCCTGTCGCGGGACCTGGGGGAATTTCCCGGCAGAAAAACATGCTTTACCTTTTATTTACTTTTATTATTTTAATCGCCTTGGGCGTCGGCGCTTATTTTTATTTTTTCCAAGGGGAGGGAAAAGGAGATAAAAACAATAATAATTCAGAGCGGATCAATAATAACGAAATAAGCGGAAATAGTGCCGCAGACAACGCCGTTAATGTCAGTAAAGCTCAGGGCGACGAGGATCGCGACGGTTTATCGGATACTGAGGAAAAAGAATTAGGAACCGATCCGCAAAAATCCGATACCGATACGGACGGTTTGTCGGACTATGAAGAGGTGAATGTTTATAAAACCGATCCTTTGAAGGCGGACACGGACGGCGACAGCCACTTAGACGGCGTGGAAGTATCAAACGGCTACGATCCAAACGGGACGGGAGAATTACTCAATTTAAATGAAGCGATAAATAATTTAAATACAAATAATTAATAAACTTTCTTCTTCATTGAAAGGAGAAAATTCAAAGGAAAAAAATATGTTTGAAAATAACCAAACGCCTTCAAATCAATTTCGCCCTGAACCGCCGGAGGTTCCCAAGGAAGGGAAATCTGAGTCGCCCGATATCTACACTATGCCGCAAAAATTCATGAACAAGGAAAAAAAGAGCGGCGGCCCGGTGAATAAAGTATTAATTATTATCCTGGTGATCGTGATTTTTGCCGGAGTGGCTTTTGGCGCGGTTATTCTATTTAATCGTTTGTCTCCTTCAAATGAGAACGCAAATTTAATAATCACTAATACCAATCAAAATACCAATGAAAATATTAATACCAATCTTAATGAAAATGTCAATGTTAACGAGAACACGAATGAAAATATAAATATTAACGCAAATCTTAATGAGAATGCCAATGATAACGAGAATGTAAATGTAGACACTAACGTCAATCTTAATACGAATACCAGTATTATTCCTCCTGTTTCAAGCACAGACAGCGACGGAGACGGCCTCACCGATGTGGAAGAAACCCTTTATGGTACGGGTTTGAACACTCCTGATACGGACGGCGACGGTTTTATTGATGGCAAAATAACGCAGGCCAGCGGGGAAATCGCCGGTGAATTATATTTAGGCTATGATCCTACGGCTGCAGATATCCGCTTGGAAACGGGCAGTATAGTAAAACGCTATACTAATGACACATACAGCTGGAGCATCTTATATCCCGCTAAATGGACCGCTTCCACTTCCTCAGCCGCTTTAGGGGATAAAAGTATTATGTTTTCGCCGGATATTTCCACCGTGGAATATTTCCAAGTTTCGGTGCAGGAAAATCCGACCAATCTTTCCGCTAAAAATTGGTATCTGTCCTTAAATTCAGGGGTACAAGCCAGCGAAGTGGATAGCGTGGTCATCAACGGTTTAGACGGGGTTAAAAGTTTGGACGGGACGACCATTTATTTAAGCAAGCAGGATAAGATTTACGTCATTACTTACAGTACCGGCAATCTGACAGCGGTCAATTATATGACGACTTTTGAAATGATGTATCAAAGCTTTAAGCTGGTTTCGAGCCTTTCAGTCAACGATAATACCAACATAAACACAAATATTGACACCAGTTCAGGCTTCTAGTAAAAAAGCGTTCTTTATTTAAGGAAGTTTATGGTTTTTAAAGTTAATTTTTTTCCTGAGACGCCCTCCCCGTTTCCCGCCATTTTTTTCCGTAAGATAATAAATAAATCTGCCAAGATACTGGGTGGCCGAAAGAAAGGAGAAATATCCTTGATTTTGGCGGATGAGAAATTCATTCGTCGTCTTAACAAAAAATATCGGAAAAAAAATAAATCAGCCAGTATTTTAACTTTTGTTTTTTTTGAAAATAATAAATTCATTAATTTCCAAGATCCCCGCCTGCTTGGGGAAATAATTATTTGCCCGGATAAGGCCAGAAAAGAGGCGCGCCAAGAAGGGGTGGCTTTCCGGGATAAAATTATATTATTAATAATTCACGGTCTGCTGCATATAATAGGCTATACCCATCAAAACCAAAAACAAAGAAAAAAAATGGAGGCAAAGGAGGAAGAATTATTAAGCGGTTTAAGTTTGTAGTTATATGCCTATCGTGAATTTTCGGTCATTAATAAAAAGTTTTCGCTATGCTTGTCGGGGGATTATTTACGCTTTTCAGAACGAACAGAATTTCCGTCTGCAGGTAATTATCGCCGTAATTGTCTGTCTGTTCATGTGGATATTTGGCGTGACGAGGAATGAAGCGATCATTCTTTTTCTCCTTATATTTTTGGTCCTTATTCTGGAGTTAATTAATACCACTTTTGAAAAATTAGTTGATATTTTACAGCCGCGCATCCATCATTATGTCGCCGTAATTAAAAATTTAATGGCGGCCATGGTTTTTTTAGCTTCTTTGGGGGCGCTTATTATTGCTCTGCTTATCTTTTTGCCCTATCTCTTTCGCCTTTTTTAGCCCCATTTCTCAAAAATCAATTTTTATATTATAATATAAGTAATTCACAAGCAGATAAAATTATTCATATATGGCACGCGAAGAAATTATAACGGGTATTGATATCGGTTCCTCCGCCATTCGGGTGGTGATGGGCCAAAAGAACCCAAATGACGAGAAAATACACCTTCTAGGGGCCTCAGAAGTTCCGGCGGAAGGGGTTTCCAAGGGAGTGGTGACCAGTATTGAAGAAGCGGTCAGCGCCATTTCTTCCGGTTTGGAAAAAGTCGAGAGAATGACCGGTATCCCCGCGGAAAAAGCGTACGTCGGCATTTCCGGCACACATATTAATTCACAGGACAGCCATGGGGTGATCGCCGTGGCCAAAGCCGACGGCGAGATCAAGGAAGAAGACGTGGAGCGGGTCATTGAAGCGGCTCAGGCCGTGGCTACGCCGCCTAATTACGAAATCTTGCATGTTATCCCGAGGAGTTTTACGGTTGATAACCAGCGGGGCATTAAAGACCCGGTTGGCATGACCGGAATCCGTCTGGAAGTCGATGCCCAGATCATTCAGGGTTTATCTTCCCAGATTAAGAATTTAACCAAGTGCGTTTATCGCACCGGCGTGGATATTGAAGATTTAGTGCTGGGGGTGTTGGCGGCCAGCGAGGGGTGTCTTTCAAAAAAACAAAAAGAATTAGGGGTCGCCCTGATTAATTTAGGGGCGAGCACGACTTCTCTCGTGGTTTTTGAAGAAGGAGATGTTTTGCATACCAAGATTTTGCCGATCGGGGCCGCCCATATCACCAATGATATCGCCATCGGTTTGCGCACTTCCATTGACCTGGCGGAAAAAATCAAACTGGAATACGGTTCGGCAGAGTCTTGCGAAGTTAACAAGCGTGACGAAATAAATTTAAGCGAGTTGGAAGGCGGAGAAAATACCATTATCTCTAAAAAGCAAGTGGCGGAAATTATTGAGGCAAGAGTGGAGGAAATTTTTAAAATGCTGGATAAAGAACTGCAAAAAGTGGATCGTTCCGGGCTCTTGCCGGCCGGCGTGGTCATTACCGGCGGCGGAGCCAAACTGCCAGGACTTATCGAAGTGGCGAAAAAAGAATTTCGTTTGCCTGCCTCTATCGGTTATCCCCAGAATTTTGTTTCTGCGATCGACAAAGTGAATGACCCGGCTTTTTCAACCGCTTTGGGCCTTATTTTTTGGGGTCTGGGTTTAAAAGAAAAAGGCGGATTTAATTTATCGATGCCTAAGTTTTCTTCGGTCGCGGACGCGACCAAGAAAATGAAAGGTTGGTTTAAGTCGCTGATGCCGTAAGTTATTAATAAATAAAAATATAGTTTTATGAAAAATAATAATAAAAGATATACGCCTCTGGAGGTAAAACCGGAAATTGAGACTTTTGCCAAGATAAAGGTGATCGGCGTGGGCGGTTCAGGCGGAGCGGCTCTCTCCCGGATGATTGATTCCCGGATCAGAGGGATTGAATTTGTGGCCATTAACACGGATGCCCAGGCTCTTCATCATTCGCGCTCGCCTCATAAAGTTCATATCGGTAAAATGACCACCCGAGGCTTGGGGGCCGGGATGGATCCGGACTTAGGGCAAAAATCCGCGGAAGAAAGCCAGGACGAAATTCACGACTTGCTTAAGGGTTCCGACATGGTTTTTATTACTTGCGGTTTAGGCGGGGGAACCGGGACGGGCGCTTCGCCAATTATCGCGGAAATTGCCAAAGATGCCGGAGCCTTGACTGTGGCGGTGGTGACCAAACCTTTTTCTTTTGAAGGAGCACAGCGGATGACTCTGGCCGAAAGGGGCCTGGCGGAATTAGCGGAAAAGGTGGATACCCTTATAACTATCCCTAATGATCGTCTTTTGCAGATTATCGATAAAAAAACCAGCCTCCTGGACGCTTTCGGCGTAGTGGATGATGTTTTGCGCCAAGGAGTCCAAGGGATTGCGGAACTAATAACTGTACCGGGCTTAATTAATGTTGATTTTGCCGATGTTAAAGCGATCATGGAAAATACTGGCTCGGCTTTAATGGGGATTGGCCAGGCTTCCGGCGAAAACAGGGCTATTGACGCGGCCAAAGCGGCGATTGACAGCCCTCTTTTAGAGCTTTCCATTGACGGAGCCAAGGGCGTTCTTTTCACTATTACCGGGGGCCCGAATTTAAGCATGTACGAAGTTAATGAAGCGGCCCGCGTGATCACCAGTTCAGCCGATCCTAACGCCAAAATAATCTTCGGTTCGGTGATTGACGAGGCGATGGGCGATGATGTTAAAATTACCGTGATTGCCACCGGTTTCGGCCGCGGGGCTAAGCCTTCGGTCAAGAAAATTTCTCCCACGCCGGTGACGCCTTTTGAAGAGCCGAAAAGGCCGGAGAGGACCTTTGCTCCGTCTTTTAAGGCGGAAAATAAGATGAGCCTGCCGACCGAGGAAGTTCCTAAAAAAACCAAAGAAGAGGAAGAATTGGAAATTCCCGCTTTCATCCGCAAGAAAATGATGTAAGAGAATTTTAAAGGTGAGAGAGAAAGATTATTGGCCAGATAATCAAAGTTTCTTTTTGACTTTTAGAATTCTTGACCTTTATTGATTTTTCGGGGTCTATTTTTTTGCTCTAAATTTAAGTTTAATAATACAAATAGTTAATGGAAGCTTCATTGTTTAAGAAAAATAGATTAACAGAGATCCGCAAACGGGACGGCCGGATCGTGCCTTTCGATCAAAATAAGATCGAAGAGGCGATTTTTAAGTGTTCCCGGGCCATTGGCAAGCCCAATCGCAGTCTTTCCAAGAGACTGGCCACGCAGGCAGCGACGATTTTGCAGGAAAGATTGCCGGAAAATAACTTGCCGACGGTAGAAGGGGTTCAGGACATCGTAGAAGAAGTGTTAGTCCGCAATCAGCAGGCGGGGCTGGCCAAGGCCTATATTATTTACCGTCAAAAGCACAAAGAAATCCGCGAGGCGAGGCATATGCTGAAAGGCTATCGGGTGGAAGTGAAATCCACGCCCAATGCCATGACCGTTTTACGAAAAAGATATCTGATCAAGGACGATCAGGGTCAGGTGACCGAGACGCCGGAAGAAATGTTTAAAAGAGTGGCTAACAATATCGCTTACGCGGACAAGCTTTATAAAACTCTTTATCATCAGGAGATTGACGTGGAGCAGACGGCCAAGGAGTTTTTTGACATGATGAGCAATTTCGATTTTTTGCCTAATTCTCCCACTTTAATGAACGCGGGCAAGGAATTACAGCAGCTTTCCGCTTGTTTTGTTTTGCCAGTCGATGATTCAATTGAGGGCATTTTTGAGACCATAAAAAATACGGCCATCATCCATCAGTCAGGCGGGGGCACGGGTTTTTCTTTTTCCCGATTGCGGTCCAAGGGGGATATCGTGAAGAGCACCGGCGGCGTCGCTTCCGGCCCTATTTCTTTCATGAAAGTGTTTAACGCCTCAACGGAAGCGATAAAACAGGGGGGGACTCGGAGGGGGGCGAACATGGGTATCCTGCGGGTTGATCATCCGGATATTCTGGAGTTTATTACCTCAAAAGAAAAAGAAGGCGAGCTTTCAAATTTTAATATTTCTGTCGCCATTACCGATGAGTTTATGCGGGCCGTGGAAAAGGACAAAGAATATGAATTAATAAACCCTCGTTCTAGTCTGGTGGTTTCCCGGCTTTCGGCGCGCAAGGTTTTCAATCTGATCGTGACCATGGCTTGGAAGAACGGCGAGCCGGGCATTGTCTTTATTGACCGAATTAATGAGTTCAATCCGACGCCGAAAGAAGGAAAAATCGAGTCCACTAATCCCTGCGGCGAGCAACCGTTATTGCCCTATGAATCCTGCAATTTAGGTTCGATAAATTTGGCCACCATGGTGAAGAATAAAGAAGTGGATTTTGAAAAATTAAAGAAAACCGTTCATACGGCTGTTCATTTTTTGGACAATGTGATCGATATGAGCCGGTATCCTTTGGAGCAGATCGAGCAGATGGTGGAAAAAAACCGCAAAGTGGGCCTGGGGGTGATGGGTTTTGCCGATATGCTCTTGGAAATAGAAATGCCCTATAATTCTTCCGCCGCCTTGAAATTAGGGGAAAAGATAATGAAATTTATCACGGAAGAAGCGAAGATAGCTTCGCAGAAGCTGGCGGAAATCAGGGGCGCTTTTCCGGCTTTCGCCCTGAGCGTATATTACAAGCCTAAAGCCCCGAAATTGCGGAATGCCACTTTGACGACTATCGCGCCGACGGGCACCATCTCCATCATCGCCGGTTGTTCCTCCGGTGTGGAGCCGGTTTTCGCCATTTCTTACGTGCGGCGCCATTTGCTGGATGAAGGAGACGAATTAGTGGAAGTTAATCCTTATTTTGAAGAAGTGGCCCGGGCCGAAGGTTTCTATTCGGATGATCTGATGCGTCGGATCGCGGAAAAAGGGACTTTACAGGATTTCAGTGAGATCCCGGAGAAAGTGAAAAAAGTTTTTGTCACCGCTCATGATATCACGCCGGAAGAGCATATCAAAATGCAGGCTGCTTTCCAGAAATATACCGATAACGCGGTTTCCAAGACCGTTAATTTTCCCCATGACGCGACCACAGAAGACGTGGAAAAAGTTTACCTGCTCGCTTTTAAGCTCGGCTGCAAAGGGGTGACTATATATCGCGACCGGAGCCGGGAAGCGCAGGTTTTAAATATTAATACCGGCCAAAAATCCGGTCAAGAAAAAGAAGGCATGAAAAGCGAAGGGATCGCGCCGCGCACCACTCAGGAAGAAATGAAAATATCAAAAATGGTGGATAAGGCCAAGTGTCCGGAGTGCGGCAATAAGCTGGAAATTAAAGAAGGCTGCAAAACCTGCACGCACTGCGGCTGGTCAGCCTGTTCTTTGGGCTAAATATATGATCCAGATTTACACCGGCGAGGGCAAGGGAAAAACCACGGCGGCCTTGGGGCTGGCCTTGCGCGCTTTGGGGCAGGGGAAAAAGGTTTGCCTGGTACAGTTCATGAAGAAAGGTGATTTTGGCGAAATTAAGTCTTTTAAAAAATTAAAAAATATGACCGTCAGACAATTTGGCCGGCGGTCTTTTGTCAGTTTTAAAAAACCAAATTCAGTCGATCGGAAAGAAGCGGCCAAAGGCCTGGTTTTTGCCAGCCAGGCGATTGCCAGGAAAATATTTAACGTCATTATCCTGGATGAAATAAACGTGGCCATAAGTTACGGTCTTATTTCTGAAGGCGCGGTTTTGGCCAGCCTTAAAAAAGTTCCCTTATCCACAGAAGTTGTTTTGACAGGCCGGGGAGCCCGTGCTAAGCTGATTAAACGAGCGGATCTAGTGACTGAGATGAAAGCCGTTAAGCATTACTATAATCAAGGGATTAGGGCTCGGAAAGGCGTTGAATATTAAAAATTAAATAATACCCCGACAAAAGCCGGGGAAAAAGGGAAGTCCGGTGAATTCCGCCTACGCCAAAGGATACGGCGGACTAGTCCGGCGCGATCCCGTCACTGTAAACAGAGAAGCAAGCCTTTTAAAACCACTCTTTTCAAACATTCCTTATATAGGGAAGGGGTGAAATGGGGAAGGGAAAGGCAAGCCAAACCTCTGTAAGCCAGGATACCTTATCACACAAACCTTCGGTCGAAAGGTCATTAATTTTCTATCAGAAAAACCCAAACCGAAAAGTTTAGGTTTTTTTATTAAGGAAAAAATTTATGTTAAATAACGGTAAATTAAAATTAAGCATTTTTGTTCTTTTTTCTTTCGTCATCGGCATGGTCTTTATCGTCCAAGTAAATAAGACCAACGACGAGATAGACAAACTTGCTTTTAAGCCAGTGGTCATCCAAAATAGCGGCGAAGTGGCTGGTGTTTTTACGGTTTCGCCTTTAGTTGATTTTGTCATTAATAACGGACAAGATACTCAACAGATTGGTTTTGAAGTGACGGAGCCGGTGACTATTCTTTCTCTTCTGGAGAAAGGGAGTCAGGACCATGACTTAAGTTATAGCGCGAAGGAATATGATTTCGGCACGCTCTTAGAAGAGCTTAACGGATATGTCAACGGCACCGACGGAAAATATTGGACTTATTCCGTTAACGGCAAAGAGGCCATGGTCGGCGTTGACGCGTATCAGGTCAGCGGCGGCGACACCGTGGAATTCAAATTCGCCAAAATGTAATAATTATTAAAGGATAAATTAGGAGTAAAAATCGTTATGAAAAAAATAAAAAGCGGGGAAATTCTGCCCTATGTTTTAGTTGTCTTGGCTGTTTTGATCCGAATTTTATCGCATGAAAGGATATTGCCTTTGCCGGCAAATTTCGCGCCGGTGGCCGCTCTCGCTTTATTCGGCGGTTTGTATTTGGGCAAAAAATACGCCATTATAATTCCTTTGGCGGCGGAAGTGATGGCGGATTTTTTCATCGGATTCTATCAGTTACCGGTGATGCTCGCGGTCTGGGGCAGTTTTATTTTAGTGGGCTTGATCGGTTTGTTTATCCGGAAGAAAAAAAGCATAACGACCATAATCTCCGGCACCTTGGCTTCTTCTCTATTATTCTTTTTGACCACGAATTTCGCGGTTTGGGCCGCCGGCTCCTGGTATCCTAAAACTTTAGCCGGCTTGGTCCAATGTTTCACCCTGGCTATTCCTTTTTTCCGCAACACTATTTTAGGCGATCTTTTCTTTGTCAGCGTATTTTTTGGAATATATGAATTAGTGGTATACTTAAATAAGCAGCCGGTAAAAGCGGTCTCTAAGGCTTAAAAACCAGTTATATATGTCTGATTTACAACAATACCAGAAGTATCGTTTAAAAAAGGAATCTTCCGGTTCCAAGGTTTTTAAGTTTGTTCTGTGGATCATATTGATCCTGATCGTCATCTGGATTTTCAAAGGCTGCTTCGGCAAAAAAGAAACGACCAATACTAATGTGAATGATAATGAGAATACCAATCTAAATATGAGCGGCGATCTTAACGACAACTTAAACGCTAATGCCAATATTTCGGTGGCGCCCAGCACTTCATTTGATCTTGATAATTGTTCCGCCGCTTTTTCCCGGGGCCAAAACCGCAAACAGGTGACCCTTACTTTTAACGGTGCCTCAAAAACGGATAACTTGACCCAGATCGCCGATATTTTGAAGACCAGCGGGGTGGCCGGCAGTTTCTTCTTTACCGGCGAGCTGATCAGCGAGAATAAAGAAACGATGAAGACTTTGAGCGATCAGGGTTTTCCGATCTATAACTTAAGCTATGATTATTCCCACGTCGCCAATTTGAGCGCCGAGGAATTAGCCAACCAGCTGAAGCAAACGGACGACGCCTGTATTTCCGCCACCGGAAAATCCTCCAAGCCTTTTTTCCGTCCGCCGTACGGCGAGATTGACAATGATATTTTTACGGCGGCCAAGGAAGAGGGTTATTGTTCTGTGCTTTGGACGGTTGACGCCTATGATTGGGATACGACCCAGACCGTTGACGGCGCTAAAACCCGGGTGCTGGATAACTTAAAAGACGGAACGATCGTCGTTATGCAGACGGGAACAAAATTGGTGCCCCAATTTTTATCGGATCTGATCAATGAGATAAAAAACCGCGGCTATAGTTTTGTCGATCTGCCGACGATATTAACGCCCTAAAATGAAAAAATAGCTTACTCTTTTTTCAAAAAGAGTTTTTTATGTATACTGATTTTCAAAAAAAAGTCTGGCGGGCATGCCGAAGAATTCCGAAAGGGAAAGTGACCACTTACAAATTGTTAGCGAAAGCGATTAATAGACCCAAAGCGAGCCGTGCGGTGGGCCAGGCCTTGAATAAGAATCCTTTTGCGCCGGCCGTTCCCTGCCACCGGGTGATAAAATCAGACGGCCGAGTGGGCGGTTTTGCTTTTGGCAAAAGAAGAAAGATGTTTCTTCTAAAAAAAGAGGGGCTTGAGACCGTAAATGATAAAATTGTTCGTTATAAAACCCATCTGGTTAAATTTCGATAACTGACTTGATTTTAAAATTTAAACAGGGTAAATTATAGGTGAACGCAAATATATGAAAAAATTATTTATTATCAGTTTTTTAGGCTTATTCGTTATTACCCTCGCGGGTTGCGGCGAGAGTTTGAAAACAAAGACAAAATTATCCGCGCCGACTAACGAATCATTAAAAGACAATACTTTGCAAACCGGTATTGTGGCGGGCGATCAGGATGTTGGCGGAGCGGAAGAGAAGCCGCTTTCAAAGGAGTCTTTTGGGGATTAATTTCATGATGAAACGAATTATTTATATTTTTTCTACCACGATTTTAGGCTTGTTTTTAAGCTTTATTTTACACACCGGGATTGAAACTTTATATCTTAAATACGCTAAAGAAATAACCTGGCATCACGGTTGTGCCCTTCCTTGTTGGCTGCAGATTGGCCTGATTCTCGCGGGTTTAATCGGCGGCTATTTTTTGGGCCGGTTTTGGTGGAGAATAGTTTATGTAGAAAAAAGACGGTTATTCCGCAGTAAATAGGGGGGTGAAAAAAAGCTGGTTTAATTACTTACGTTGGAAGAGAAGGGCGGATTCTGAATCCGCCCTAATCGTTTATATGCCATTGACAAAATTTCTGTATTTTGCTAGTATAGAGAGTTCTTTAAAATATTCTTGCGAAATAGTAGCCATAGCCAAAAGGCACTCATTATCAATCAGATCCAAAATCGAGTTTAGGATATAACTGTACGAGATGTGTGCTTTCTGGCTATGGCTAAAACGCCAAAGCCGTGAAATCTCCCAAAAGCTGGGAGGCCCGAAAATGCACATTTTCCGGTGAGTAGCGAAATCTTCTATCGTGAAGAAAGGGGGAAAGCTGTGAGTCAGAAGAAAAAGACCTGTCCTCGTTGCCATGGGACCGGCAAGGTGATTGTGGATGGAGGCATCGGTCCAAATAAGACCTGTCCGAAATGCCATGGGTCTGGCGAGGTGTCGGCGTAGCATAAGCCCGACAGGGCAATCATCTACCCGCGCCGGTTTTCATAACTGGTGCGGGTCTATTTTTTTACGTAAATCCAAAATTCAAAATCCGAGTCATTCTATTTTTGTCATTCCGGACTCGATCCGGAATCCCGTTGTACGGCTTGCTTGGTTTTTTATCGGGACCCCGGAACAAGTCCGGGGTGACATTATTGAGACTGACTTGTGAATTTGGCGCGAAAAAACGGTTGGCGTTTTATTAAATTTTGCTTAAATTAGACTAAAAGAAATAATATTTAGGTTATTTTTAAATCTTGACGCTGGTTGAAAATTATTATATCTTTATATTACTAATAAATTAAACGAAAAAAATATGGAAGCAGAGAATAAGAAAAATTCTTTAACCCCGGTGATTATCCTTATGCTGATCATCAGTTTTTTTGTCGGCGGGCTGTCAGGCGGATTTTTCGGTGTTTTAGCCAACGAGGGAAAAATCGGCGATTGGTTCCAGGAAAATATCCTAGGCAAAGAAACATCGACCGCCAGCTTCAGCAATGTCAATTCTTCCACTTTAAGCGTGGAGGAAGAATCCGGCACCATTGACGCGGTTAAAAAAGCCAATCCGGCCGTGGTCTCCGTGATCGGGACCAAGGATTATTCCAAGATTTTTAATGACCAGGAATTTTCTCCCTATTATTTCTTTTTTGGCGGCCAGCTTCCTTCCGGCCAGCAGGAAGTTTCCGGCGGCACCGGCTTTATTATAACCGCTGACGGCTTGATCTTGACCAATAAGCACGTGGTCGCCGATACCACCACTGAATATTCCGTGGTTTTGAACGACGGGACAAAATATGACGCGGAAGTGCTGGCTAAGGATCCGACGCAGGATCTGGCTTTCTTGAAGATTGAAGCCAAAGACTTGTCCGTGGTGGAACTGGGGGATTCAGACGCTTTGCAGACCGGGCAGACGGTGATTGCCATTGGCAACGCTTTGGGCGAGTACCGGAATACCGTGACAAAAGGGATTGTTTCCGGTTTAGCCCGGACTATTGAAGCTTCAGGTCAAAGCTCAGGCACGGCCGAGACCCTGGAAAATACCATCCAGACCGACGCCGCCATCAACCCGGGCAATTCCGGCGGACCCTTGCTTAATCTGGCCGGACAAGTGGTCGGAGTGAATACGGCGGTATCCAGCGAAGGACAGCTGGTCGGCTTTGCCATTCCTATTAATGAAGCGAAGAAAGATATTGAGAGCATCCAAAAAAACGGAAAAATAACCCGGGCTTATTTGGGCGTGCGCTACGTCTTGGTCAACGACCAGATAAAAACCGCTGATAAACTAACCGTCAATTACGGAGCATTATTGACCAAGGGTGACCAGGGAGAGTCGGCGGTGATGTCCGGCAGTCCGGCAGACAAAGCGGGTTTAGAGGAAAATGACATTATTCTGACTTTTGACGGGACAAAAATTGACAGCGGCAACAGTCTGGCCAAATTAATGACTAGCAAGAACGTGGGCGATATTGTCACCCTGAAAGTTTTGCATGACGGAAAGGAAAAGGAAGTGAAGGTGACGCTGGAGGAATGGGCGGGGGAGTAGACGGGAGATATCAAGATATTAAGATATTCAATAACAAAGCACGGCTGGAAAATATGGGCCAGAATTCCGGAAAGCATGAAGGGCGTGGAATTCGTGATTGATTTGAAATAATAGCAATAAACATATATAATATAATAGCGAAGATAAGCCGAATTAGTGTTGTTGATTATGTCGGCTTTTATAAATTAATATTAATAAATATTATAATGTTTTTTTCTAATCGTCCGGGCAAGGCAAAAATCATCGGCTTGTTCAAGATCCGGCGGGAATTAATAATTTGGCTTGTCATTGCGGTTTGCCTTTTTCCCAGCCATTCTGTCCGCGCTTATATTGATCCGGGCACCGGCAGCTATATTATCCAGGTGGTTATCGGTTTATTTTTCGGGGTTGCTTATGCGACTAAAAATTATTGGCGGCATATAATCTACCGGATCAGAAATCGAAAAAATAAAAAATAAATCATCGTATGGCTGGTTCAAATTTTTTAAAAGCGCCGTCATCATTCCGCGATCCGAGCGGATTTATTTTTGAAGAAAAAGGCGTAATATTCCGGCAAGTGAATGAATCTTACCGGAAGAATTATGATCAATTGATCAATTCTGGCTTGTTCAAGCTATTGGCCGGATCGGGTTTGATCGTCGATCACCAGGAAATAAAAAATAAAGAGTTATCTAAGCCCGCCTACAAAATTCTCCAGCCGGACAGAATTCCTTTTATTTCTTATCCTTATGAATGGTGTTTTTCCCAGCTTAAAGATGCCGCCTTGCTGACCTTAGAGATACAAATGATCAGCCTGAAGCACGGCATGAGCCTGAAAGACGCCAGCGCTTATAATATTCAATTTGTCGGCGGCCGGCCGATTTTTATCGACACTTTATCTTTTGAAAGTTATCCGGAAAATAAACCCTGGGTGGCTTACCGTCAATTTTGCCAGCATTTTTTGGCGCCTTTAGCCCTGATTTCCCTGGTTGATTTCCGGCTTGGGACCCTGTCGCAAATTTATCTGGACGGGATTCCCCTGGATTTAGCCTCTTGTTTGCTGCCGGTCAAAACCCGATTTTCCCTGGGACTGGCCGTCCATATCCATCTTCACAGCCGGAGCCAGAAGAAACACGAACAAATAGTTGAAAAGCGGCAAGATCATAATTATCAATTAAGTAAAAACCGGCTTTTTGCGATTCTCGAGAGTCTTAAATCGACCATTAATTCTTTGTCTCTCCCTAAGCAGAAAAGCGAGTGGGGAAATTACTATGATGATACTAATTACACGCTGCCGGCTTTTGCCCATAAAAAGGAAATTATCGCCAAATGGATGGCGGAAGTAAGGCCGGAATCGGTTTGGGATGCCGGGGCCAATGACGGAAGTTTTAGCCGTCTTTCCTCAAAAAGAAATATTTTTACCCTAGCCACTGATCTTGATGCCTTGGCCATTGAAAAAGCCTATTTAAGGGTCAAAGAAGAAAAAGATGAATTTTTATTGCCGTTAATCCTTGATTTTACCGATCCCAGTCCCGCCCTCGGCTGGGCCAATAAAGAGCGGGATTCATTTCTTGACCGGGTCCGGTTTGACCTGGTTTTTTGCCTGGCTTTTATTCATCATCTGGCCATCGCCAATAACCTGCCGTTTTCTAACTTGGCCGATCTATTCCGGCAACATGGCCGGCATTTGATCATTGAGTTTGTGCCAAAAGAGGATTCAAATGTCCAGCGCCTGCTTTCCTGCCGGGAGGATATTTTCCCCGATTACAACCAAGAGTCATTTGAAAAAGAATTTTCCCGTTATTTTGCCATTCAGGCGCGAGTGCCGGTCAAGGAAAGCCGCCGGACCCTGTATTTGATGAAAAAAAGATAAATTTATACCGAAAGAATAAATTGAAAGAGATAAAGAAAAAAATACGGTTTTATATTTTTCAATGGCTGATCCTTTGGGCCCCGCTTTTTATGTTCGCGGTTCTGCCCGTTATCACCAGCTGGCTGAACAACCGTTATCAGGTCACTGTTTTTGATCTGGTCTTGCCCGTGATTTTAAGCCTGATTTTAAGCCTTATTATCGGGGCTATTTTTTACCGCAGTTTTATCAGGAATAATCTGGCGGGCTTGGCCGGGGCGGCCACGGCAGTTTTATTTCTCGGCCAGAAATATAACGGTTTGCTTTTTAAATTTCTGGATAAATGGAAGGACGCATACGGAGGGTACTTTTCCTTGGTTTTTTTTCTCGCGACCATTGTTATTTGCTTTTTGATATATTTTCTGATTTCTAAAATTACAAAAAAATGGCCTTTTAAGACCGATGTTCTGGTCAAGGCGGGGATAATCGTGATCACCGTCGCCTTTTTGCTGCAGTTTTATTCTCTGGTTAAGGTCGTGGTCATTGAATGGCCGCAATTTTTCTATCGACCTTCCTCAATTTCCGAAAAATTGGCAGTTGACCCCACCGGCTTTAAGCCGGATATATATTATATCGTGCTTGACCGCTATGCCAACCAAAATGTCATGAAAAGCCAATTTGATTTCAGCAATGAGGATTTTATCGGGTTTCTTAAGGATAATAATTTTTTTGTCGATCCTGACGCTTACAGCAATTATTCTTCCACCGCGACTTCCATCGCTTCAACCTTGAATGCCGATTATAATTCGGAAATAGTCAGGAAATTCGGCGCCGTTTCGCAGCAAACGGTTCAGCCATACCATGATTCAATCCATTACGCCTCTGTCACTAAGCAACTTAAATCACTAGGTTATTCATATTATCATTTAGGCACTTGGTACGAAGGGACCAGCGTCGCCCCCCTGGCGGATCATTATTATCAGCCCGAGGGCCAGCTGACCGTTTTTAACCGCACATATACTCTCACTGATTTTACAAAAAAAGAGCTTATTGCCAGTATTTTTTGGCGGCTGGTCCGTTACGGAGTAAATCTGGGAAATTATAAAATTTTAACCTATTCCAGCCAGAGCGAGATTGAGGCCACTTTGTCAAAAATCAGTATCCTTAATGATATTGCCGAGGCTTCAAGCGGCGGCCGGTTCGTTTTTGCCCATTTATTAGTGCCGCATGATCCTTTCTATTTTAAACCTGACGGTTCTCTCTCCCTAAATCCATGGATTGATAATGAAGGCGAGCCCGTCAAACAAAAATATGTTGATCAAGTAGGGTTTGTTAATAATCAAATGGAAGATCTGATTACCAAAATTAAGGAAAATAGCCAAGGCCAGGCTGTTATCATCCTTCAGTCGGATGAAGGGCCGTATCCGATGCATTTTACCGGAGAGCAGTTCAATTTAGGCGTGGTCAATGACGAGCTTACAACCGGTGATATGCGCCAGTGGCCGGATCAGGACCTTAAAATGAAATATGGGATCCTGGCCGCTTATGAGGTGCCGAAAGCGACCAAAGAGGATTTTGCCGCGGCTGGCGATTCGGTAAATATTTTCCGGCTGGTGTTTAATACCTATTTTGGCGGTAATCTGCCTTATTTGCCCAAATGTTATTATGCCAATCCCGATGGCCGGGATAAGGCATTTTTATACAGTAATATCAGTGAACGTCTGACCGGGCAGAATGATTCCGCTTGCGCAAACGATAGTCGTTGAAATTGCAGGAAATCTCTATTTATAGTTTTTGGAAGTATTCTCTCATTTCAAAATCCGTGACTTGAATGCGGTATTTGTCCCATTCAATTTTTTTATTTTCGATGAATTTGGCAAAAACGTGTTCGCCTAAAGTGCGTTTCATCAGCTCGCTTTTTTCAAAAATGTTTATCGCTTCAATCAGACTGCCGGGCAGGGAATCAACTTCTTTCTGCTTATCAAAGGGAAGATGAAAAATATCCTCGTCTTCCCGAGGGGCGGGGAGAGGATAATTCTTTTTAATACCTTCTCTTCCCGCCGCGATCATGGCGGCGAACGCCAAATATGGATTGCAGGCGGGGTCCGGCGCCCGGAATTCAATGCGGGTCGCTTTTTCCTTGCCGGGTTTATACCAGGGGATCCTGGCCAAAGCTGAGCGGTTTCTTTTACCCCAGGCCAGATATACCGGCGCTTCAAAGCCGGGGACGATCCTTTTGTAGGAATTAACCCATTGGCAGATTAAGGCGGTAAGCTCTTTAGCGTGGCAAAGAAGGCCGGCCAAATAACCTTTGCCTACTTTTGAAAGATGCATCGCGTCGCTTTCTTCATAGAATACGTTTTGCTCGCCTTTGAAAAGCGACTGGTGGCAATGCATGCCCGAGCCGTTCTGGCCGAAGACAGGCTTGGGCATAAAAGTGGCGTAATATCCTTCCTGTCGGGCCACTTCTTTGACCGTGAAGCGGTATAGCATGACAATGTCGGCCATGGCCAGGGCTTCTTTGTATTTTAAATCAATCTCCGCCTGGGAAGGAGCGACTTCATGGTGTTCCATTTCCACTTCAATGCCCATTTTCTGCAGGGCTTGCACGGTTTTCAAGCGCAGAATTTTTCCCTGGCTGTCGGCCACCAGATCAAAATAGCCGCCCTGGTCCATTAATTTATGTTCGCCGTTGTTTTGAAAGTAAAAGTATTCCAGTTCCGGGCCGAAATAGGCTTTTAAACCCTCTTTTTCCAGTTCAATAAGGTTTTTCTTTAAAATATAGCGGCTGTCGCCTTCATACGGCCGGCCGTCCGGGTGCAATATGTCGCAGAGAATAATGGCGCAATTTTGGCCATTGATCGGCCAGGGCAGAAGGCGAAAAGTGGTCGGATCCGCTTTGGCGATTAGATCGCTTTCCCAGATGCGGGAAAATCCTTCCACTGATGAACCGTCAAAGCCCAGGCCTTCGTTAATCGCTTCATCGATCTGGCCGGGCGGGATCCCCACGCTTTTCAAATGGCCCAGAATGTCGGTAAAACAGAGCCAGATGGAGGATACCCCGTTTTCCTTGATGCTTGATTTAATTTCTTCTTTAGTCATATAATTTGTTACTTTCCTTAACCTCATTGCCTAGCGGAGATGAGGTATTAACGGAGAAGAGGCCCTTGCGGGCCTCTTTCACCTTATTTTAGTTCTATATGTAATTGTTTTGCTTTAAACCTCATGTGGATAATTATAGAGCAGGAGAAAACAGCTGTCAAATAAACTTGAGATTTATGAAATCATATGCTAAGATTTGAGTATAAGTAAAATAATAATTTATGGAAAATATCGTTAAACAAATAAAGTCGTTGAGCCTGAAGATCTCCCAGGCGAGGAGGTTTCTTTGACTTAGAAAAGAAAAAGATCAGTCTTAAAGACTTAGAGTATCAGCTTGCCGAAAAAGATTTTTGGCAGGATAGGGAAAGCGCAGAAAGGGTTAGTCGGGAGTTTGAGGAACTGAAAAAAGAAGTCGCCACCTGGGAAAATATTCACAAAGATACGGAAGAACTGCTGGAATTGGCCCAAGAGGCTATTTCCGAGAAAGCGCATTCATTAGAAAAAGATATTGAGAAAAAATATAATACTTTACAACAGCAGTTTGCCAAACTGGAATTTTTTATTTTACTGGCCGGCAAATACGACCAACGTAACGCCATTTTTGCCATTCACGCGGGTACCGGCGGAGTGGATGCCCAGGATTGGGCGGAAATTCTATTGCGTATGTATTTGAGGTATTGCGAAAAAAGAGGCTGGCGGGTGAAAATTTTGGATAAATCCATGGGTAACGAGGCCGGCATTAAAAGCGTCACTTTTGAAGTCATAGGAAAATACGCTTTCGGTTTTTTAAAGTCGGAAAACGGCGTTCATCGCTTGGTGAGGATCTCTCCTTATGACGCGGAAAAAATGCGGCACACCTCTTTCGCTCTAGCGGAAGTTATTCCGGAGCTGGGAGAATTAGAGGATATTAAAATTGAACCCAAGGACCTGCGGATTGATACTTTTCTTTCTTCCGGCCACGGCGGCCAGAGCGTGCAGACGACCTATTCCGCCGTGCGGATCGTCCATTTGCCCACTAAAATCACCGTGACCTGCCAAAATGAAAGATCGCAGAGACAGAATAAAGAAACGGCCTTAAAGATATTAAAAAGCAAGCTGATATTATTGGAGGAGAAAGAAAAGCAGAAAGAAAAGCAGAAATTAAGAGGGGAATTTCATGAAGCGGCCTGGGGCAATCAGATCCGCTCCTACGTCATGCAGCCCTATAAAATGGTGAAAGACCACCGGACTAAGTTTGAAACCCAAGACGTGGACAGCGTTTTAGACGGCCGTCTTGAGGGTTTTATTGAGTCTTATTTAAAGATGAAATAAAGGATTGACCGGCTGGCGTATTTTTGTTAATATAGCGGTATTATAATAAAAAAATTATGTGCGGAATTGTCGGCTATATTGGCCCTAAAAAAGCCCTGCCTGTATTAATAGAAGGGTTAAAAAGACTGGAATACCGCGGCTATGACTCGGCCGGGGTGGCTTTGGTTTATCATCATAAAATATTTTTTGAAAAGACCAAGGGAAAAATTTCCGACTTGGAAAAATTGACCCGCAAAAAAAATCTGCCGGGCTGCCTGGGTATTGGTCATACGCGCTGGGCCACTCATGGCGAGCCGAATAATAAAAATGCCCACCCTCATTTTGACTGCCATAAAAAAATTTCCGTGGTCCATAACGGTATTATTGAAAATTACGCTCATCTGAAGGAATTATTAAAAAAAGAAGGGCATCGTTTTTCCTCTGACACGGACAGCGAAGTACTGGCTCATTTGATTGAAAAATATTATTCTCCGGGAAATTTAGAAAAAGCGGTGCAGAAAGCTTTAAGGCAGGTGGAAGGCACTTACGGCTTGGCGGTCATTTGCGCCGAAGAAAATGAAAAACTGGTGGCGGCCAGAAACGGCAGCCCTTTAGTTCTTGGTTTAGGGAAGAACGAATATTATATCGGTTCGGATGTGTCCGCTTTACTGGATTATACCAAAAGGGTGATCTATCTGGGCGATCAGGAGATGGTAGTTTTAAAACCGTCCGGCTATAAGATTTTTAACTTAAAGAACAAAGCGCTCAATAAAAAAGTGGAAAAAGTGGATTGGGATCTGGCCCAGCTTGAGAAGGCGGATTTCAGCCATTACATGCTCAAAGAAATTTTTGAACAGCAAGAGACCATTCATAACGCTTACCGGGGGCGGATCAACGCGAAAGAAGGAACTTTGCGATTAGGCGGCTTGATGCCGATTTTAAAATATCTGCCTAAGATTACAAGGATCGTGATCACCGCCTGCGGCACTTCCTGGCATTCGGGACTGATCGGCGAATACGTTCTTGAAGAGATGACCGGGTTGCCGGTTGAAGTGGAATACGCTTCTGAATTTCGCTATCGCCGCCCGGTGATTGACGATAAAACCCTAGTTATTGTGATCAGCCAATCCGGGGAGACCGCCGATACCTTGGCCGCTTTGCGCGAAGCTAAGAAGCGGGGGGCCAAAACCATGGGCATCGTGAACGTGGTCGGCTCGACCATCGCCCGGGAGACCGGGGCCGGGGTATATATTCACGCCGGTCCGGAGATCGGCGTCGCTTCGACCAAGGCTTTTACTTCGCAAATTACCGCTTTGATTTTATTCGCCCTTTATTTGTCTCAACGGCGCGGCCAGGCTCATAAAAAAAGAAACACAGAGATCCTAAAAGCTTTGGAGAAGATCCCGTTTCAGGTAAAAAAGACTTTGAGTTTAAGCGAGAAAATAAGAAAGCTGGCCAAAAATTTCTTAAGAACAAATAACTTTTTATATTTAGGACGTGGCTATAATTTTCCGGTCGCTTTAGAAGGTGCTTTAAAACTGAAGGAGATCTCTTATATTCACGCGGAAGGGTATCCGGCCGCGGAAATGAAGCACGGTCCGATCGCCCTGATCGATGAAAAAATGCCGGTGGTGGTTATGGCCACGGGCAATTCCAATATTTATGAAAAGATCATGAGTAATATCGCTGAAGTGAAAGCTCGCCGAGGCATAGTTATCGCTATCGCTTCGGAAGGGGACAAAAAAATCAAGAAATTGGTTGATTATGTCATTTATATTCCAAAAACCGAAGAATTGCTTACTCCTTTGTTGTCAGTCATTCCTTTACAGCTCTTGGCTTATCATTTGGCGGTATTACGCGGCTGCCACGTGGATCAGCCCAGAAATTTGGCCAAAAGCGTGACCGTGGAATAATTTGACTTTTTCTTTGATTTTTATTAGGCTTTAAACAGACAAACAGGTGGCTTAATGAAAGAGCCGCTTTTTTTATTACGATTAGAGCGGATTCTGAATCCGCTCTTCTCATATATGACCCAAAGAAGAATATATCAAAATGAATTTCCGTATTTTATTACCACCAATATCAGGGAAAGATTTTGGTTTTTTGATAATAAAGAATACACTCTGCTTTTTTATAAAATTGTTATTAAGGCTTGTAAGAAAAAAGATTTTATTTTATACGCTTTTGGCATATTGGCGGATCACGTGCATTTGTTGGTAAAAAAACGTGACATCGCGGGCAGAGACACCCGCGCTGTCAATTCCTTATTAAACACAACGCGGATCCCCGCCTGCTTCGCCTTGCGAAGCAAGGCGGGCAGGTCTGCGCCCGCCTTGAAAGGGAAAGATGGGTGCGCCCTGGAAAAGGCGCGCTGTGTGGAGGATAGGGTGGAACACACCTTGGAAAAGGTGCGTTGTGAGAGTCGGGAGGAATATGGTTTTTCAAGCGGCACGCAATGCGGACCTTCCTTGATCTCACAGCGCGGGCTTTCCCATATCTCACAGCGCGGGCTTTCCCATATCCCACAGCGCGGGCTTTCCAGCCCGCGCGGATACACCATTTCCGATTTGATGCAATCCATTAAAGGGAATTTTTCACGTCAAATTCATATTGGCGAGCTTTGGCAATCCCGTTACAATTTTCGGATTATTGGAAATAAAAGAAGATTGTACAATACTGTCCAGTATATTAAATATAATTACCAAAAGCACGGTTTACCTGAAAATTATTCAAGATATCCTTATTTATATTTAAATTATAAACTTGTTCATGACTTATTTTTCTAAATCCAAAATTTTCTTATTTTTTCTTCTATCTTTTATCCTCGGTATTGCTACCCGGTCATTTTTGGTTGTTTCAGAATCTTACATATTTGGTTTGTTGATAGCGGCGACGGTGCTTTTGGTTATTTTTTGGTCGAGTAAAAAATTAAGAATATTATCTTTTGCCCTGATATTTTTGGTAGGCGGCATATTACGCTTTAATTTAAGCTTTCCTAAATCGCCGATTTTTTCTTCTGATTTATTGACCCAAAAAATGGAAATCAAGGGTCTGGTATACGAGGAGCCGGAAGAAAGCGATCTGGCCCGGAAAATAAAAATTAAGATTGTTGAAGGGCCGAAAGAATTAATCGGATTAAAAATATTGGTAATCAATAATTTACAGCCGGCTTATGACTATGGTGATCTTCTGAAAATTTACGGAAAAATTGAAAAGCCGGAAAAAATTGAAGATTTTGATTATCCCGCTTATCTGGCCCGTTTTAAAATTTATTTAGTCAGTTATAAGTCCGCTATTTCGCTTCTGGCAAAGCAAAAAGGAGATTGGCTCTTGGGGAAAATATATCTGGCTCGTAGCCGATTAAAAGAAATTGCCAGGCAGGGATTGCCCGAACCAGAAACTTCGGTTTTTCAAGCCATGGTCTTGGGAGAAAAAGAAGGATTGAACGATGAAACGCGCCAGGATTTTTCCCGTGTCGGTCTTTCCCATATCATGGCTATTTCCGGCCTGCACATCAGTATTGTCGCCGGCCTTCTCATGAATTTGGCTTTAGGTTTTGGTTTATCGCGGAAGCAGGCTTTTTGGGCCGTTACCCTGGCCTTAATTATTTTTATCGTTTTGATCGGTCTGCCGGCCTCGGCCGTCCGGGCTGGGATTATGGGTTTTTTGGTCCTTTGGGCCATGTATTTGGGTCGGCTGAATCGAAGCGCCAACGCCCTAGTTTTAGCCGCCGCTTTGATGCTTTTGATCAATCCGGAATTATTGCGTTATGACGTCGGTTTCCAGCTTTCATTTCTAGCGGTACTCGGTTTGATATACGTTCTTCCTTATTTTGAACGTCTGGCCGAAAAATTATCGGACCGTTTTAAAATAAAAAGTATGATCTTAATGACCCTTTCTGCCCAGGTGTTCACTCTTCCTTTGATCGTTTATTATTTTAAAATTGTTTCCCTGATTTCGCCCCTGGCCAACGTACTGGTTTTACCGCTTCTCCCCTTGGTTTTAATAACGGGATTTTCCGCCCTTATTCTCGCCTTTATTTTTGGGTCTGTGAGCATGTTCATTTTTTGGCCGGTTTACTTCTTTCTTAAATATATCACGCAGGCGGCCAATATTCTTGCCAGTATTAAAGGGTCATTTATTATGTTGAATGATTTTGATCCTTATTATCTTCCTATTATATATTTATTTATTTTTACCATTTTAATTATTGTTAAAAAATGTCCCGGCCCAATAAATTAATTTATTATATTATTGGCTTGATTATTATTGCCGGGCTTTTATTGTTTTTTATTTTTTCTGATCAAAATCAGGGATTAAAAGTCTTTTTTCTGGATGTCGGCCAGGGGGATGCCATTCTTATCCAAGCGCCGGGAAACATCGATGTCTTGATTGACGCAGGGCCGGGCAATAAAGTCATTGCTGACCTGGATAAGCATCTGCCTTTTTGGAACAGAGAGATCGAATTAATGATCCTGACTCATCCTCATTCCGATCATATCCAGGGGTTGACCGAGGTTTTAAAAAGATACAAAGTGGACAAGGTCATCGGTTACAAACTGGACTATTCGGCCCCGGATTATCTGGAATGGCTAAAAATTATTGAAGAAAAAAATATTCCTTTTATAAAAACTGTAAGCGGCGACCAGTTTAATTTAGGGGATAATATATACCTGGAAACTTTGTATCCTTTGGAAGATATTACCGGCCAGGAATTTGATAATTTAAACCTGACCTCCATTGTGGCCGAACTCCATGAAGGTTCATATTCATATCTGTTTACCGGCGACAGTCCGGCGGAAGTGGAAAAGGAGATGATGTCCGCTGATTTGATCCGTTCTGTTGATGTGCTGAAAGTGGGGCACCATGGCTCAAAATATTCTTCCGCTTTGCCGTTTTTGGAAAAATTAAGCCCGGCTTACGCTGTGATTCAGGTTGGAAAAAACAATAGTTTTGGCCATCCGCATTTGATCACCTTGCAAAGACTGAAAAAACTGGGGGCGCGTATCTTGCGCAATGACCTAGACGGCGAGATTGCGTGTGAAGTTCAGGAAAAAGAAGTGGTCTGTCAATGAAAAATGGGCTTGACAAATTCCTTAATTTGTTCTAAGGTTTTAGGCTGCCACAATTGTATGTTGTTGGCAGAAAAGCACATTGATAATGGGAAGATTTTTGGCTTTGTTTGAGCCAGAAATTTTCCTAAAAATAGAATTAACTTGAACCGAAGGGAAAAGAGGGTGGTATTAAAGATGGTTAATCAATGGTTTTTGTTGTCACTAACGTCGGTTTTTGGAGAGTTACCTTTGAAAGGAGTAAGCGCAATGGGAATCACATTGATTCTGATTGTAATCAGCGTTGCCCTGGTTGTTTGGGCCGTTCTCGTGGTCCGCAAGAAGGTCTGGCAGCCTTACGCCTGGCCGATCCTTGCCACGGAACTTGGCAACAGGGGCTGGTGGTTCTTCCGGATGCCCCAGCATTCTTTCCTGGCCGTGGATCTTCACAAGTCTTTCTGGAAAGGATTTTTAAGCGTGGTGCAGGAAAGCTACGAGTATTGGAAGCAGCATTGTTTGATCGCCAACTTACGCCAGTTCGCCAATATGGCGATCGGTACGGAAGTGAAGATCAATAATGTTAAGCAGGATGAAGAATTTCTGCGAGTGTGCCGGGAAAAGATTGCGGCCCTTGATGAGGGCTCAATTCAGCCGGAACAGCTGATGGCTGAGCCGAAATTCGCGGAACTTCTAAGGCCCATTCCGAGAAATCTGTTTGATCTGAATGAGCATCACAATCAGCGTAAGTGGTTTATGGAACAGGATAGCCGGATGTTCTATTTGCTTGAAGAAGGAGTCGGCAGCCGGATCGCTATCCCTCTGCCCTGGCTCGCCAGCGTGAGAGAAGTCCAGCTCTATGAAAAGCCCAGCGGCTTCACTAACATTCCGGAAGCCAAGCATTCTGTCAAACTTCGGGAGTTCGTCCTGAAGATTTTCAAAGAAGGACAGAAAGAGAAGGCCATAGCCGGCATGTTCGTGCCGCGTTCGCTGACCGGCGATCCGGTGGAAGTGGAGGCAGAAATCACTTCTCGACACAAACCCATTGATCCGCTGAAGATGCTTTACGAAGTGGAATTCGCCGTTTCCGCCGCTTTCAAGCTTATCGTGCCGTTTTTCGGCCAGGTAACGCGCGGTCTTTCTCTGCGAGACTTTTTCGATCCGAACCAAAAATCTGATGCTTCGGTAGAAAAAGCCAAGGGAAAGGACATTGAGCAAGATTTGACGAGGAGTATAATTTCCCGCTTTCTGCTGGAGGTTGACCGTCGGTTCAGAATCGCCATTGGGCAGGTGCGGGAAGTGCCCGAAAACTTGTCCGAGGTGTTTTCCGTCCGAGCCAAGACTCTCTTTCCCGATGGCCTTATCCCTTGTCTGGGTTATGTGGTCAATACCGATAACAAGGCGTTGGACCAGGATTCCTCTGTCACCACAGGGCTTGAGAGCAAGTCTTTACCGGATGGGGAATTCTTCAAAGCTCTCGGGTTCGAGAATACGCCTTTGCTGGATGCGCACGGTCAGATCAAGTGGAAAGACACTTATGTGGATCACCGTTCAGCCGTCGGCAAGATCTTCCATCTTTACGGGCTCTTTACGGAACATCGGATTTCGGACCTTGATTTGGCCGATGATGATGTAAAGGCTAAGCTCAGGGAACGGCTGACCGCCCAGTATGAGGCTTCATCTCGTATCACCTTGGCGGGAGCCACAAGAGTGGAAGAACAGGCAAAGCGAGCCGGCGAAGCCGAGGGTATTGAAGCCAAGCTCAAAGTCTTTAAGGAAGTGGCTGAGCTTCGTGGGGTCGAGCTGGCAGAAATCGGCAAAACTCTGGAGTGGTACGATACTCTCAGGACAATGCCGAAGGATAAGGCTCAAACCTTGTTCTTCAATCTGGGCCAGAATCAGGGCACTGGCGGCGGGGAGAATCTTACTTCTACCCAGCAGCTGCTCCTGAAACTTCTGGCCGAGTCGCCGGAAATCTTAGCTTCCTTGACCGGGAAAAAACCGGCCGGGGGCAAAGGTTCCGACGATAAATCCGGTTCGGACAAAAAGGGAGCCGGCAAGAAGGATGGGAAAGAAAGGCCTGAAAAGGATTAGGCTTAAGAAGAGTGTGGGGGAGCGAGGTATTAAGTTCTTCTCCCCCATTATTTTCTCTTCCTTATAGTTCTCATGGTTTGAAGGAGTGATGTTTATGAAAGCCTTTATCTGGTGGTTTCTCTTATTTCCACTGGCTGGCCCGCTTCTCGCCGGTTTTCTCATTTTGCTATCGCAGGTCGGCTGGAAGATAGGGGAACTAGCGAAGAGACTCAAAAAGGATCCCTCGAGTGAAAGCATAAAGGTAAGCTTAGGAGACTTTCTAAGCTTCCTGGCGTATCCGGTAAAGCTGATTTTACCCTGGTGGCTGCTGACCTTTCTCCTTTGCATATTGGTTGAGTGGCACTGGCTAGCGAAGCTCATCTTCGCGCCCATTATCGCTTACCTTTTATTTCGCCAGGTAAGGCCCTGGTTGAGTCGAATCGCAGTGGGTCAAGAAGAGAAAGGCAGGTTCGGTCGGGACGCGATCAAGACTCTATTCTTCTTTATCGCGACCACCATCGCCTTTCTTATCTTTATGAGTATCAGGTTTCCTTACGTGGATCTGTCGCCGGGGAATTTCTTCAACGCCGAATGGTTGAAGATGAATTTGATGAGCGCGCTCATTTGGTACGCGGTGATGGCGCTAGGAATGGCCGCTCTTTTCTACAGCCGGATATTCTGGCGAGGATTCGGCAAATTCGCCATTCTCATTATCTTCCTGGTGGTGCTAGGCCTGCAACCCGGTTTCATGCTGGAAGGGACTTCCCATTCCATCCCGTTCTTTATGGAGATACCAGGGGATAGTCAGTTGTCTAGCCTTATGGCTAACACGGAGCCGACCCGCATCATCCACCCGTTTATCCCGAAACACAAGAATGACTGGAGAAAGCTTTTCCCGGTGAAGAAGGGCGATGTCATCGCCGTGAATTGGGAAGGGTATTTCCGTTTCGGTTGGGGCGATTTGACAGGCAGGAAGATAGATGAGGGGACGGTGTACTACGCCGAGTATGCCGAACTCCTGAGAGATCCCTATGCCCATGGCCGATCGCCGGTGATTGGGGCCAAAGACGGGAAGCTCAAGAGAGTTTCCAGTTTCAAGGGGCCGAACGATCGGCAACTGAAGAGGACGTTCTTTCTGGCGGTGATGCGAGAAAGCGGGGAAGCGGTGATCTTTCCCACTAACGCTCCCAAATCAAACTTGTTCTATGGGAGTCGTGCCGAGGGTTATGCTTCTTTCGAGACCATCAGGGTCTGGCACTTCCCTGCGAAAGTGTTCAAGTAAGTTCATTTCCTCACGCTGAATAAGGTGAGGTAAGGGGGTGACTCTGTTTCTGGAGCCCCCTATTTTTTTACATATTTATTATTGATTTTTTTCATAATTTATGCTATAATAGGTTAGTAATTATCATTTATTATTAATTTTATGCCAAAAAAATATTACGTAATTATTTTAGTTCCAATGATTTTGATTGGAACTTTTTTTGTTTTTGAAAGAATAGCTGAGGCCGCCTACGGCGATACCACTACCTATGTGGGAAAAATTTACAGCGGAGACGGCAGTCCGGCCACCGACGCTTATGTGGATTTTCCGGATGATCTGGCCTTTGATACCGCGGGCAATCTGTATGTGGCGGACACCTATAATAATGTGATCAGAAAAATAGACACCAGCGGCACTATTTCCACATATGCGGGCACCGGTTCATATGGTTCAGTCAATGGGTCGGCCACCAGCGCGAAATTTGCCTTGCCCAAAGGGATTGCGGTTGATTCTTCCGGAAATGTTTTCGTTTCCGATACTTACAACAATCAAATCAGGAAAATCGATATATACGGCAGTGTCAGCACTTACGTTTCCTCAGGGCTGGCCATGCCGGAAGGCATTGTCGCTTTTGGCAATTATTTTTATGTGGCGGACACTAATAATAACGCCGTAAAAAAAGTTAACCGAGGAACGGGCGAAGTCACGACTTTGACTACTTCCATATCATCTCCCCGCAAGATGGACATTTCTTCGGACGGCGGCACGCTTTACGTGGCGGATCAGGGTCATTACCAAGTGGTCGGGATAAATACTTCTAGCGGGGCGGTCAGCGTGATCGCCGGTTCAGGGACTGAAGGCTATCAAGAGGGAACGGGCACGGCCGCCCAATTTCGTAGTGTTTACGGGGTAGGCTATGACGCGGCCAGCAATTCTCTTTTTGTGACGGATGAAGGAGCGGACCGGATCGCTATGATCAGGAAAATTGATTTATCGACTGGCATTACCTCTTTATTTGTCAGTGACACGTCTATGACGACGGTTTATCCCAATTCTGGCATTAGAATTTACGGCGAATATCTGTACTTGGGCGGCAACGGCACGATCCACCGTTTTAATAAAAATAACGCCGCGGATAATAATTTGGTGGCGGGTAAAGACCGTTTTGGAAATACTGACGGAGCTTTGGGGGCGGCGGTCATCGGCCGGCCTTACGATATAGTTCTATCCAGCGACGGCAATAATTTTTATCTGGCGGAAAATAATAAGATAAGAAAGATCAATCGGGTAACCGGGGAAGTCAGTTTTGTCATCGGCAACAGCATTGACAGCTATGATTTTGAGCAAAAAACCGGGTCTCAAGTCCGTTTTTCCAATATTTCCGGCATTACCATCAATTCCGCCGGCGACACTCTATATGTCGTTGACCGCTGGAACAACAGAATCCGCGGGATTAATATCGCCACCCAAAGCACATTTTTGGTGGCGGGCGGCGGCAATTATAACGTGACCGGATCCGGCAATGGCTACGCGGAAGGAGCGGGCGAGGCGGCCAGGTTTGATATTCCCGCTGATCTTGTTATTTCTCCGGATGGGCAATATCTTTACGTGACTGATACCGGCAATAATCGGATCAGGAAAATTAGAATTTCGGACGGCCAGACCAGTTTGATCGCCGGTTCCGGGGAAGCGGGCTTCGCCGACGGGAAAGGAAGCGCGGTCAAATTTAACACGCCTTACGGCCTTGATATAGACACCAGCGGCCAGTATCTTTACGTGGCGGACCGTGATAATCATCGGATCAGGCGGGTAAAAATTTCTGACGGTGACACAGTGACCATCGCGGGCGACGGGCGCAACGGATATTTGGACGGTTTGACCAGCAAAGCGGTTTTTTCCTACCCGGTATATGTTAAATATTACGCCAATAATATTTATGTCAGTGATTCCGGTTCGCACCGTGTGCGGGTGATCGAACTTTCCGGTGGGGTGGTCAAGCTGGTGGCCGGTTCAGGCAGCCGCGGTTATAAAAACGGCAGCCGGACGGCGGCCGAATTCAATAATCTAATGGGTACGGCTGTGGACGCCGCCAATAAATATCTTTATGTCTGCGATTCCTGGAATGATATGATCAGAAAAATCGATATCAGCGGCCAGGCCCCATACACTGATGCCGCTCCGGTCGTTACGGCTGTCCAGCCAAATAAATTAAAAATACGTACGGATGAGAATTACCAGGCATACTTGGATGTTTTAGGTCAGAATTTTCGGCACGGCGCGGTCACTCAATTTGGCGATTTTTCCGCGACCACCTATGTCAAAAGCGCGACGGCCATGACCGTAGTAATTCCTTTAGGGAAAATGAGTCCGGGATATTATGACGTAAAAGTGACGAATAGCGACGGTCAAGCGGATATTCTGTCGGTCGGTTTTGCCGTCAGTAATGCGGCGGGCGTCGTCCCAGCGGTTTATAATACTTTAGAGACCGGGGAAGGGTTTTACGCTTATGCCAGTACTTTTGCCGGCGGAGTAAAAACCGCGACTGGCGACGTCAATGGCGACGGGCAAATTGAGATAATAACCGCGACCGGAGAAGGCGGCGGACCACAAGTCAGAGTTTTTGACAGCCAGGGAAACGTCTTGAGCCAGTTTTTCGCTTACGCTTCCACTTTCCGTCAGGGTTTTAACGTCGCAGTAGGAGATGTTGATGGAGATGGAGTGGCTGATATCGTGGCAGCGGCCGGGCCGGGCGGGGGGCCGCACGTCAGGGTGTTTGATTATCAGGGCCATCTTAAAAGCCAGTTTTTCGCTTATGCTTTGAATTTCCGGAAAGGGATTAAATTAGCGGTCGGTGATATCAACGCCGACGGGATGGCGGAAATTGTGACTGGGACGGACGGACCGTCGGCACCTCATGTAAGGATTTTTAATTATCAGGGAAAATTGCTCGGCCAGTTTTTCGCTTATCCCACCACTTTTCGCATTGGCATTAATGTGGCGATCGGCGACGTCAACGGAGACGGGGTAGGAGAAATAATCACCGCCCCGATATATAACGGCGGGCCGCACGCCAGAGTTTTTAACGCGTCGGGAAAACTCTTATCTCAGTTTTTCGCTTACGGTCTGACATATCGCGGTGGCGTAAATCTGGCGACCGGCGACGTCAATGGTGATGGGCGTACGGAAATTATTACCGGTACCAGTGTGGGTAAGGCCCCTCACGTGAGAATGTTCAATAATAACGGATCTTTGGTCGGCCAGTTTTTTGCCGCTTCCACTTCGTCCAGAAGAGGCATCTATGTGTCCGCCGGTGATATTAATAATGACGGATCAGCGGAAATCGTCACTTCGCAAATGTCCGGGTCGCCGGAAATCGTCACCTTTGATTATCAGGGCAATATCGTAAAATAGGGAGGATCAGGAAGAGGAGGGGTGTTTAGTTAACAGTCAAGGCTGACACTTTGGCCACTAACAACGGTAGAAATTGATGGCTGTAATTTTGTTGAAATTTTTCCATTGGCGTCAGGCCATTTAAGTATTTACCCAAATGGATCCGTTCATGATTGTACCAATA
>JBDRMK010000002.1:0-17259 GCA_043812155.1 Patescibacteria group bacterium | reverse complement strand
AGACTTTGTTTCTTCCCGAAGCAACGGATGGCGAAGATCTATCATTCATAACAACCTCTACGTCATCAGGCAGTTTTGTTTTGAGGTCATTAAATGCTTCAGGGTCAGAATGATTATCTACAACGGTTATCTTATATGGGCGGTCAGTATATTCCCGAATGGATTTAACGGCTTCCACTGTGAAACGGTTTGGGATTAGATGTTTTAATCTTCTACCCAAGCAATCAGGCATGGATTGCGGCAGGACTAAAATTTGAGCAAGACCATAAACAAGAGTTAGGGTATGGCCAAGAAACGGTGAAAGCAAAACAGCCAGATGGAACTTTTGCAGATAAAGAAAGATATACAACGCCCTATTTTTACGAAAATGGTTGGCTATACTATGAATCAAATTATTTTGACAAACAGACAGGCGAGTTAAAACAGCCGGAGCGTGAATCAACAAAATATCGTGTATATTTTAATTGCGAGGGCGGAGACATATTGCCAACTTATCAAGGGGTTATTGAACAATTGAGCCAAGACCCAGAATTACAAAAACTTGGGTTTCAAATCAAGACGGCGGATGTTTCAAAAGTAAGTCCACAGGAAATTGGACAAATCATGAATCAGAAAGACCGTATCGTTTTGTATCTTGGAGAAAAAGGAATGGAAAAAGCCTTGCCGATTTTGCAAAAATACGCAGAGCAAAATCGTCAAAAATTTAATAAGGAAGGAGTTTTGCTCGCACAACCACTTACGGATAGTCAAGGACAAGAAATATCTGGCGTTAGGGTCACTTCAGAAACAAAAGGAATGTCGCCAGACCCAACAGAGTCAAATAAAAAATATGCTTCATTTAGTGATATGCAAAGCAAAGTAGTTGAATCGTGTTTCCGTTCAATAACTGCTGGATTGAAAAATCCTAAAACACTTGAGTCTATGGCGGCAAAATATCCCGTTTTGAAAGAAGCTTTATCAAAACTTCCGGCAGGTGCTTCGGTTGAAGATTATATGAAAGGAATTTTATCTGATCCAAACGGTGAAGAATTTTTGACAAAAAATCTGAAAGCAATATATCCGCAATGGTCAAAAGCATTCGGTATGTCAGAAAAGAATATTGCTTTCAAGAAAGATTAGTTTCGACGAATTTTAAAAAAAGCAATTCCGAAACCCTAGAAAAATTGTTTGCCCTGCCTTGTTCGCATTGTTTCCATTTAATTCGTTGGAATTTTTTGCAAAATGGGTTCTGGCTTTTTTAAACAAACACCACCGGAGTTTGCCTTTTTCCTTTTTTGCGGTAAGATAACTCAATAATAAACCATAAAAATAAGAAAGGAATAATATTATGTCTCCCGCCATAGACAAAGAAGCTTCGCCGGAACTTGAAAAAATAGAACGCGTGGAAAATTTAAAAATGCAGATGCAAAGCGTCATAGAACAAAAGGAAGACCCGTCAGATTTAATTGCTAATCAAAGAGAAGCCGGCTTGAATTTAGCCACGCTTAAAAAAGAAGATTTAACTCCCGATCAAATAAAAGAATTTACTGACCTGGCCGAAAATTTCATAGAGGCAACAAAGGAAAAGGATCCTAGACTAGAAGAGATTGCTATAGATTGTATAACCAGGTTAAACGAAGAGAAAAATACTTCGTCCGTCTCTCCAAATGAAAAAGAACCGCCAAAGCCGGATAAAACTGAACTTGTGAACAAAGTGAGAAAACAAATAGATACAGTTCTTGAAAACTGGGATAACCCAAGCCAAAAATTTGACCTTGTAATCACCGAGCTAAAAGATATCGGCTTAAGCTTAGCCACTCTTAAAAAAGAGGATTTTAAAGCGGATGAAGAAATAGATAAATTCGCTGATTTAGTCAACGAATTCCGGGGCGTGGTTGATGACGAAAAGTTAATCAAAATTGCCAATGAATGTCAGGATAGATTAAAACGAGAAAATTAATTTTTAAAAAAGCCAGCTATATAAACTGCTGGTTTTTTTTGACTTAATATATTAAACAAAAAAGGACTCTTGGAAGCGAGCCCTCTTTTGTTATCAGACTAGTTTCAGTCTTATAGAATAGCGTCTTTGGCCGCTTTGGCGACGCGGAATTTCACGACTGTCTTAGCCGCGATTTTGATCGTTTCGCCAGTCGCCGGATTGCGGCCCATGCGAGCCGCGCGATGCTTTTTGACCAACTTGCCGATTCCCGGAAGAGTGAATTCTCCGTTGGATTTGACATTGCTGTAGGCGACTTCCGCCAAAACATCCAAAAACATGGCGACCTGCTTCTTGGCCAGGGTAGTTTTTTCCGCTAAAACATTGAGTAACTGGGATTTTGTTAATTTTGCCATAGACTTTTTATATATTTAATTAGTTAAATTCCCTTTAAATATAGCTTATTATGGCAATTTTGTTAAGTATCTATTATCCCCAAGCCAAAAAATCATTAATATTAGCCCTATTTTATTATCGCGAGTCCACCCGCGTCAGGGCCGAATTTTCCGAACCGGGAATAACCAAATAGTCCCGGCCGGCCATACCTAAAACAAAACGGTTGCGATAAAGCCCGGTTTTAGCCGGCGCCCGGTAAATAAAGCGAAAGGTGGCGGTTTCACCCGGCTCAACCTGGTTTTCCAAAAACCTAATTCCGCCCTCAAAAGCCGGCCAAGTTATTTCGTCGCGAAAATAAGTTTCCCGCCAATCCGCGTCGTAAATATTCAAAACAACATCTTTGCTCCAGGTTTGTGTTCCGGTATTTTTTATTTTCACGACATTAGTAAACCTTTTAAATTGTTTCAAGGCCGGCGGGGCGGAAACTGATAAAAATTGCGCTTGGTAGCTGTCGGGTAATTTAAGGTTTGAATCATCCACCCTTATAAGCTGGCGTGTTTCTCCTTGGACCGGCAACTGACTGGAATTCGTATTCTCTAGCTTAAAAATAGTGTAATAGGTGCCGGTTTTGGCCGGCGGATAAAGGGTCAGCCGGAAAGTCGCAGTTTCGCCCGGCCGCACTCTTGTTTCCTGAAAAGTGAAATGGCCCCAGGGTGTCGGCCAAGACTTTTGGGAAAAAGCGCTGTTTCGCCAATCGCCGTCATAGACGTTAAGCACGATATTCTTGCCCCAAGTGGACAACCCGGTATTTTTGAATTTTAAGGTCACGGTCGGCCGCCAATTATTCAGAACCGCGGCCGGGATGGTATTTTGGGTTATCTCTCCCTGATAAGTGGAATCAACCCGCGTCAAAATAACATGCTCGCTCCCGGGCAGGATCGTGCCGTCCTCTTTTTTTAAACGGAGATATGTCGGATAGGAATTAACGCTTTTCGGGCTTAACATTTTAAAAGTAAAAGTGGCCCGGCCCTGGCTAGCCACCTCATTTTCGTTAAATCTGATTTTGCCTTTTTTATCCGGCCAGGCGGAATAATATGAATTCTGATTGCCGTTCTCATCTGTTATCTCCAAATATATATCATCTTTAAGCCATTTTTGAAGGCCGATATTCTGGAAGGAGACGGTCGCCGTCCTTAAGGTCTTAGGAAAAGTGGCTTTTAAAATATCCGATTGAAAATCATTGGCCGCGTAATCAAAGCCGGTTATTTCCAGGTGGAGAGAAAAAGAAGTGCCGGCTATGACCTCATCATCCCAGGTGATAAAAAAAGTCTGGTCCAGACGAATCTCATCGCTGGGCGCTTTTATATTAAAGACAAAGCGGCCGTTCGCCCCGGCCGTCACATTCGGGGTATAAAGGCCGGTAATTTGCGTCTCAGACAGCCAGTCTGAAGCTTTTAGCTTGCTAGCGCTTTCCACGTTCAAAATAGGGGCGCTGGCCACGTAGCTTTTCCACGTGGAACTTCCCTCATTTTTAAAATCCACCCATATTTCTCTTTCCTCGCCAGGCTGCAAAGTCAAAACCGTGTCGCTTTGGCCGGCATAAGCCATGATTTTATCCGAAGGGGGCAAACCCGGTAAACCCTGGTATTTTATCTGGCTACCTTGCCGGATCGGATCCATCTGCGAATAAATATTTTTCCCGGGGCATAAGGTAAAATCAATATCCCGGTGGCTGATAACATTCGGCAGATCCTGGTTATTAAATATACTCCGGTCATTCGGGGCGAAACCGAAGTCGCGCGCCTTGACCGCGATCAAATTTGTCAGGGCTTCTTGGGCGGCGCTCGTAAAAGTGTCATTTTCATAATTGCCCAAGACCGCGATCCCCAAAGTGCCGCGGTTATAACCGGTGTCAGTTTTATCGTTGTAGGCGTGCGCCCCCATCACGCCGTCGCCGCCGTAGCGGCCCTCATAAATATTGCCCTTTTCATCAATCAGATAGTTATAGCCGATGTCGCCCCAGCTCAAAGACACCGCGTGCCAATGATAGATGCCGCGGATAATGGCCGCCGGATCCGTCCCGCCCAAGGAACCGGCCGTATGGTGGATAATAATTTTTTCCACAGGCGCGTATTCCGTCGGCCAGATTTCCTGACCCTGAGAATCAACACGCCACCCCTCATCGGCTCCCCATTGGGCCCGGGTGATAATATTCAAGGATATCTCCTGCGCCGAAGCTTCCGGCATAAACAAAAAAGTAATTACAGGCAAAGTAATTACTAATACAGACAATAAAACCGCGAATTTTTTTATTTTTGCCTTCACTTTTTTGTTTTTATTTTACTCCCTAATTATACACTATTTCCGCCTTTTTGTAAAGCAGGGGCGTATATTCTTTTTATGACTGCTAAAATTCCCAGGAAAAGCCAGAACATGACGGAAAGATCATTTTTAAAATAAGGGGTATCGATCAAACCATGTATAAAAATATATATCATGACCGCCGACAAACCAAGCAGTATTTGGTGATAATACGGTTCAATATTTTTTTTCAATAAACTTATTATCTCCCAAATAAATTTTATGATCAGCCAGCCAAAAATCAATAAGCCGGCCAAACCCAGTTCAGACCAGACGACCAGAAATAAATTATCCGGGTAAGGAAAAAGCTCCACGTGCGCCGGATCGCGATAAAGATTGTAAACCGCGGGGAAACCAGCCAGACCGGCGCCGGTGATCGGGTTTGCTTTCAGCATCCGCCAAGTACCTTGCCACATTATGGTATGGACATCCGTGGAAGTATCTTGGCCGGAAAAAACGGAAAACAGTTCATGGCGGCCCAAAGGCAAGCTGACAAAAATAATTGTGACCAATAAAATTCCAAGCCAGATAATTTTTTTATAACGGCTGAAAAAACTCAAGAAAATAAATGCTCCGGCCAACCCCATCAAAGCCCCCCGGGTGAAGGAAAAAATAACAGCCATAAGTGAAATAATTATTACCCCCCAAAGGTAAAATTTATAAGGACGGGGGGATTTTTCTTCGGTTTTTGTGAAAATCAGGGCTAAAAACAGGGCGATAACCGGTCCTAAATACTTGCCCACGGCCGTGGGAAATTCAAACAACGAAGTGACTCGCTTCGGGCTTTCGGTAATATAGGGCTTTAAACCAGGCATTAAGCCTAAATACTGCCAAATCGCAATTAAAGACACAAACAGGCTGCCCACCGCCAGACAAAATATAAGGAATTTTATTCCTTTTTTATCTTTAATGATATTAATCAAGACCAAAAAATATAAAATCGGCTCAATAAAGTAAGCCTTAAAAATGCCCAGGGCGGCGCGGGTATCCGGCGAAACAAAAACCGCCACCAGGCCGGCCAGCAATAAAAACAATCCTGGCCAGAAAAAAGAGCCGAAAAAAACTTTTTCTTTCTTAACCAGCGTATTAATAAACCAAACTAAAAACAGAACCAGAATCATCATCTCTAAAAAAGTAAAAGGAATGCCTAGGATTTTAAAACGGATAAGATAAGTGAATAGAGACAAAGCAATTAAGCCTAAAGAAATGTCAGGTCTTTTCAACGAGATCAGAAAGAAAAGCAGCAAAGCGAAGATAACTAATATTATTGGCATCATATTTTTATTTTATCAGATGTTTCATTGAATATTAAGTTCTGGACCACCATCATTAGCCCGAACAAAAACCAGATATGAATGATATATAAAATGGAAAAAGTCTGATATTGAATAATAACGCCGACAAAAGCGGCCAATAGACCGACCATCACCGCTTTTAAATAATCATCCTTGGCTTTTTTAATCGCTTCAACGGATTTAATAAATAATACAAACAAAATAATTAGAAAAGCGGCGAGACCGAAGATACCGGTCTCCGCCATTATTTCCAAAAATTCATTATTAACGATCAGCCAGCCCTTATCCGGCGTGACCAAGGGATACCAGGCCACCTGCGGCCCGAAATTACCCGTGCCGACGCCTAATATAGGGTGAGTTTTGAATAGTTGCCAAGCCTGAGTAATAGTATCGGCCCGGTCAGTATAAGACGCACCGGTAAAAATGCCCGTCGCCTGCGTAATAAATTTGTCAAAATATAAAGTAAAATCGCCCGTGAGGTTAAAAACACGGATGAAAAGAAAATATACGGTCAAGACAACGATGGCAAAATATAAAATTCTCTTTAAGGAAAACAGATGTTTAAAATGGTAAACAATAATTATTAACAGGGAAAAAGCCAGGGCAAAATAGGCGGCCCGGGAAAGGGCAAGAATAAAATTAGTAAGGCCCAAGATAATAATGATTATTAGCCAAAACCATTTTATTTTCTTGATTTTTCCAAAAAGAAGGCTGATGGCCAAAGAAAGAGGAATCAAAAGATAATTGGCAAAATATAAAGGCTCCAGTTCAGTCGAGTGAACCCGTGGAAAGCCAAAAACCTGGCTGGTATATAAATCGCGCAGGCCGGTGACAGAAGAAGGCAATCCCATCAGATCGCCGGCAAACTGAAAAAGTCCGAAAGCGGTGACAACAAAACAGCTTAATAACAAAACGATTACCAGCTTATTCAATCTTTCCTTTGAATCCACCAGATTGGTCACGGCCAGACCGATTAATACCGCCAATAGGGTAAAAATAAAGACCGTGCCGGCCCGGAAGAGGTTGACCGCCTGGGTAAAAGATAAAAGATTGATTGACAAAAAAAAGATAAGCGGCCAAAATATCGGTATTTTCTTAAACCGGACTTCTTTTTTTATTAACATCGTCAAAAACCAGGCCACGATCGTTATCAAACCGAAAATATGATTGATTTTTACAGTGAAAGAGGCTAATTCCAGGGTGCCGATCCTTTCAAAAGGGAGAAAAAAAGTGATCAGCAAAACGCCATAGAACGGATCCTTTAAAATAAAAAGACCGGCCAGGATAAAAAAACAAAGACCGCAAACAACGGCTAATCCCAAAATATTATAATCAGCCGCCAAGAATCCGCCGATTATGGCCAATACTAAGCCTATTAAGCCGTATATAATTTTATTTTTGTTTAGATTAGACATAGTAATATATAAATTCAAAGCACAAAATCCTAAATCCAAAACAATATATAATGTTCAAAATTCAAATATCTAAACTCGTCGATGTTTTTAATTTTAGTATTTGAGTTTTGAATTTATTTTGTGCTTTGTGCTTTGGATTTTGGATTTTCAAACTTGTAGCTTCGATACCCCGCCATAAAGCCTTTAATAGGGGTGGCTAAGGATTTAGGACGAAACCATCCGTACCAAAACATACAGGCTATAATCGGCCTTATTTTTCTAAACACGAGAAGAGGGAAATATTTCCTGGGGAAATGCTTGAGGAAAAAAAGCGTTTCATTGTGGAAAAAATCAAAATACCAGTCAAGCCGGTTTTTCTGCCGGGAGCCGCCGCGACCGACGCCTAAATGAACTAATTTTGCTTTCGGCTCGAAAATAATTTTATACCCGGCTTTAAAAACTCTTAAGGAAAGGTCGGTTTCCTCGCGCATGGCGTTGCCGATGAACCTTTCGTCAAAACCGCCGATATCATCAATTACTTTTTTGCGGTAAGAAACATTGCCGCCGCGGGGGGCGTTTATTTCCTGCTTTATTTCCGACTGGCTGTTGGGAAAAACGCGGCCGGTTTTTGACACCCGCAAGATCGGGCCTTTTTGGCCTTTATTTAATTTTAGATTCTTATCCACAACCTTTCCGCCTACCCCGCCTGTTTTTACGTCGAGATAATTGACGACGTGGTAAGTTATAAAATCAGGATTTTTTACTTCTGTGTCATCATCAAGAAAAATTATTATCTGGCCAGCCGCTTTCTTAAGCCCGAAATTTTTCGCCGGGCAAGTACCTTCTTTTTCCAGTTTAAAATATTTTAAACGGTCGTGAGAGCCGATAGTCAAATCTTTCAGTTTTTTATTTTCTTCCCGGCTTTGGTCAACAACGATGATTTCAAAATTTTGGTATGATTGCCTCCTCAAGTCTTCGACCAGATTAAAAACAATTTTGGGCCGGGCCAAGGTAGGAATGATCACGGAAACAAAAATCTTATCCGACATGTTCTTTTTCTTCCTCTCGTATTTTAATGATGGATAAAACCTCGTCTTTGGAAAAACTTTTTAAAACATAGGAAACCCCCAGATAAATGACCGCGCCGACCACCAGCTGAATAATAATATTGAAATCTTTAGCCGCGTATAAAAAACCGACCATCACCAAAGAGGCAACCAGCGATTTTATGAAAATTTTATATGGCAGTTTGAATTTCATCGTTTTTAAAATAATATAATAGCCGATGGCCGCGATGGTAAATTCCGTAATAACAGTGCCGATGGCCGCCCCGATATAGGAAAACAGCGGAATTAATATAAAATACAAACCCAGACCCAAAACCGCCACGGTCAAATAACCCCAGACCATCTTCCGCTGCTTATTGATGGCGACAATGGCATGACCGGAGAGACTGCCTAAAAAAAGGCAGCCGACGGCAAAAATAAGAATCTGGAATATAGGCGCGGCCTTGGCGAAATCCTGGCCGCCGATCAGCAAAATAAGAGGCTTGGCCAGGATAAAACCGCCGGCCACCAGCGGCACCGTCACTAAAACCAGAAAATCAAACGCTCGGCGAAAAATTTCGGTAAATTTTTCTTGGTTTGAAAAGGCGTAATAAGTAAGCAAAGGCAAAATCAGTCCGACGAACATATTAGGCAGGGTAACCAGAACTTCTAATACCTTGTATGAAGCGCCGTAAAGCCCCACGTCAGCCGCCGGCTTCATCAAAGAAAGAATGACCGTGTCTATTTTGAAATAAATAAGGTTTAGAATGACGGAAATCGCTAAAGGCCAGGTTTCCTTTAATATGTATTTCCAGTAGGCAAAATCGAAAAGAAAGCGAATAGGCACGTATTTGACCGCCATCCGGTAAACCAGAATAAAATTGGCGCCGCTCCCTAAAATCACCGATAAAATGATAAAAATCAGATTCAGTTTCAGACCGATGAATATCAGGGTAAAAACCAGCAAAACAATCCGGCCTAAGATCTCGCCGAAAATCACCTTGTACATCTTTAAAAATTTCTGAAAAATGCCGGTCAGCACGCCGGTCAAAGCGACAAAGACAAAATTTACCACCCCCAATAGAATCGCCCATTTTACGATTGACGGATAATTTAAGAAAAAGGCTAGAACCGCCCCGATCCCCAAGATCAAAACGGCAAAAATCACGCGCAAACTGAAAACATTGCCCAGGACTTTTTCCGGCTGAGCGTCTTTTTTTGAGATCTCCCGCAGAACAATCAGATACAAACCCAGGTCCGCGATCACGGAAAAAAAGCCCAGGTAAGCGATGACGGTCGTGTACTGGCCGTAGCCTTGGGTGCCCAAGTACCGGGTCAGCAGACCGACGACGACCAGGCCCAAAGCCGTTCCCAACATTTTTCCCAAAACCTGGATTAGCGTATTTCTGCCCACTTGACCGGTTAAAGACATAAATATTTTAAAAAATTAGTGTATATAATTTAACATTTTAAAGGCGTTTGGTCAATCACAAAAATATAAAAAATCCCGGCAGAAAGAATACTCTGCCGGGAACTAACTATCTTCTACCAACCCTTTTTCTCCTAAAAGGTGCGGTTGATTTTCATCCATTACGGACGCCTCGCGCGGTCAATTGCGGCAATAAACCGCCGAGGCTCGTTTCCGCGCCGCAAACCGGGCATTTGTAACAAATCCTGTGGTAGGTGACGGGGCCACTTTTCCAGGACACTTGATACAGATCGTATTCGGAAACCTCAAGAATACGTCTACAGCCATGTCCAGTCAGACCGCGTCCTGTGCATTTGAGCTCGGTAAACCAGCCAGGTCGCGGTTTTTCCTTAAGAACCCTCATATCTATAACCTCCTTTTGACGCCAAATCATTCAGAAAAAAAGAGCAGTTTAAAGACTTGCTCGGGTTTAAAGAACGACTATTATTCCCAGATAAGAGTCAAGAAAACCAGATTACCCCCTTTTGGTTCAACAAGATAGTCTGAAGATAACTGATAGCTCAGTTTTTCCTTCTTAAGCCATAAATCAAGAGAATAAGAGCAAGTCCAAAAAATCTTTGTGTCCAACTCCTCGTGGCTCTCGTCGGCAAGTAAAATCCACTTGCTTACTCGCGGATCATACTTATCCTCGACGTACTCCCGATAAACCCAGCGGAATTTCCTTATCGTATAGCCGGATTGATTGGGTTCTTCGGTTTCAAATATGACCGGAACTCTCGGCGAAATGTTTTCCCGATAAATTCCCCACTGACCAACTTGTACGCCTTCGGAGATTTCCACAAGAATTTCATCCGAGCGTCCGATTCTACCGTTAACGGTTTCCGATACAAAATAACCCGCTAATATAATTGAAGTTACCAATAATATTCCCCAGAAAAAACCGAACGCCTCCAGCTCTTCTTTAGAACTGCGAAGAAAACCGTAGAGGCTTAACAAGAAAAACGGTATTCCAAGCATCAAGAAGATAAAAGAATCAATAAACACTTCCCGCATTAACGATCCGTGAAACATTTGTCTACCTCCTCGTGTTTCAAAGAACAAACTGCCTCTTCCTTATTTAACGATATAACCTATCATACCCCACATTATTGTCAACGAAATTATGATATGTCTTGACAAACGGCTATTATTTTGCTAATATTAAATAACTAAACGTCATAAATTACTGACAATTATATGGAAAAAAAGACTTTATCAGAAGCTTTAAGCCGCGTGGGCTTGAATGAGCTGGAAGTGCAATGCTACCTGGAATTGGTGAAAAAAAGCCCCCAAAGGGCTTCGGCGCTAGCCAGAAAGCTGGAAATACCCAAAGCCACTCTTCTTCTGGCGCTTAGCCGTTTGAGCGACGAACTAACGATTGTAAAAAGGGCGTTGAAAAAAAACTCCTTTGAGTTTTCCGTGGAAGACCCGAAGGATTTACTTTCTTTGCTAAAACGAAGAAAGGAAGAAATCGACAGCCAGGAAAAAACTTTCGCGGATTTATTGCCGGAACTACGGGCCATGCAGAATTTTGACGTCTCCAAGCCAAAAATCAGCTATGTCGAAGGCAAAGAAGCCATGAAACAAGTTTTTTTGCAGATTTTGGAGGAAGCAAAAGAAATCATCGGCTACGGCAGCAATGAAGACGACCTGAAATATCTGCCAAAAATTTATCCGGAATATTATGAAAAGCGCGTCAGCAGGAAGATTCCCGTTAAAGCCATTATCCCGGCCACCAGCTTTAATCTTCAGGAAACTTTGAAAAATGAGATAAGGCATCAAAGACAGACGCACTTGATTCCCAAAGAATTCGCTTATCCCATCCAGGTGAATATTTACGGCCAGACTACGATCTTTTTTTCTTTTGAGGAAAATTTCGCCTTAGTAATTAAAAGCAAGCCAATTACCGGCTGTCTAAAAAAAATATTTGAATTCGCGTTTGATTATACGACTGTTCTTGATAAAAATATCAGGACGAAGCAATAAACCTAGCCTTGACTTTTCCCGTTTTTTGTGCTAAAATGATATTAGAAATAAAAAGCAAAAACACTGGGTGAATAAATAAAAGTGCTGAAAGCTTTAGGCACTTTTTTTTATCCCTCGAAACTTAAACGAACAAAGATCGTCGTTTCAAAATGATCAAAACAAAAATCACCGCGGAGCGGGATCCCGCCCGCGGCGGGACAAAAATAAAATTATCTGAGCCAAAATCTTGGGAAATAATTTTTCCCATCCTTTTTATGCTATCAATCGTGAGTCTGTCCTCTTTTGGCCTGCGTTTAGCCGAGGAAAAAATCATGGCAAAAAATACCGCTTTAGCCGAAGAAATGGTGTCCGGAAAAACCATCAATTCTGTTTCAGAATATATCAGAACCGGCTATCAAAAGAATGGCCTTGTTCTCGGGATCAAAACCACGAGCGAAACGAAAGAATACCAGGCGGAATTAACGGACCAGGCCTATCCAAGTTTAAGAATGCCGCCGGGGAAATCATTGACCTTTTGGGTGGATTTTAAAAATACAGGCACGCAAACCTGGAAAAAAACCGGGGCAAATTTTATCGCCTTGAATGTCTCCGGCCCAGCGGGAAGAATAAGTCCTTTCCGGCATCCGTATTGGAAAGAATATTTTTACCGGCCCTGTCGTTTGTCGCAGGAGGAGGTCAAGCCCGGTGAGACCGGCCGGTTTATATTTGCTTTAAAAGCTCCTCTTGCTGGCGGCGATTATCTGGAAACCTTCGGCTTGGTGGCGGAAAACAAGGAATGGATCAGCGGCGGCGAATTTTCCATTCCGATTGAAGTGGTTAGAACTTATCAAGCCGAGCTGGTAGACGCCACCGCTTCGTCTATTAAAATTGAACCGGGCAAGGCCTTGACCTTTGAAGTGGATTTTAAAAACCGCGGCACGACCACCTGGCGAAATACCGGCCAGAATTTTATCGCCTTGAATGTCTCTGACCCGGCCGGCCGGACCAGTCTATTTAAACACAGTTTTTGGAAAAAATATTACCGGCCGGCCGTCCTGCTCAATGACGGGGTAAAACCCGGGGAGATCGCCCGGTTCCGCTTTGCTTTACAGGCGCCGGCCACCGAGGGAAATTACCAGGAAACCTTCGGCCTGGTGGCGGAAAACCTGGAATGGATAGCAGGAGGAGAGGTATCCATTCCTATTACTGTGGCCTCCGCTCCCAAATACCTGCCTCCGGCCATCTCCACCCTTTTAAGCGAACCCTTGATCAGAATCGGGCTTTATGACACGGCCAGCGCGGTCACAGTCAAAGCCAATGGCCCATATAATATTAAAGACGGCGCCGGCAACAGTCTGGCCGCGGTCGCCGACGGCGAAACTTCCGTGGAGTTCGTCACCGGCCAGTATTTGGTCAAAGCGCCCGGCTATTCCCAGTCAATCAGTAATTATATCCGCTTCACTTCTGATAATCCGGAAACGGTTTTTGAGATCACTTCTTTTAATAATTTTACTGATTGGAACAATACCGTGAATGACAATAAATTCCGGGGAAATATTGAGATACGCTATTCCACTTCCTCGCGCAAGGTCTGGGTGATTGATGAACTGCCCCTGGAAAGTTATTTGCGAGGGCTGGGAGAGGCTTCAGGCGACCAGCCTTATGAATACCTAAAAGCCCTGATCACCGCCGCCCGCACTTACGCCATGTACCATATCCAGACTGGCGGGCTTAAACACACCGGCGATAATTTTATTCTTGACGACTCCGCCAATGACCAGGTATACCGCGGCTATAACATAGAGCTGCGCTCGCCCCAAATCACCCAAGCCACATTGGACACGGCCGGACAGATGGTCACCTACCAAGATCAAGTGGTGATCACCCCTTATTTCTCACGCTCGGACGGCCGGACGCGGAACTGGACCGAAGTCTTCGGCGGCAGCGGCAAACCCTGGCTGGTTTCCGTACCCGACCCTTATTGCCAGGGTATGACTTTATGGGGCCACGGCGTCGGACTTTCCGGCACCGGCGCCCGCGCCCTGGCGCAAAACGAAAATAAAACATGGCTGGAAATACTGAAATACTATTACACCGGCGTGGAGATTAAAAAAATCTACTAAATCGTGCTATAATCAAAGCATGAAAAAATTTCTGATTATTTTTGCTTTTAGCTGCCTGATTTCGGCTTTTTTTGTTAATGGGGCGAAAGCGGACCAAACAAGTTACCCGCAAAATTCCTTGATCATCAATCTAAAAGGTCAGTTTCGGATTACCGCGGAAGAAAATTTAAAAAATAAGGGATTTTTTGGCTTATCCTCCCTGGACGCTTTAAATAAAAATTATGGGGTGGTAAAAATCAAACCCATAAGCAAGGATAAAACTTCCAGTCTTTACGGTTCTTTTCAGATAACGTTTGCCGCGGATAAAAATATTCCCGAGCTGGCCGCGGAGTACAAAAAAATCCTTTTATTAAATACGCGGAGCCAAATTATTCCCTGGAAATCAACGCTTTCACCCCTAATGATCCTTATTATGGCCAGCAATGGAATTTGTCAAAAATAAATGTGGCTGGTGGTTGGGACTACGATACGACTCCGCCTTTATACGGCGGCGATTCCAGCGTTATCGTGGCCGTGATCGATACCGGCGTGGCCTATGAAAATTACGGCACTTTTATAAAAGCTCGAGATTTGGAAAACACCAATTTTGTCGCGGGTTATGATTTTGTGGAAAGCGACTCTCATCCTAATGATGACGACGGCCACGGCACTTCAGTGGCGGAAATCATCGCCGCTTCCACTAATAATGCCTATGCCATTTCTGGAATTTCATTCAATATTTCTATTATGCCGGTGCGGGTGATAAAGCATAACGCCACGACCACCGCGGCCGTGGTCGCCCAAGGCATTGATTTTGCCAGAACCAACGGCGCGGATGTTATAAATTTAAGTCTGGGCGGAGAAACCAGCTCGGAAATATTATATACGGCTATAAAAGCGGCCAGTGAGGCCGGTATAATTATCGTCGCCTCCACCGGCAATGACAGTAATGACCGGATCTATTATCCGGCCGCTTATCCGGAAGTGATCGCCGTCGGCGCCACCAAACAAACAGATGAGATCTCGGCTTTTTCCAATTATGGCCCGGGTTTAGACTTAGTGGCTCCCGGAGAAAATATTCTGGCGGAATACTGCTATAATCCGCCCATCTGCTCCAGTTTTCATTTAGTCAGCATCGCCGGCACTTCCCAGGCCGCCCCTCATGTTACGGCCGCCGTCGCCCTGCTTTTATCAGCGGGCTTTGACGCGAATAAAACAGAGGCCAGTCTTTTTAACAGCGCCAAAGATTTGGGCACGGCTGGTTATGACACCACTTTTGGTTATGGCTTGCTGGATATTCAAGCCGCTTTTGCTTTGGCCCAAAGCGATTTAAACGCGCCGACCACCAGCTTGACCGCTTCGCCTGCCGAACCCAATGGCAACAACGGATTCTTTATTACCAATCCTTTGATCACTCTTTCCGCCACGGATGACAACGGGGTGGCCGCCACTTATTACCGGATTGATTCCGGCGACTGGCAGACTTATTCTTCTCCCTTTTCCTTAGCCGACGGCCAGCACTTAGTAGAATATTATTCTGTAGATATCCTCACTCATGCCGAATTGGTAAAAAGTAATAATATTTACGTGGACACGGTCGCGCCCACTCTTGCTCTTATTAAGCCAGTGGTCAATCAAGTAGTGAATGGCACGACTTTTATCTCCACTGGAGCCATTAGCGACGCCACGGCTGGGCTGGTCAGCCTGACGATCGGAAGCGAAACTCAAGATATTTCCAGCCCCACTTTTTCTTCAAGCATAGGTTTAGGCAAAGGAGCGAATAATATCACTTATTCGCTGGTAGACAGAGCCGGCCATGTCACGACCATTACCCGGACAGTTTTTTCTTATCCTAAAAATAATATCCTGGTCGGCCTGGGCACGGGCGATACGCCGCGGGTCCGGGGTTTTGACAATACAAAAAAACTGACCGGCGAATTCTTCACTTATGCCACCACTTTTCGCGGCGGGATCAACGTTTTAGCCGCCGATATAAATCATGACGGCCTGGAAGAAATCATCACCGGGCCGAAATCCGGCGGCGGGCCACAAATAAGGGTCTTTACCAGCCGCGGACAATTAGTCAGCCAGTTTTTCGCCTATGCTACCACTTTCCGCGGGGAAGTAAATATCGCGGCCGGAGACGTTGACGGAGACGGAAATATAGAGATAATCGCCGGCGCCGGGCAAGGCGGCGGACCGCAGATAAGAATTTTTGACTACCAGGGAAATTTAAAATATCAGTTCTTTGCCTATGCCACCACCTTCCGCGGCGGAGTAAAAGTCGCCTCTGATGACGTGAACGCAGACGGAGTAGCCGAAATTATTGCCGGCGCCGGACCGGGCGGCGGACCGCAAGTGAGAATTTTTGACGCGAACGGAAACGTTTTAGACCAGTTTTTCGCTTACGCCACTTCTTTCCGGGGCGGAGTCAATGTGGCCGCTGGCGACGTGGATAATGACGGCATGGCGGAAATTATCACCGTGCCGGCTTCTTCCGGCGGCGCCCATGTCCGAATTTTTGACATAGCCGGCCAGGTTAAAAGCCAATTCTTCGTCTACAACAGCCTTTTCCGCGGCGGCTTGAATTTAACGACCGGCGATTTTAATAACGACGGAAAAAATGAGATCATCACTTCGGTCAGCACCGGCTATATCGGCCCGGAAGTGAAGATCTTCAATTCCGCGGGCAATTTAATTTCCAACTTCATGAGCTATACTTCTACTTTTCGCGGCGGCATTTCCGTGGCCGGATTCAACTAATACCAACAGGAAGGCGGATCAGTCTTTCTTCCGTCCTAAAATATACCGAAAAGTAATAACTTCCGGTTTTTTGATATTAAAAAACACCGTTAGGAGAAGAGCGGATTCTGAATCCGCTCTAATCGTTATTTTTAATAAAAAAAGCGGCCGGGTTATGAATCGGACCGCTATCTGCAAAAAACGACGAAAACCCGGCCGCAACGATATGAGCAACGCCTCAAAGATGGAATGGACAGCGTGGTGAGCGCTTTTTTTGGGGAATGTGGTATGTGATATTTGGCGTTGCGTGAGAATGTGCTGAAATTAAGATTAATATAATATCAAAATTTAGTCAATTATCGGGAATAAAGAAAAAACCTTCGAGTCCGTGACTCCGAAGAAAAAGCCAAATACAACAAAATTCTGCCATAGTCTGTTTAGTTAACAGTCAAGGCTGACACTTTGGCCACTAACAACGGTAGAAATTGATGGCTGTAATTTTGTTGAAATTTTTCCATTGGCGTCAGGCCATTTAAGTATTTACCCAAATGGATCCGTTCATGATTGTACCAATA
>JBDRMK010000001.1:0-6173 GCA_043812155.1 Patescibacteria group bacterium | reverse complement strand
TTCTCCAAATCAACGAATATCCCGGAAAGCAAAGCTAGTTTGATTCTCCCGATATTTTTGAGTCGGTTCAATATTTTGTTTTTGGAAGCCGGACTGGATTTCAGGACCAGTGTCTTTAGTTCGTTGTAAAAATCAAAAGTGAAATTTAGGAAATACAACTTTTTGCCAGATTTAAACTTGGACTTGATAAACTTAATATCTTCCAACTTACTGATCTGTCGCCGGCAAGAAGCCTTGTCGGTCCTTGTTTTTTTAACTAACTCTTTTAATCCAAAATGCTCTTCTGGATTTCTTAAAAATAACTTCAGCAGTTTGACTTTTATTGGCGAGTCAAAAAGTTGTTCTAATATTTCTTTGGCCATAAGGCGTAGAAAAAAATTAGTTTTACTTTAATTCAACGGTTGCGCCAGCCTCTTCTAATTTCTTCTTGAGCTCGGCGGCCTCCTCTTTGGCCACGCCCTGTTTGATAACTTTCGGCGCTCCATCAACTAGATCTTTCGCCTCTTTTAATCCCTGCCCGGTAATTTCTTTAACAATCTTAATCACGTTGATTTTCTGGTCTCCGGCGCTTTTTAATTCAATATCAACAATGGCTTTTTCTTCTTTACCGCCTTGTTCATCCGGAGCGGCGCCGCTAGCCGCCGGAGCGGCCGCCATCGCCATGGCGCTAACGCCAAATTTTTTCTCCAAGACCTTGACCAGTTCAGCTAAATCTAAAACGCTTAGTTCTTCAATTTGTTGAACTAGTTTTTTGAATTTTTCCGGCACTTCGACTGCCGTCTCTTTTTCCTCTTCTTTTTTTTCTTTGACAGCCGGTTTTTCTTCGGCTGGAGCTTTTTTCTTTTCTTCTGTCATATTTTTAGATTTGTAACTTACAACCTGTAATCTGTAAATTTACGAATTACAAACTCCAGATTATATCTTACAGTTTTTTAATAGATAAATCAACTTTTTTAGATTACCGGACAAAACGTTATTCAAGCCAGACAAGGGAGATGCTATCCCGCCAACCAATTTAGCCAGTAATTCCTGCTTTGAAGGCAACTGGGCTAAATTAATAATGGCTTCATTGTCCAGATACTCTCCATTGACCAAACCGGACAAAACTTTGACGTTTTCGTTTTTTTGAGAAAAATCATAAATGATTTTAGCCGGAAAAATTTCGTCTTCGTAGCCAAAGGCCAGCGCCGGCTGTCCGGCCATTTCCCTGACTTTGACATCCTTGAATCCGGCTTTTTCCAGCGCTAAATTAATTAAAGTCTTTCGGCTCACCTGGCAGTCAATCCCTTCTTCTCTCAATTTATCCCTCAATTTCTGGCTGTCATTGACTTTCAGGCCGGTAAAGTCAAAAAAGACAACGGCCTTGTGCCGCGACAATTTATCCGCTAAATCACTGATAATTTCTTTTTTCTTTTCTTTGGTCAGCATAAAAAAAATCTACGAGGGCCGTAGACAACACTAAAAACCGCTTGCCTCGATAGGTCTTATTTTGCCTATTGTCTTTGGCTAATTAAAGATTATTCTATTTCAAATCCCTTGTCAAGTTCTCTATTAAGTGAAAAGGGCCTGAAACTAATTCTAGTTCCAGGCCTTTGTAAAAAATTGTTTTTTAACTTTTTTTAACTTTAACCCACCAGGCTTCCACCAGACCGGCTCGGAGCTGAATGAAAGATATCCAGGCCCGGCCTCCGTCTCCCCACCTTTTTCCATAACTATTGAGGACGGAAAATTTATCCTTCTTCCACCCATCAACGAGTACGGCATGTCTTGTTGGATTTCCAAATCGGAAGTAAAGTGTGTTGTCTTTCGAGAATTTCTTCCAGAATTTTAGGTCATTAAAGTCAACACTGTCTAATTCCACAATAATTGCTTTATGTTCTTTAATGACCTGCTTGATTTCCCTGATGTCGCCTACTTTTCCGTATTCAACTTCCGGGAAATCATTCTTCAGCGCTTTTAAGAAATAGCGCGCAAATGTTCCCTCTTCTTTCGTTGAAAATCCATCGCTTTTTAAAAGAAGCCTACTTTTCTTGTAGATTTCTTTTATTTGCTTCTCATTCAGGTTTAAGTCGTAAAGTTTTAAAGCGGCGGCGACAGCGTATCCCTCGCACAAAGGTTGTCTTTCCTGGCTGAAAGGTTGTCTTTCCTGGCTGAAAAGATTTCCTACCGGCGATGTTGACGGCAGATAACTCTCTTCTTTAGTTGGAATTGCGGTACACGAGTAGAGAAAGATAATAAAGATAACAAAAATCATGCGGACAAATATACTTTTCTTCATTATTTAGGCCCTCCTTTTTTGGGTTTTATCTGATGGGTTTTTAAAGAACTAATAAAAATAAGATAGCATAAAGACATTATCTTGTCAAGTGATATATTTTTTACATGTTATTACTTAAAATCTTATAAACACCTAATCCAAATACTTGGCTTTATTTAGGTTATGCTCTTCCAGCGTCTTGGAAAAAACCGTGCTGCCGTCGGGCTTGGATAAAAAGAAGTAATAATCGGTTGGTTGCGGGTAGATTGCCGCCTTGATGGATTCCAGGCCGGGGTTGTCAATCGGGCCAGGCGGCAGGCCGGCATTCTGATAGGTGTTATACAGCGAATCAATTTTGGTGTCATCGGTGGAATATCTCCACTTGTCAACTCCAAGGGCGTAAGCGATCGTCGCGCAGGACTGAAGCGGATAATTATCTTTGAGCCGCTGCCAGAATATTCCAGAAACAATTCGCCGATCTTCATAATTGGAAACTTCTTTCTCAATGATGCTGGCCATCGCAATAATTTCTGCCAATGTTTTTTTCTGCCTGGCAATTTCATCTCTTAAACTTTTGTCCATTTTCTGATCGAAATTGTCAGTCATTTTTTTGACTATTTCATTTAAACTGTCGCCTTGGTCAAACCGATAAGTGTCAGGAAACAGGTATCCCTCCAGTTTTCTTGAATCGGCCAAAAGCTCTCCTTCCTTTATTAGGTCGGCGGCGGCCAGTCGAGCATCTATCTTTTTTAAAGTAAATCCTTCGGGAATTGTTATTTCAACTTCCTGAGAAAGCGCTTTGCCGGTTATTTCCCGGGTAATGGCTGGCACAGCCAATGAGGGGCTAAGAATAAATTCGCCAGCTTTCAATTGCCCGGTCCAGCCATGGTAAAAGACATAGGTCATAAACCAAAACTTCTGCCTGATTAGATTTTCTTTTTCCAGGTTGGCCGCCACCGCCTTTAGCCCGTCCCCTTTTTCCACAATAAAAATTTTCTCTTGTCCCCGGCTGTCTAAAGGAACATTAATCTGGTAGTTAACATACAAAACGGCGCCTAAAATCAGCGCCAGAAAAATGAACATGAAAACAAAAAAAAGAATAAACCTTTTTTTATTCAAAATCATTAATTTTTTATCGTTCACTTTAGTTTTCCTTAATTAGCGGGACAAAAACAAACCCGGGGTATTCTTTGGCTTCAAACTTGTCCCGGCTCTTTTTAATCAAAAGCTGAATGCCGTTTTTAACTGGCGCCACCAATCGTCCGTTGATCTTCAGCTGTTTTTTCCATTCCGAAGGAATTTCGTCTCCGGCGGCCGCCGCGATAATCTTATCGAACGGCGCCCTATCTTCTAGTCCTTTTGAGCCGTCTCCGGCAATAAATTCCACATTTGTAAAATTGTACTTTCCGACATTTTCTTGGCCAAATTCTTTTAGTTCCCTGATTCGCTCAATGGCATAGACAAATCCGTCTTGGTCGACGATTTCGGCTAAAAGCGCCGTTTGCCAGCCTGAGCCAGAGCCGATATCCAGTATCTTGTCTCCCTTTTTCGGCTGAAGCAGCTCCAGCATAAAAGCCACCGTCAGCGGCTGAGAAACCGTTTGATTGAAACCAATGCTCAAGGGAGCGTTATATTCTTCAATAAATTCTCTTCCCTCTTTTTCAACTAATTCTCTTGGCGCAAAATCAGCCCGGCTGATTTTTCTAAAGGCATTAATAATCCGCGGGCTGGTTAAATATCCCTCAGTAATTAGTTGGTCAATTAATTTTTTCATTATTTCCCCAACCTTCTTTCTCTGTTTTGATATTCTCTAATTGCCGCGATAAATTCTTTTTTTCCAAAATCAGGATAATATCCTTTGGGAAAATACAATTGGCTGTTGGCCGTCAGCCACATCATAAAGCCAGCGCTATTATGAGGATCGCTGCTGCTGCCAGTTCTTATCAGCAGGTCAACCGGCGGCAGTTCAGCAGTCCAAAGGTGAGCCTTTAAAACCTCTCTGGTTATTTTCAAACTCTTATTCTGCCGGGCGGCCTGGGTAATGCCCTTGACGGCGGAAAGCATTTCGTCTCGGCCGTCATAGGCGATAAAAAAATTAAGCAGCCGCTGATTATGACCTTTAGTCGCCTGTTCTAATTTCGCTACCGTCTCCTTTACTTTCGGCGGCAAAATTTCCTTCCATCTTCCGATTACATTGACTTTTACCTGATGCTCGTAAATTTCTTTTTTCTTGATTAACTCGCGAAAATATTTGTTATATATCTGAAAAAGGCTGTTGATTTCAATTCTGGAACGTTCGGTTAAATTACTCCAAGAGCCGCCCCACCAGGAAAGACAATATATCCCCAAATCAAAAGCGGCCTGAACTTGTTCTCTTGTTTTTTCCGCCCCAGACCAATGCCCCTGCCAGTCAGCCAGTCCTCTTGCCCTGGCCCAGCGGCGGTTGCCGTCGGGAACAATAGCGACATGATTGGGCAAAAGATTTTTGTCTATTTTATCCATAACTGATATAACTTTTATTAACTTAATGTACCTAAAAAAACAATTAATATCAAGGGAAAGCTCTCAACCCCTTGACTTTACTTTTAAAACAAACTATAATGTCAGCGACGTAAGTTTTAATAAGTTTTCTCTTTCCTTATGCGATTAGCGTAAGTCAAAAAAGTAGAAACTAAAAAAGTCGGCTTACGCGTAAAACAAGTAAGGAACCTATGAATAAGAAATTATATGTTGGTGGCCTGTCTTATGACACCACCGAAGACTCCTTGAAAGAGGCTTTTGCCCAGGCTGGGACCGTTGAGTCGGCGGCTATTATCACCGACAAGATGTCTGGCCGGTCAAAAGGCTTTGGCTTTGTCGAGATGTCTTCCGAAGAAGAGGCTCAAAAAGCGATTGAGATGTGGAACGGCAAGGAATTTGAAGGCCGTAATCTCACCGTCAATGAGGCTCGTCCGATGGAAGAGCGCCCGCGAAGAAACTTCAACAGCAACAGTCGCGGTGGCTTCAACAAAGACAGAAGCAGTTGGTAAACTTTTACCATTGACCCAAAACGCCCCGTTTTATATGGGGCGTTTTGATTTATTATGGCAGAGACGGCTGGACGATATTCGGACTTATGTTATAGAAAACATCAAGTACTTCCATATCCCTAATCTAAACCGTAACGCCCATAAAACTTGAAAAGATAGACAATAATAGGTATTCTATTGGATGAGACGCGAGAATAAGACCTTAATGCAGCACTTTTACAAATACAAAAAAGAAGGAAGGTATGCGATGACAACCTATTTAGCGATTTCTACTCCAATTATTAAACCAGTTAATGGCTCATGCAATTTATCCTGTTCTTACTGCTATGCCGCCGGGCTTAGAAAACAAACTAGGGAAAATCGCATGCATCCAGAAACACTAAAAGCAACTATCGATTTTTTCTGTCGCGATCAAGACAATATTGAATTTATCTGGCATGGAGGAGAACCTCTTCTTGCCGGGATAGATTTCTACCGCAAAGCAATGGAATATCAACAGTCATGGGAGCAAAAAGGGAAAAGAATAATAAATTCAATCCAAACCAATGCCACTTTGATTACCCCCAACTGGATAAAGTTTTTTGCCGAACATAATTTCTCTATCGGCGTAAGCCTCGACGGTCCTAAAGATTTTCACAATCAAGCCCGTTACTATCCAGATAAAACAGGTTCATATGACAATGTCATGAGAGGCATTGAATTGCTACGACAAGCTGGAATATTTAGCGGAATTATTTGTGGAATTAGCACCGTTAATCACCAGTTTCCGAAAGAGGTTTTTAATTTTTTAATCTCACAAGATATAAGAAAGCTAAAATTTGCCAGAGTAAAAGACATTGTTCATTGCAATGATATATCTTCATTTAGTGTCTCGCAAAAACAATACA